>CABSNL010000010.1 GCA_902479095.1 uncultured Collinsella sp. | reverse complement strand
CTACACTTCTAGCTTCGTCGGCAGCGTCAGATGTGTATAAGAGACAGGGACTATGCCGAGCACCGTGGTGAGCGCGTTCCTATATTTGTACGCGTTGTACAGGATGACGGCGCACAGGATGACGTCGATGACGGAGCTGATGATCGAGAGCACATGCGAGGTGCCGGAGGCAACCTCAAAGCTCTGCGGACCCATGCCAAAAAACATGACGGCGACTACAACTGTCACCGCCATAATAATGCCGGAACCTATGAGCCCCACCGCATCGCGGGCGCGGTCGCCGCGCGCGAACAGCATGCCCAGCGCCGGTACCAGCGGAAACAGGGTAAGGAAATACAGTAGCGTCATACCATCACTCCCCCATGCAAAAACGCTGCAATTGTTTAACGTTATAGCTCAATTGATGAGTAGCGGCAGCGGGTTTTCGGTCAACTGGGGAGTTTTAGGCGTACGGGGCAAGGAGCCTGTCCGCATTGGAGTAGAGGGGCGGCAAGAAAAATGCGCCCCTGTGGGCGCACCATCCCGTTTGCTATTCCGCCTTTTTAACGCGCGGCTTGCGACCGCGCGGCTTATCGACCAGTGCGGACTCACCGCTCTCGCGGTACTGACGGCACCAAGCCTTGACCGAAGACTCGCTGGGAATCTTGTGCTTGATCATGGCCTCGCGAACCGTCAAGCCGTTTTCCAGACGGTCCTTAACCACAGCGAGCTTTACGTCGTACGAGTAGGTGTGATGATGCGAACCGGCATTGAGAACGGCGTCGGCACCGCCCACAGCATACGCGCGGGCCCACTGACGAGCCGTGGCCTGGGGAATGCCAAGCTCCGCGGCGAGGGCGCGATGACCGACCCCCTCTTGGAGGATCTCGACGGCGCGCTGTCTAACCTCGGGCGCATACGTGCGAGTCCTAGTTGCTTCTGACATACCTGCCACTTCTTAGCCTTAACCGTTAATCTGCTTTCTTACGTGCAAGTTAGATAGTAGCATTTTACTGTTTGCTCAAAGCAGTTAATTAAAGTAGACGCGGCGTTATCTGGGCATTTGGCACCAAATTACGACATTTCTTTATCGATTATTTACGCTGGTAACTGACTCGCAGCTAATCGTCATTCGCTTGTCAACAAAATTGACATCTCTTTATGTCCTTTGGTATAGAGGATATGGTTATTAACCCCTCCCCCAATAATTTTGAGTGATCTGCGAGGCAGTAGACGTCCTCACTCCTCATGATTACCGCGCATTGCCATCCACCGGAGCAAAACAAAAAGGGCGAGACCTGCGCGCTTGCAGGCCCCGCACCGGTTGACATCCGACGGGACACAGCCGGGCGAGACGGATCCGTGCTACCGCCCCGCCTGGCCGCGAAGTTAACTACAGCTCGTTGGCCGCGTGATATGCCGTGCGAATGGCGCTCGCGATGTCGGCGGTGCGCTCGCCCGAGCAGTCTCCCACGCAGGTCACGGGCACCGTCACGCCATCCAGGTCAAACGCGTTGGCCTTGGAGCCCACGGCCATCACCACGTAATCGCAGGCGATCTTTACCGGCTCCTCGGCGCCGTCCTCGGTAGTGCGAATGGCCTCCACGCCCTCGTCGGTAATGGCGGTCAGGCAGGTCTTCACGTGCTGCTCCACGTTGTGCTCTGCAAAGTCGCTCATGATCAGCGGCAGAATGGTCTCGGACTCGCCCGCGGCAATCTTGTCGAGCATCTCCACGATCGCCACCTCGCAGCCGTGCTGCAGCAGGTACTCGGCAGTCTCGGTGCCCACCAGGCCACCGCCAATGACGGCGACGCGCCCGCTGAGCTTCACCTTGCCGGCCAGCACGTCCCAGCTCGAGACGACCTTCTCCGAGTCGGCGCCCGGAACGGGGATGACCACGTCGTGCGCGCCCACGGCCACAATCGCGGCGTCGGCGGCGTTGAGGTCCTCAGCGGTAGCGGCATGGCTGAGCTCAACCTTCACGCCCAGGCCAGGCAGAATCTTCTCGTAGTACTCGACCGAGCGCATGATCTCGTCCTTGCGCGGGGGCGCGGCCGCCAGCACAATCTGGCCGCCCAAGTGATCGCTCGCCTCGTAGATGGTCACGTCGTAGCCGCGCTTGGCCGCCACGCGTGCGGCCTCCAGGCCGGCAATACCGCCGCCCACCACGGCGATCTTCTTGTCGCCCTCGCCCGGCTTAATGGCTATGGTCGCCTCGTCACCGTTCTCGGCGTTGAGCACGCACGAGATGTACTTGCGGTTTTGAATCGCGTCGACACAGCCCTTGTTGCAGTTGAGGCACTCGCGGATGGGCTCGCCCGTAGCGGCCTTCAGCGCAATGTCGGGATCGCACATGAGCGAGCGGCCATAGGCGATGATGTCGGCGGCGCCGTCTTCCAGAATCTTCTCGCCGGCCTCGACCGAGACCACGCGGCCGACGGTTGCCACCGGCACGGAGACCAGGGCCTTGACGCGCTCGGCCACGGGCAGCGTCCAGTTGTAGGGCATGGCGCCCATGGGCGGAATGGTGTCGCCCATGTTGCCGGTGTGGTTGGCCTGCGCGACCTGGATCATGTCGATGCCCGCGCCCTCAAGCAGCTTGGCAAACTCGCAGGCCTCGTCGGGCTGCAGGCCGCCCTTGCCGCGCGGCGTGCCGTCGGGGTTCTCCATGATCACGGGGAGCTTGTACTCCACCATCAGCTGCGGCGCGGCCTCCTTAATGGCGGCGACGACCTCGAGCGCGTAGCGAACGCGGTTCTCGAACGAGCCACCGTACTCGTCGGTGCGCTGGTTGAGGATGGCCGAGCACAGCGAACCCACCAAGCGGTCGCCGTGGACCTCGATGGCGTCGATGCCGGCCTGCTGCGCGCGAGCGGCCGAGGCAGCGATGGCCTCCTTGATCTGGGCGAGCTGCTCTACACTCGCCTCGTTCACAAAGTGCTGCATGTCGTGATGCAGCTTGGCGTAGGCCTGATTGCGAATCTCGTTGGACTCGGCCATCTTGGCGGCAAAGGTCTCCTCGTCACCGGCGGCCTTGGCCTCCTGCGCGGCCTTAGCGGCGGCCATGGATCCCATGACCATGCGGCCGACGCCGGGCACGTCGTACTCGGGGTGGAACAGCTGCAGCGCAACCTTGGCACCATACTTGTGGACGGCGTCGGCCAGCGCCTTAAACGTGGGGATCTGGGCGTCGGTCGCCAGCTTGGGCGTGGGGCTTGCGGTCATAACGGGAGCAACGTCGCCAATGACGATGTAGCTCACGCCGCCACGGGCCAGGCGCTCGTAAAAAGCCAGGCTGCGCTCGCCGATGGAACCGTCGCGCTCCTCGTAACCGGTAGTCAGCGGCGGGAACATAATGCGGTTCTTGAGCTCAAGGGGGCCAACCGTAATGGGCTGGAGCAGCTTAGATGCAGGTGCGGTCATGGACATTCCTCTCTTGTAGGCGCGGCGGCGATGATGCCGCGTAGTTGTCTAGAGGATATAGCATGGGAATACAACAGCGCAACGGAAATCGGCAGACAGCAGGTAGCGGCAGGTGGATGGGATGAGCCCAACAGCGGGTTTTTCTCGATCTGTAACATCTAGCCGCCCAAATCGGGTCTAGATGTTACAGATCGAGATTTTGTTTGAGAGGCCGAGAATTGGACCGAAAACACAGTCCCGGAATAACAAAAAAGCTCGCCGGCTAGGCCGACGAGCTGCAAGTTCTTGGTCGCGGGGGCAGGATTTGAACCTACGACCTCCGGGTTATGAGCCCGGCGAGCTACCAGACTGCTCCACCCCGCAATGTCTGGGCGCCTCATGTGCGCAAGAAAGAATATTACACGGGAGTTCGGCAAACGGCAAGAAAAATCTCGTAGAGCATAATTCCTTCATATTTAAACCCCTCAGCCCCTATCGCCGTAAACGAATCGCAGCCGAGCGCCGTCGACGGCACGTATACAATGGTGCGCGTCCTTTTATGCCAACACCGGGAGTAGACATGCTGCTCGCTATCGATATGGGAAACACGCAGACGGCCATGGGCCTGTTTGACGGAGACGAGCTGGTGCAGTCGTGGCGTATGCCCACCGACCGCTCCTATACCGCCGACGAGATCCACGTGCGCCTGATGGGCTTCTTTAAGATGTACGACCTCTCGCTCGATGCGGTCGACGCGATCGCCTTTGCCGGCGTGGTGCCGCAGCTCTCGCGCGAGTGGCACGCCGTGGCCGACCGCATTGCCGCGGACGCCATCGTCATCGGGCCGCAGACGGCCGCCGTGACCAAGCTGCGGGCGGCGCGCCCCCAGGCCGTTGGTGCCGACCGCATCGCCAACGCCGTCGCTGCCGAGACCTTCTACGACGCGCCGGCGATCGTGGTGGACTTTGGCACCGCAACCAATATCGACGTCATTGATGAGGACGGCTATTACATTGGCGGAGCGATTGCGCCGGGCATCCGTATCTCCATGGACGCGCTTGCCGCCCGTGCCGCCAAGCTCGCCAGTGTGCCGCTCGAGGCGCCCGAGCACGCCATCGGCCGCGATACCGAGGAGTGCATCAAGGTCGGCGCCGTGGTGGGCGCTGCCGCCATGGCCGAGGGCCTGGTCACACGCATGAAGCGCGAGCTGGGTCGTGAGGACGCCACCGTTATCGCCACGGGCGGTCTCGCCGGCATCGTCGCCGATTCGACCGATGCCTTCGACGTGGTCGACGGACAACTCACCATCAAAGGCATCTGCGAAATCTACCGCCGCATGCAGGAGCTGGGATAGAGCAGGGGCTTAAGTCAAGCACGCCCGATGCCACAGTCCCCGCAAACGTTCGCCAAGCCCATTCCCCAGACAGGCGAAACCCTCCCCGGCACAGACCGAAGAGGGCTTCGTTGTCATCGTTGTCTTTGAGCGCTGGCGCCCCGCGCTACAGCCCGCGAATTCGTACGGCCTCGGGCGGAAACTCCTGCTCGCCGGCATCGGTCTTGATAGTCGCACGACCCCAGATATCCAGGCCCGCAAACACACCGACCGCAAGCGGCAAACCGTTGGGCGACACCGCCGCAACTTGGCGGCCCAGCAGCGGCACCATGTCGAAGTACTCGCCCAGCACGGGAGCCAGCGGCCCTGCGGCGCCTTGCGGCGTGTTGGCAACAACCGCCCAGGCGTCCACGCGGGCCAGCATGGCGGCGGCCAGCGCCTCGACCAGCGCTTCGTCAGCCACATCCACACCGAGCTCGCTCAACGCCGAACGCTCAATATCCACCGTCACGGCACCGAACATGCCCGCAGCACCGGCACCGCCGTTGACGGCGACGCGCGCGAGCGACGTCTCAAACGCGGGCGCGCCGCACACGATGTCACTCGGCCACTGGATGCCCACTTTGCCGGCAAGCCCCAGGCCCGGCGTTGCGGCCGTGCCCGCGAGCGCGTCCATCATACCCATTGCGGCCACAAACGGCAGGCCGTGGAAGGCGTGCATATTCACATCCGGACGCACGACCAGCGAAAACGTCAGCGAAGCATCGCCCGCGTTCCATGCGCACCAGCCCGCGGACACGCCCTCGCGGCCCGCGTCACGCGCCGCGTCGAGCTCGGTGCCGGCGGCAACAGCATTCATCTCGATCATCTACATACGCCCCAATTCGCCCACGATATGGCCCACGCGATCCTCGGGCTCCTTGACCTCGACGCCGTTGTAGCGGAAGAACCGCGCCGGGTCGTGCATCAGGTCCTCGAGCGGCACCAGCACAAAGTCGCGCTCGCCAATGAGCGGATGCGGCAGGCGCAGCTTTTTGCCGCCGTGGGTCTCGCCGTCCATCCACAGCAGGTCCAGGTCGATGGTGCGCGGGCCGTTGGCCTTGGCCTTTTTGGAGCGGTCGCGCCCCAGCTCGGCCTCAATCTTCATGAGCTCGTCGAGCAGCACCAACGGCGCCAGCTCGGTCTTGATCTCGATGACGGCGTTGGCAAACGCGTCCTGGCGCGTCTCGTAGGCAGGCTCGCTCTCGTAGATCTTGGAGGAGTTGGACACGCAGGTGAGTGGAATCTCGGCGATCATCTCGCGTGCAGCGCGGATGTTGTCGCAGCGATGCCCCAGGTTGGAGCCCACAGCCACAAACGCGCGGCGCGGCTGCGGCTTGGCAACCGCCCAGTAACCGTTCAGGAACTGCGCAAAACCCGCGGCGTCGTGCACGCGCACGATGTTGGCACCGGCCTGGATGGCGCCCAGGCACACGCCAAACGTAGCGGCATCGCGCTCGGCGGCCTCGGTCACACCCGAGACGGCGCCCACAAAGCGCTTGCGCGACACGGCGCACATGAGCGGATAGCCCAGTGACGCCATCTTGGCAGTCTCGCGCTGGATGACGATGTCCTCGTTAGCCGACTTACCAAAGCCCGGGCCAGGATCAATGCAGATGCGGTCGCGCGACACGCCGGCATGGATGAGCGTGCGGGCCTGGTCGGACAGAAAGCCCATGACGCGGCGCATGATGGGCGCCGAATCGGGCAGGGTGAAGCGGCGGAGCTGCGAGGTGGGCACGTAGGCTTCCTCGCGGCGGGCGCTGCGGCGCATCATGGCGGCCAGGCGGTCATTGGACTCCGATGCGGCCTCGGTGGCTGCGGGAGTGGCCTCGGGCGCGGGCGCGACGGTCTCGGCGGCAGTAGCCTGCTCGGCGGCCGGCGTCTCCTGCTCGCTTGAAGGCTCGGACGTGGGCTCCGGTTCGCCAAACGGCAACGAGGGCTGCACCACGCCGCCCGGAAGCTTGGCCTCCGGCTTAGGCTCGCCCAGCAACTTGCCGCGACGGCGGCGAGCCGGCTTCTCGGCCTCACGCGCGGCCTCGGCAGCCGCCTCGCGCGCCTTCTCGGCAACAAACGCCGCTGCCGAGGTATCGAGCTGCACCGTTGCGTGCGTGCGGGTGGGCGCGGCGACCTCGCCGGCATGCATCACGATGACGCCGCAGGTGCTCGTCTTAACAAACTCGACCATCTTGGGATCGGTGAAGCCGGTCACGTCGTTGACGATCGAGGCGCCGCAGCGCACGGCCGCCTTGGCAACCGCCACATGACGCGTGTCGATCGAGACGATGGCGCCCTCCTTGGCCAGCGCGCGCACCACGGGCAGCACGCGGCGAGCCTCCTCGTCGGGGTTGACCGGGGTAAAACCGGGGCGCGTGGACTCGCCGCCCACGTCGATGATGTCGGCGCCGGCGTCGAGCATCGCCAGGCCGTACTCGATGGCGGCATCCGGGTCGAAGTGCTCCCCGCCATCGCTAAACGAATCGGGCGTCACGTTGAGGACGCCCATGATGCGCGGACGGTCAAAGCTGAGCTCATACTTTCCGCACCGCCATGTCTTGCTGTCGTTCGCCATGAACATCCTCCTAAAATGCCCACGCCGCCGAGCTTGGGGAGCTGGCGGCGGGGTCGCTTTGCACTCAGTCTTTCTATTGTATCCGCGCGCGCGGGCTAGAACGCAAACGCGGCCGCGATGTCGCAAGAAATCAGCAGGTCGGCATTTGCATCCTGATCGGTGGGAGCAAGGTTGCATATGGCCAGCGTATCGCCGGTAAAGTAACGCGTAAGGCCTGCCGCCGGATACACCACGAGCGAGGTCCCGCCCACAATGAGGGCATCGGCCGCGGCGATGGCGGCAACGGCACCGGTCAGCACGTGCTCGTCGAGCGGCTCCTCGTAGAGCACTACATCGGGCTTGATGCGCCCGCCGCACGCAGGACACACAGGCGCACCCGCGGCGTCCTCGTGCTCGCGCGAGCAAATCCACTCGGCGCTATAGACCGCGCCGCACGACTGGCAAATGTTGCGATGGACCGATCCGTGCAGCTCGAACACGCGTTGCGAGCCGGCCACCTGATGCAGGCCGTCGATATTTTGCGTCACCACGGCATCAAGCTTGCCGGCGCGCTCCAGCTCGGCCAGCTTGATGTGGCAGCGGTTGGGCTTAGCGTTAAGCGCGATCATCTTGGTGCGGTAAAAGTCGAAGAACTCCGCAGGATGCGCCTCGTAAAAGCTATGCGACAGTATGGTCTCGGGCGGATAGGCAAACTGCTGGTGATACAGGCCGTCCATGCTGCGGAAATCGGGGATGCCACTCGCCGTGGAAACGCCCGCGCCGCCAAAGAAGACCACGCGCTTGTGGGTATCAAAAAGCTCCGCCAGCGCGGCGGAGGCCTGCTTGGGATCCGATATTGCCTGCGTCATATGAGTCCTCCGTCCTTGTTAGTCGGGCAGCGTTGGGCGACGTCCCAGCATGCGGCCTTTAAGTCAGCACGCGCGGAACCCACCCCGCCCCTGTTGCGTTAATCTTAAGCCTGCCAACCCCGTCGAAAGGACACCATGCCTCAGACTTACACCTTTGCCTCGTGGAACGTTAACGGCCTGCGCGCCGTGCTCAAAAAGGACCCGAGCTTTATTCAAATCGCACAAGAACTCGACGTCGATATCCTGGCGCTGCAAGAGACCAAGCTGCAGGAGGGCCAGGTCGATATCGACCTGCCCGGCTATCACCAAACCTGGAGCTACGCCGAGCGCAAGGGCTACTCGGGCACCGCGGTCTTTAGCCGCCAGGAACCGCTGCGCGTACTGCGCGCCGACGCGCTGTTACCCTACGCCGGCGAGGGCGAGGCGGCCGAGCTCGTGGCGCAGGCCACGACCGAGGGCCGCGTCTGCGCGCTGGAGTTCGACAAGTTCTGGTTTGTGGATGTCTACACTCCCAACGCGCAAAACGAACTCGCCCGCATCGACGTGCGCATGGCCTGGGACGATGCCTACCGCGGCTTTTTGAACGCGCTCGAGTGCGAGACCGGCAAACCCGTCGTGACCTGCGGCGACTTTAACGTTGCGCACGAGGAGATCGACCTTAAGAACCCCAAGTCCAACCGCGGCAACGCGGGCTTTTCGGACGAAGAACGCGGCAAGTTTACCGAGCTGCTCAACGCCGGCTTTACCGATACCTGGCGCACGGCTAATCCAGACGTCGAGGGCGTCTACAGCTGGTGGAGTTATCGCTTTAATGCCCGCAAGAACAACGCCGGCTGGCGCATCGATTACTTCTTGGTAAGTGATTCAATCGCCAATACCGTGCGCGACACCGGTATCCGCGGCGATATCTTCGGCAGCGATCACTGCCCCGTCACCCTCACGCTAGAGCTCTAGCCCCAAGTAATTTCCTGGGAGACAGAGGAAAACAGATCATGTGACCCCTCTCCCCCTATAAGTTGCGGTGGAATAGTTCCTGTTTGGGCAGCAAATAGCCAAAAACGAGAACTATTCCACCGCAAGTTCGTGTGGGAACGCGAAATGCCCTACAGTCCGTATTTCACGACGACACGGTTGATGCGACGGCACCAAGGCTTGTACAAGGCGGCCAAAAACACGCAGGTCGCAAGGCCGTGCGTGATATCGAACGGCACTGCCGTGGCAAGACGCGCCACGGCACCCGCCCAAGTAAGCGGCTGTACAAATCCAATGATGTCATACGCGTTGATCACGACGCCATAGAGCAGGCCCGACGCAAAGCCGTACGCCAGCAGCGCTGGCATGCGCACGGTACCGTCGGCGCGGTCGAACGCACCCGCATACGCCAGCGCACCGCCAACATAGCCAACCAGACCCCAGGCATACATCTGCCACGGCGTCCACATGCCCTGTCCAAAAAAGAAATTGCTGGTCAGCGCCGCCAGCGCGCCAACCATAAAACCATTGCGGCGGCCAAGCGTCGCCCCCGCGATAATGGCGATGGCGCTCACCGGTTTAAAGTCGGGAATGGGCCCAAACAGGATGCGCCCCGCCGCCGCCAGCGCCGCCAGCACCAGCGTGGGCATAATCTGGCGCAGGCCTGGACGCGATGCCTCATAGCCCGCAAAGAACAGCGCAAGCACCAACGCCACCACAACCAGCATGGCCAACGCTGCCTGCTCAACACCCGCCAGCAACGCGGCAGCCATCACCGCCGGCACCGCCAACAACAGCGGAATCTCAAGTTTTGTGAGTAGGCGCGAGGCGCGAAAATCCGCCATCCCATCACGCCCTATAGAACACGTTGTCGGCAAAGAAGTCGGCCGGGGACTCCATGCAGGCAATCTCACCGTCAAACATCATGGCAACGTCATCGGCAACCTGCTCGGCAAAATCCAGATCGTGCGTGGCCATGATGACGGTGCCGCCAACCTTCGCATGGTCACGCAGGGCGCGGGCGATGATGCGGCGGCTCTCCAGGTCCAAGCCCTTCGTGGGCTCGTCAAGCAGCAGCAGCTCGGGGCCGATCAGCAGCAGCTTTGCCAGTGCGAGCAGCTGGCGCTGTCCGCCCGAGAGGTCGTAGGGGTGGCGCGTCTCCAGGCCGTCCAGCCCCAAGCTCGCCGCGCGCTCCCGCGCCACGGTCTCGTCATATCCGCAGGCTGAAGCCCATTCCATCAGCTCGTCGCACACCGTCTCGGCAACCAGCAATGCTTTGGGATTCTGAGGCAGCAGCGCCGCCGAGGCCGCTCCGCGCACCATGCGGCCGCGCTGCAGCTTGGCGGTCTTCGCCAGCACCGAGAGTATCGTCGACTTACCGCATCCGTTGCCGCCCACGATCGCATGCACCGCACCGGCCGAAAACGACGCATCGAGCCCGTGCAGCACCCAGCCGGACGCTCGATCGTAGCGAAACCAACCTTCCGACAGGGTGGTAGCCGACCCAGCGTGCATTTTTTGGAGTATTCTGCTTCCATCCGTGCGCGAGAAGGCTTCCAAGCCGTTCTCGAGCGACGTTTGCGCCACAAATTCGGACGATTTGTCCAATTCCAAACTTTTTTTCGCACTCGATACGCCCCCGGGCGGCTCCAGAGAGCCCAAATTGTCCTCACGCCTGCTGAATACTCCGTTTTTTGCACATCGGATGGCACCCCACCCCAACGTGTCATCGGAAAACAGCGATTCTCGGCGTCCCAAAGATGCCATATCCGCCGCCTCGTGCACGCGGCCATCCTCAATCCGGTACGCACACGTCGCGTATTCGAGCATTGGGCGCGGCTGATGCGTCGCCACAACAACCGTGCAGTCCAGCTCGCGATTCACACGAAACAGCGCGTGCAGGAAATTCTTCTCGGCAACGGGATCGAGCTGAGACGTGGGCTCGTCGAGCAGCAGCACGTGCGGGCGCAGCGTCAGAACGGCGGCAAGC
Source organism: uncultured Collinsella sp. (assembly GCA_902479095.1). Classification (GTDB taxonomy): domain Bacteria; phylum Actinomycetota; class Coriobacteriia; order Coriobacteriales; family Coriobacteriaceae; genus Collinsella. The sequence continues at coordinate 35,778 of CABSNL010000010.1, read as the reverse complement.
GACAGCAGCTGCTTGCGGCCACCCGAAAGCGTGTCAGTATCGCGGTGAAGCCAATCTTCCAGCCCAAAGAAATAGCTGGTCTCAGCTACGCGACGGCGCATCTCATCACGTGCTAGCCCCAAGTTTTCCAGGCCAAACGCCATCTCGTGCCACACGGTTTCGCACACGATCTGGTTCTCGGGATCCTGGAACACATAGCCCACGCGCTCCGCCGATGCCCGCACGTCCATGTCGGCAACGTTCTCGCCCAGCACGCTCAGTTCGCCAGTGCGCTCACCCGCCGGAGCGATCTCGGGCTTGAGCAGCGACAGCAGCGTCGACTTACCCGATCCGGTACCGCCAACAAGCAGCGCAAATGCACCTTGGGGAACAGACCAGTCGAGCCCCTCGAGCACCGCAGCATCAGCATCGGGGTAGGCAAAACTAAGGCCTCGCACCTCAATCGCCGGCGCGGCCGAGCCATATGCCACACCCGCCGCCGAGCTCCTATCAAACCGAGCCATCAGCCAAACCTCTTCTCATCAATCGCGTGCAACGCGCAAGGCAACACCATCCAGGCGGCGTACACGACATAGCCTGGCCACGGCGCCGGCACCGAGAGCTGCGGATAAAACGAATACTGCGTCGTCGCGGTCCACGCCACCGCCACCGCGGCAGCGCCAAACAGTACGAGCCCGGCCAGCGCGGCAACGTCACTGCGCCCCAGCCGATACCGCGCATACGTCGTACGACGCGTCGCGGCACCCCACCCGCGCGAGCGCATCGCGTCCGCGCGCTCCAGCGAATCTTCCATGCCCCAGCCCATCAACACGCTCGATGCCCGCAAGCGCGAGCGCACGGGGTCGGCCGGCGCACGCCCCGGTACATCAATCGCGTCCTGCACCGCCAGCACCGTGCGGCCGCGGCGCAAAAACTGTGGGATAAGCCGCATGCACATCGAGATCATAAGCGCGATCACCGGCGCGGCGTTGCCTAACAGTGCGAGCACCTTGTCGTATTCGAGCATCGACGCCGCGGCCTCAAACCACAGCACGCTCGCCACAAACAGCCCGCCCATGCACAGGCCGTATACCATGCTTTCCAGATACACCGCGCGCATGCCAATACGGAACAGCTCCGTCGAGCCCGAGGCGCTAAACAGCGGATTGACCAGCGCGATAATCAAAATCACCGGCAACTGCCAGCGGAGTGCGCCCAGCGTGCGGGCAGCCCCACGCGTCGCAAATCCATACGCCAGCCCGCCCGCAAGCGACAGCACGATCAGCACCGGTTGCATCGAGAACATGGTGAGCCCCAGCGTCAGCACCATGTAGAGGGCCGGCACAGCCGGATGCGACATCGAGAATGCCGCGACGGGCTCGCCGCCAAACTCCTCTTGTATGTTGTCCACGGGCACCCCCGTCCCCTCGCTCAAAAGACAGCTCCGCAGCACCGCCAACGCCGCACGCAAGCAGCGCAAACGCCACGACGGCGGCGCAAGCCCCAACCGCCGCAAACCAATCGCTACGCGCTCAACATATGCCTGCGGTATCATATTGCGCCGTGTATCGTTTCCAAACACACGTCTCTATAACGTAACAGGAGATCACATGGACGCAACCGCAATTATCCTCGCTGCCGGCGAGGGCACCCGCATGAAGTCGAACCACTGCAAGGTTTCGCACAAGATCCTGGGCAAGCCCATGGTTCAGTGGATCGTCGACGCCACCATCAAGGCCGGCTGCAGCCGCGTCGTGGTCGTCATCGGCAGCCACGCCGACGAGATGCGCGCCCTCATCGACGGCGCCTATGCCAACAGCGCTACTAAGGTCGAGTGCGTCGAGCAGACCGAGCGCCTGGGCACCGGCCACGCCGTGAAGGTCGCGCTCGAGGCCTGCGGCATCGCGCAAGGCCCCGTCGTGGTGCTCAACGGCGACCTGCCGCTCATCACCGCCGACACCGTCGCCAAGTTCGCGCAAACCGTCGCCACCGGCGAGCTCGCCTGCACCGTCATGACTATGACCCCGCCCGACCCCTTCGGCTACGGCCGCATCAAGCTGGGCGCCGATGGTCAGATCGAGCGTATCATCGAGCAGAAGGACTGCACGCCCGAGCAGGCCGCCACGTTGCTCGAGTGCAACGCCGGCTGCTACGCCTTTGACGGCGCGCAGCTCGCCGCCCACATTAACGAGATCGGCAACGACAACGCGCAGTCCGAGTACTACCTGCCCGACATGCTCGAGATCCTCAAGGGCCACGGCCAGGCAGTCTCCATCTTCCACTGCGACGACTACCGCGACGGCCTGGGCGTCAACAGCCGCATCCAGCTCGCGCAGCTCACCGCCATCGCGCGCGACCGCATCAACGAGCACTGGATGGCCGAGGGCGTTACCTTCATCGATCCCACGCAGGCCTGGATCGGCCCCGATGCCGTTATCGGCCGCGATACCGTCGTGTGGCCGCAGACGCACCTGATCGGCCACGTCACCGTGGGCGAGGAGTGCCAGCTCGGCCCCAACAGCCGCCTCACCGACACCACCGTCGGCAGTGGCTGCACCATCGATGAGACCATCGCCATCGAAGCTGTCATCGAGAACGGCGTCGACTGCGGCCCGCGCGCCTACCTGCGCCCGGGTACCCACATGCTCGACGGTTCCAAGGCCGGCACGCACGTGGAGATCAAGAAGTCCACGATCGGTGAGGGCTCCAAGGTTCCACACCTGTCCTACATCGGCGACACCACCATGGGCTCCGGCGTCAACGTGGGCGCGGGCTCCATCACCTGCAACTACGACGGCGTGCACAAGCACAAGACCGTCATCGGCAAGGATGCCTTCATCGGTTCCGACACCATGATGGTCGCGCCCGCCCAGATCGGCGACGGCGCGCTCGTGGCTGCCGGCTCCGTCATCACCGAGCCGGTCCCGGCAGACGCGCTCGGACTGGGCCGCGCCCGTCAGGTAAATATTGAGGGCTGGGCCGCCGATTACCGCCGCCGCCTGCACGAGGACGACGAGGTATAACGTTTTACCAAGCATCTAAGGAGCTGTTCCCATGGGGACGGCTCCTTTTTCTATGCTGACCTGCGCGACCGGATGAGTGGTCGGTTCGTGTCCGTTGACGGTAAAGACGTTATCAAGACCCGAATAACCCCGCCGCACGGTTACAATGCAAAAAGGCATCTATATGGCATTCGATGTATAAAGGAGAAGGGTAATGCCGATTAATGATCCCGAGAAGTCGGAGAATATGCGCAAGTCCATCCGCGTGTATTCCGGTTCCTCCAACCGTCCCCTCGCTCAGAAGATCGCTGAGTACCTTGGGGTCGAGCTTTCGGGCCTTACGCTAAAGCAGTTCGCCAATGGTGAGATTTACGCCCGCTACGACGAGACCGTCCGCGGCGCCGACGTCTTCCTGATTCAGTCCGTGGCCGGCGGCAACGTCAACGACATGCTCATGGAGCTGCTCATCGCCACCGACGCTGCCAAGCGCGCATCCGCCCGCTCCATCACCGCCGTTATCACCCACTACGGCTATGCCCGCCAGGACCGCAAGGCCGGCCCGCGCGAGCCCATCACCGCCCGCCTCGTCGCCAACCTGCTCGAGCGCGCCGGCGTCGACCGCATCATCACCCTCGACCTGCACCAGGGTCAGATCCAGGGCTTCTTCGATATCCCGGTTAACCACCTGTCCGCACTGCCGCTGTTTGGCCAGTACTACAACGACATGCACTTCGACACCGACAACCTGGTTGTCGTCTCCCCCGACGTGGGTCGTGCCAAGGCCGCCAAGAAGCTGTCCGACATGCTCGGCTGCGACCTGGCCATCGCCCACAAGGGCCGTCCGCGCCACAACGCCGCCGAGGTCATGGGCATCATCGGTGACATCAAGGGCAAGACCTGCATCATCAACGACGACATGATCGACACCGCTGGCACCCTGTGCGCCAACGTCAAGGAGCTCAAGGCCATGGGCGCCGGCGACATCTACGTGTGCGCCACCCACGGCATCTTCTCCGGTCCGGCCATCGAGCGCCTGAACGACGCCCCGATCGTCGAGTGCCTCGTCACCGATGCCATCCCCGTCGAGGTCGGCGGCAAGATCAAGACCATCTCGGTCGCCGAGGAGTTCGCTCAGGCTATCTCCGCCGTTTACCACGAGGAGCCCGTCTCCACGCTCGTCGGCGGCGACTTCGCGCTGTAATCCAGCGTGCATCGCATCATCTTTGGTGTTTTTAAAGGGTCGGAGGCTCGCTTCCGACCCTTTTTCTACCCCTCGACAACCCGCCATGGACAGTTAGTTCAGATTTGTATTAATTTAGGCATTCGTTTGGGCCATTTAATACGTCGAAAGCGCTCTTGCCGGCATAATTCCGTTCGATCCCTCCGCCTATGGATCTCTTCACCATGCCGTTGGCCCCATTTTGCCCACCGATTCCTTCAACAACGGCAATACGCCCCGGTCGCCTTATACAAATCTGAAATAACTGTCCAACACCCACCTCAGCTGATGCCTCCAAGGCCAGCCCATCGCTCCATTCTCCACTTTTTCAAGGCATTCCACATGATCACGCTACCGCCCGCGGCGCGCGACACCCCTTTGAGCGAAAAGACCGATACGGCAGTATCACTTCGCCAACGGATTAGTACCTTATAGCTATGACGACCGTGATTTCACATCTTTCCGCCCTCCGCGCAATTCGCCGCGCTCGACGGGCGTACTCCGCCCTTCCCTGGGACGTCATCGATGACGAGCAACAGACACAATCCCTCGAAGGTTGCGTTCCCAACAAGGACGCCATAGACTTTGCGGCCCTTGCAATACTTGACGCCTGGAGCGAAGATGACTCCGAGTGTCTAGATCTCTTTGTTGCGGGCGGCAACAACAGACGGCCCGACGGACGGCTCCTCCAGCACACCATCACCGCCCCTCTTCCCCAAGGTGCGATCATGCACATCGAAGCCGACATCTACGCAACGTCCCCCGCCATGACGGCCATGCTTTGTTCCAAAAATGAATCAGTTGCCAAAACCTTGATGCTTCTCATGGAGCTGCTCGGAACCTACTCACTTCCGCCCGAGGCAACTTACCCCATCGCCTACGACGACACATGGCCCAAGGCCAACGGCTTCGAAGCGATGGACGGCCTCGATTGCCAGGACGACCAACCGACACCCGAAAAGCAAGCCGAAACCCGCTACGAACAGGCACACTACAAATGCGAACCCGCCACAACCATCGAAGAGCTCGAGGCAGTCGCACGATTTGCCAAAAGCAGTTCCTACGCCTCATTTCGTACGGCTGTCAAACTCGCCCGGGCCGGATCCGCATCCCCAGCGGAATCATTGATGTTCGCCGTCCTGGGCGCACCCATGCGCTTTGGCGGATTCGGGTGCTGCAGCTTGCCCATGGGAGGCTTACTGCTCAACTATCGTGTCGATTTCGACACCCTTGCGGTCAACATGTCCTCGGGCATCCCCTACGCCATCTGCGACTTATATTGCCCGGCCGCTGGAGTCGACAACGAATACAACGGAATTGGACATGAGCTTCAAAACGCCCGCATCCACGATGGCAATCGTAACAATGGCCTTAAAGCCATGGGTATCCACGTCCTGGTTATCAATCGTGACCAAATGAAGGACCTTGTTGCACTCGAAGCCTTCGCACAAACGATGCATCGACTCGCGGGAGTCCGATTCCGATATCGCATCAAGGGCTATCGAAAGCGTCAGGCCGCCTGGCTCAACGCCCTGCGGGCCGGAATCGGCCTCGCGCCGGTCTAAAAGACTTTTACCCAGTGTTACCTAGCATGGCTGGACAGTTAGTTCAGATTTGTATAAACAGACGGCTAATATCGAGGTAGTTTGCCGCCATTCCGGCGCCAATCACCTCATTTGAAGACTCGAAAGATCTGAAATAGCGCAAAATGTGCTCTCCAAAGCGCCGTGGCAGTTCCGCGGTCCCAATTTTGGCAGTCGAAGACCTCTTGGTTTATACAAATCTGAACTAACTGTCCACCCCGGCTTCTGACGACTGTCCAACGCCCTCATGCAGCCTCATTCACCCTCCATTTGACAGCAGCAACGGGGTCGCTCACCATAGCAGGCGACAAATCGACGAAAGGAAGCACATGGCAGCTGCACAGCCGCTCAAGATTCGCATGGTTGCCGGACTTGGCAACCCTGGCGATGAGTATGCCGAGACCCGCCACAACGCCGGTTTTAAGGCAATCGACGAGCTGGCCCGTCAGGCCGGTGTCACGTACTGGAAAAACCAGGCAGGCGCCGAGGTCGCGCTCATCAACATCAACGATCCCGAGGAAGAGGGCGGTAAGCGCCAGATTGTGCTGGTCAAGCCGCAGTCGTACATGAATACCTCGGGCGGTCCCATCTCCAAGCTTTGCCGCGAGTACAAGATCAAGGCCGAGGAGTTGCTCGTGATCCACGATGAGCTCGACATTCCCGCCGGCGACGTACGCGTCAAGGTAGGCGGCGGCCACGCCGGTCACAACGGCTTGCGTTCCATCATCGACAAGATGGGCAGTCGCGACTTCAGCCGCATCCGCACCGGTATCGGCAACCCTCCCGGCAAGATGGCTGTCGCAGACTACGTGCTCAAGCAGCTGCGCGCCCGCGAGGCCGAGGACTTCCAGGACACCTGCGCCCGCGCCGCCGACGCCGCCGGCCTGGCGATCGTACGCGGCGTAGTCTACGCCCGCGACCACGTCAACGGCTCCGCCTCCGCCAACGGCAAGCACTAAAACCTACCATTTAGGGATGTTTATTTTGGCAGGTTTTATATGCGAAAACGCCGCGGCGGCCGCATCGCAATAAGTCCTGTGCCGCCATACATATGCAGAGCTCCAAAGGGGGCCGGCCTCACCGATGCGCGAGACCGGCCCCCTTTGCCGTTTTGCCTGATAAAACCTACCAAAATAAACCTGTCCCTTTTTGGTAGGTCGCTTTTCCCGCCTGCCAAAGATACACGTAAGCGACATGTCCATGAGGGTATAATTTGCACCGTATGTCTGCACAGCGCCTGTGCGCGTACGGTTTTATTCGGGCTACCGCCCATTTCCGTGGAGGCACGGTTCGGCAGCCCTAACAAGAGAGGGGTTCTATGTATAAGATCCTGGAGAAGACGCAGTTCTCGGAGAAGGTGTTCAAGTTCCGCATCGAGGCGCCCGCAATCGCCAAGCATGCGCACGCTGGACAGTTCCTCATGGTTCGCGCCAACGAGACGGGCGAGCGCGTCCCGTTTACCCTAGCCGGCTGGAACGGTGACGAGGGCTGGGTCGAGTTCATCTTCATGGTGATCGGCAAGACCACCGAAATGCTTTCCACCTACGAGGCCGGCGAGTCGCTGCGCGACGTCGTGGGCCCGCTGGGCGTTCCCACCGAGATGGCTGAGGGCCCCTGTGCCGTCATTGGCGGCGGCGTCGGTCTGGCAATTGCCTTCCCGGTCGCCAAGCACCTGGTCGAGACCGGTCATGAGGTCCACGCCATCATGGGCGCCCGCACCAAGGACCTCCTGCTCATGGAGGACCAGTTCCGCGAGCTCCTCGACGAGGACCACATCCACATCACTACCGACGACGGTTCCTACGGCGAGCAGGGCGTTGTCACCGCTCCGCTGGAGCGCCTGCTGCAGGACAAGGCCGTGAGCCAGGTCTTCTGCGTCGGCCCCGTTCCGATGATGAAGTTCTCGACCCTCACCGCCCAGAAGTACGACACCCCCATCACCGCGTCGCTCAACCCCATCATGGTTGACGGCACCGGCATGTGCGGCTGCTGCCGCGTCGAGGTGGGCGGCGTGACCAAGTTCGCTTGCGTCGACGGCCCCGACTTCGATGCCACCCTGGTCGACTGGGATGACCTTCGTGCCCGCCAGGCCGCTTACCGTTCCGAAGAGGGCGAGTCCCTCAAGGCCTATGAGGAAAAGAGCTGCGCATGCCACTAGTTAATGGTCGTTTCGTTGCCGATATGAAGTCGCCCCGCACCCCCGATAACGAGGAGCCGGCTGCCGAGCGCGCCTGCGACTTCCGCCCCGTCGACAAGGGCTTCACCGAGGAGATGGCGCTGGCCGAGGCCGAGCGCTGCCTCAACTGCAAGAAGCCGTTCTGTGTTGAGGGCTGCCCCGTCAACATCAACATCCCCCGCTTTATCGAGCAAATCCGCGCGAAGGACTTCGGCGGCGCCCTCGATACCATCCGCGAGGACTCCATGCTTCCCGCCATCTGCGGTCGCGTCTGCCCGCAGGAGAACCAGTGCGAGGGCAAGTGCATCCGTGGTAAGAAGTCCGAGCCCGTGGCCATCGGCCAGCTCGAGCGCTTCCTGGGTGACCGCCCCGAGCTCGCCTCCACGCCCAAGATGGCCCCCAAGAACGGCAAGAAGGTCGCCGTCGTCGGCTCTGGCCCGTCCGGCATCACCTGCGCCGGCGAGCTCGCCCGCAACGGCTTTGACGTCACCGTCTTTGAGGCCTTCTTTACCGGCGGCGGCGTGCTGGTCTACGGCATCCCCGAGTTCCGTCTGCCCAAGGCAGTCGTCAAGCGCGAGATTGACGGCCTGGAGGACATGGGCGTCAAGTTTGAGTACAACTCCGTCGTGGGCAACATGGCCACGGCCGAGGAGCTGTTCGAGCAGGGCTTCGACGCCATCTACGTGGCGACCGGCGCTGGCCTGCCCAAGTTCCTCAACGTCCCCGGCGAGAACCTGCCCAACGTCTTCTTCGCGAACGAGTACCTCACCCGCGTGAACCTGATGAAGGCCAACAAGTTCCCCGAGTACGACACCCCCACCAAGCATGGCAAGAACGTCGTCGTCTTTGGTGGCGGCAACGTGGCTATGGACGCCGTCCGTACCGCCAAGCGCCTGGGCGCCGAGCACGCCATCATCGCCTACCGTCGTACCGAGGACGAGATGCCCTGCCGTCGCGCCGAGCTGCACCATGCCAAGGCCGAGGGCGTCGAGGTTCTGCCGCTCGTCTCCCCGCTCGAGTTTGTCGCTGGCGAGGACGGCTCCGTGTGCGCCGTCAAGGTCCAGAAGATGGAGCTCGGCGAGCCCGACGAGTCCGGCCGTCGTCGCCCGGTGCCCATCGAGGGCGCCATCGAGGAGATTCCCTGCGATGTCGCGATCTCGGCTATCGGCACCAACGCCAACCCCTTCGCAAAGAAGATCGGTGGCAAGATGGAGCTCAACAAGTGGGGCTACATCGTCGCCGACGAGGAGACCGGCCAGACCACCGATCCCCGCATCTGGGCCGGCGGCGACATCGTCACCGGTGCCGCTACGGTCATTCTGGCGATGGGTGCCGGCAAGAAGGCCGCTGCCTCCATCACCAAGAGCCTGCTGGGCGAGTAATCACCTACAGCGCTAGCCACCAAACGGCAAAGTCCCCGTCGAGCACACGCCCGGCGGGGACTTTTTCTATGCTGATCGCCCTACCACCGCAAAGGTGTCTGTCCCCTTTGCGGTGGTTTTGGTCGGCTAGCCTTCGAACTGCGCCACCTTGTAGCGGTAGGCTGCGGCGATAACGTCTTTGCAGCCCTCGCGGCCCAGCTTGGCGCGGTTGACGACGATGTCCTTGCCGCTCGTCATCTTCCACTTTCCGGCGCTGTAGCGCTTATAGAACGCCTCGCGCGCCTTCTGCTGCTGCTTGACCAGCTTGGCGCCCTTCTTTTTGTTAAGGCCGCGCTTTTTGCGCACGATCTCGACGCGATCCTCAAAGGGTGCGGTCACCAGCACGGCAATGTGGTTGGGGTTGTTACGCAGCAGGTAATCGGACAGGCGGCCCTCGATAATGCAGCTCTCGGTCTCGCCCAGATCCAAAATCACCTGGCTCATCTTTTGGAACAGCTTGTCCGAGTACGAACGCGCATCGTAGCGGTCGGGCAGAAACGCCATGTTCTCCACGGCCAGACGTTCGTCATAGGCGGCCATCTTATCGAGCGACTCACCCGCACGCAGCGATGCGCGCACCAGTAGCTCGTTGTCATACAGTGGAATCCCCAGCTCGTCGGCAAGCATGCGACCAATCTCGTGGCCCTCGGCGCCAAAGTCGCGCGCGATGGTAATGACCACAGGATTCTTCTTATTCTCCAGATCGCTCATCGCGATTCCTTTCTAACAAATGAGAAATAGGCGATTCCTGATTCCCATTTTGTCACTTACGGCCGTCCTGGTTTCCCAAGTGCGGCAGATTGCCCCGAAAGAGGAGCGCCGCGTACTAAATGTACGCAAGCGACGATTGAGGGGCAAGGTGCCGTGCTTGGGGAAGCAGGACTATGCGGCCACGATGCGGCGTTGATATGCCCTCACCAGCAACGAGATACCAAAGTTGAGTACAAAGTACATCGCAAACACCAGGCCGTAGAGCATAAGAACCTGCGACAGGTCGATCGCGTGGGCCATCACGACGTTTGCCGTGTACATGAGCTCGGCCACGTTAATGCCCGAAAGATACGAGCTGTCCTTGATGACGGTCGTGCACTGGCTAAACAGCGCCGGAATGATCGTCTTAAACGTCTGCGGCAGAATGATGTAGCGCATGGTGGCAAAGAAGCCAAAGCCCTGGCTCTGCGCTGCCTCAAACTGGCCGCGCGGAATCGAGTTGAGGCCGCCGCGCACAATCTCGGCCATAACAGCGCTGGTAAACAGCGTAAAGGCGATGGTCGAAATCACAATGTCCAGACCCTGCACCGTAAAGTAGATAAACAGGATCCACAGCAGGTTCGGCGTGCAACGGAACAACTCGATATAGGCGCTCACCAAAATACGGAACGGGCGGGGCGCATAGCTCTTAACGAGCGCCAGCACCGTGCCAAAGATGAGCGAGAAAAAGATCGACAGCGCCGAGATCTCGATCGTCTTAACAAAGCCGCCCCAAATGTAGAGCAGGTTGGTCGCGTTGAAGATTTCCATGCGCTAGGCCTCCTCTACGTTGTCGAGCCCCAGCTCGGCCAGGCTCACGCCGCGCGGACGCTCCTTGGAGCGGCGCTCGAGCCACTGCACCAGCATGGCGAGCGGAAAGCAGATGATGAAGTACATAAGGCAGCAGACGATGTATCCCTGCAGGTAACCGTACAGACTCACAAAGTTGTCGGAACGGTACATAAGGTCGCCGCCGGCCACAAGCGCCAGCACCGATGTATTCTTGACCAGGTTGAGCGCCTGATTACACAGCGGCGGCAGAATGATCTTGAATGTCTGGGGCAGCACGATGTACCAGTACGCCTGCGCACGGGTGAAGCCCTGGCTCTGGGCCGCCTCCATCTGACCGCGCGGAACCGCCTCGATACCAGTGCGGATGACCTCCGAAATGTAGGCAGCGTGATACAGGCCCACGCCCAAGAAGCCCAGCACGAACGGCGCGATACGCACCGGCTGATCGGCACCGGTTATGGCCTGCAAAAACTGCGGACCGGCCATGTACATAAAGAGCACCTGCACGGGCAACGGGGTGTTCTGGTAAAACTCCACGTACACGCGGCTTATGGCGCGCAGCACGCGCGAGCGAGTGGTAGAGAACACGCCCAGCAGCGTGCCCAGCACCAGCGACAGCAGCAGGCCGGCAACGACCACTTGCAGCGTCACGCCAAAGCCCTCCCAGAAGGGCCCCATGTTTTGAAATGTCGTCGACCAACGGTCGGCGTCAAATAATCCTTCGAGCATTTGATTCCTTCCTTGGACGATGCGCCTATACAAGACCCCAGGTCTTGACCTCTTGGTCGAGCCAGCCGTCGGCCAGGCGATCGCAAATCACCTGATCGACCACGGCCGAAAGGTCGCAGCCCTTCTTGGTCGCCACGCCGTAGCCCTGCTCGCCAAACTTGACCTCGGGCTGCAGCAGCTCAACGGTCTCGTTCATGTAACCGGCCAGCGTGGAGCGGTCCATGGCAAAGACGTCGATATTGCCGGCGTCGAGCGAGCTCTTGATGATGGGGTAGCCGCTAAAGGCCCTAAACTCTGGCTTGCAGCTAAAGCCGTTGTCCTTGATCATCTGCTCGATCAGGCCCTGCGTGGTGGCACCCTGGCTCACACCAATGACCTTGCCGTCCAGATCCTCAATCGAGGTAAAGCCCGAACGCTTCTTGACCATGAGCCCCACGTAGTCGGTGCGGTACGGCGTCGAGAAATCCCAGCTCTTCTTGCGCTCGTCGGTGATGGTGTAGGTCGCCGCGACCACGTCGAGTTGGCCGTTATCGATCAGCGGGCCGCGTGTCTTGGGCGTTACGTCGGTAAACTCGACAAGCTCCTGGGCGCGGGCCTCCTTGTAGCTCACGTCAAAGACAGCAGCGGCGATCTGATAGCACAAATCGACTTCCATGCCCTCAAAGCGGCCCTTGGCGGTGTCGTAATAGCCGTAGCCGGGAACATCCTTCTTAACGCCGGCATTCAGGTGGCCACGCGATTTGATGGCCGCAAGCTTGGACCCCTTGTCGGAGCCCTCGCCGCTGGTGGAGTTGCCGCAACCGGTAAGCGCGGTCCCCGTCAGCGCAAGCATGCTGGCGCCAGCCAGCTGCAAAAAGTGACGGCGCGACACGGCCGCCCTCGTCATATCCGTCATGTCCATCACCGCGCCTAGTGCAGAATCTTGGACAGGAACTCGCGGCAGCGCGGGTTCTCGGGGTTATCGAAGAAGTGCTCGGGCGTGCCCTCCTCCAGAATGCGGCCGTCCTCCATAAAGATGACGCGGTCGGCCACCTGGCGCGCAAAGCCCATCTCGTGCGTCACGCAGATCATGGTGATGTCCTCCTGCGCGAGCTCAATCATAACGTCCAGAACCTCCTGGACCATCTCGGGGTCGAGCGCCGAGGTCGGTTCGTCAAACAGGATGATGGGCTGCTTGGTGCACAGGGCACGGGCGATGGCGATGCGCTGCTGCTGGCCGCCCGAGAGATTCTGCGGATACTCGCCGGCCTTATGCGCCATGCCGACGCGCTTGAGCGCGGCGATGGCGATCTCGGTCGCCTCCTCCTTGCTCTTCTTTTGCAGCTTGATGGGCGCGAGCGTCAGGTTGCCGAGCACCGTCATGTTGGGATACAGGTTGAACTGCTGAAACACCATGGAGCTGTACTTGCGAGCCATCTCCAGATGGTTCTTTTTGGTGAGCGGCGTACCGTCGATGACGACCTCGCCCGACGTGGGCTCCTCCAGATAATCGACGCAACGGATGAGCGTCGACTTACCCGAACCGGAAGGCCCGATCATTACGAGCTTCTCGCCGCGCTTGACGGTGAGATTGATATCTTTGAGCACATGCAGGTCGCCAAAGTACTTGTTGAGATGCTTGATCTCGATCATGTCTGCCATGAATGTCCCTTCCCTGCGTTTACACGAGTTGAACTATTGTACGGAAAGAACCGCGTTTCCGCAGCCCACACTACATTCCCGTAAAGAACCCGCAACCTTCCACCTGCTCGTTGGCGCTCATTGGGGGCAGGCTTAAATGAGTACCTGCTCATTGGGCACTCATTTAAGCCTGCCCCCAATGAGTGCCCAGCCAGCAAAAAGGGGCGCGACCGCAATGGTCACGCCCCCTCAACATCAACTATGTACCGCTCGGCCCCTACGCTAGTTTGGCTCCGACGATCTTTGCGGCGGCCGGCTTATCGAAGTTGCCGCCGGTGGCCTTGCCCAGGGCACCCATGACCTGGCCCATCTGCTTCTTGGACGTGGCGCCCAGCTCGGCGATGACCTGCTCGATCAGGGCCTCGAGCTCCTCGCCCGAAACCTGCGCGGGCAGCAGGCTTTCCAGAATCTTGACCTGCTCGGTCAGGTTGTCGGTACGCTCTTGGTCGTTGCCGGCCTTGATGGACATCTCCAGCGTCTCGCTCGTCTGCTTGATCAGACGCTTGATCATGCTGTTGACGTCTTCCTCGGTCACATCGCGGCGCTCGTTAACCTCGATATTCTTCACCTCGGCCTTAACCTGGCGAATGATGGACAGGCGAACCTTGTCCTTGGCCTTCATGGCCGCGATCATTTCTTTCTGCAGCTCTTCGTTGGTCATCTGCAAATCCTCTCTAATAGCGTGGGCGGCACTCGCGCGAGCACCGCCCCATGATTACTCAGTCGTCGACGAATCGTCGGTCGAGCTCTTGGTGACGCCCTTCAGACTCACGTTATAGGGTACGTCCTTGGGCATGGGGTTGACGGTAATGTCGGCGTCCTTCTTGTACTGCTCCAGCCACTCGCTGTATGCAGTACTGGCCGCCTGCGTCTTCACCACGTTGGAGACGTACTTCTTGATGGCCTTGGGCACCTGGCTGATGTCATCGACCTGATTATCGACATGGAAGTAGTCGGTGCACTTGATGATGTGGTAACCATAGGTCGACTCGACGACTTCGCTCACATCGCCCTTGTTGAGCCCCTCGAGCGCCGTCTGGTAGCTGTCGACGAAAGTGGTGAGCTTATCCCAGCCCACATCGCCCTTCTTCTCCTTGGAACCGGTGTCCTCGGAGTACTGCTCAACGGCGTCCTCAAAGCTCAGCTCACCGGAGTTGATCTTGTCCAGACACTCCTGCGCCTTGGCCTTGGCGACAGCCTTGTCTTCGTCGGAAGCGTCAGAATCGACCTTGATCAGGATATTCGACGAACGACGGGCATCGTTATAGTTGGACAGGTTCTCATTGATGTAATCGACGATCTCGCTGTCCTTGGGCTTGCTGGTGGGCGCCACGGCATCCTTGAGCTTTTGCTGTGCCAGGCTCTCCTTGAGCGAGTCCTTGTAGGTGTCCTCGGTGTAGCCATAGGTCTTAAGCGTCTTCTTAAAGGCCTTGGCACCGCCCGCGCTCTTGCACGCGTCCTTCCAAGCCTTCTCGACCTCCTCGTCCGACACCGTCACGCCGTTCTCCTTCTGTGCCTGTTGAAGCAGAATCTGCTGCGCGTAGGAGTCGATAAGCTGCTTGCGGTACTTCTTGGGCGTGAGGTCGCTGTCGACCAGGTACTGTGCCCAGTCCTTGTCCTTGGTGTAGCCGTAGGACGTACGCATGCTCATGATCTGCTTGGTCACGGTGTCCTCGGTGAGGTTGGTGCCGTTGATAGTAGCAGCGACACCGCCGGTCAGCTTGTAGCCCGAGGTGTCCTCGGCCTGCGACATCAGGCCGGAGCACGCCATCGCCGAGACGGAAAGCAGCATCGCCAGCACGCCGATGACCACCAGAACGACCTTAACGGTCTTGGACACGCGGGTCTTGCGCTGCTTCTTACGAGAGCTAGAGGCGGCGCGAGCCTGCTGCTCGGGCGTCGGCGCGGCCTCGGAGTTCTTTTTCTTATTTGCCATAGTTGGCCTTTCGCATAACGAATCGAACAAACGCCATTGTGTCACAACGCAGCCCCCGCGGCACGCTTGGTGCATTGGGGACAGGTTAATCTGCACCATTTTGGTGCAAAGGGGACAGCTCTGGCAGCCGGCAGTTAGGGACGTTCCTTTTCTGCCGGCAGTTAGGGACAGTCCCCAAGTGCCGGCAGAAAAGGAACGTCCCCAAGTGCCGACTCAGCCCCACCTTAGAAGTGACGGCGGATGGCGTCGACCATGCCCTGGGACGTGGTCTGGCCGAGCACGTCGGCTGCGGCATCGGCGTACATAAAGATGTTCATGAGCGCCTGCAGGGCCTCGACCTGGCCGCCCGGCTCGGCGATGCCCAGATTGATGACGATCTGCGCCGGCACCGGAGCGCCCATGCCAGCCATAGCGTTGAATGTCACGGGCGCGGCGGGCTTCACCACCGCGATATAGGGCTTGGCCACAAACCCCAGATCGGTATGCGGAATGGCAATGTTTGCCGCCGGCATGGCAAGACCCGTGGGATAGGCATCCTCGCGCGTGCGAACGGCGTCGAGCCAACCGGATGCAATGTAGCCACGTGGTGCAAGCTCGCCCTCAAGCCGCGCGAACACCTCATCCGGCGTCGCACACTCCCAATCAAAAAACACCAGCTCAGGCGAGAATAGCATCTCGGCGTTATCCGCCATACTGTCCTCCAAAGTTGTACGAGGTTCACAATGCCCCATATGATAGCGAAACGAGACAGACAAGGTTAGCCGAGGATCCCGATCATCTCGACCGCGCGAGCAGGTGTCAAGCACACCTCGGGCATCGCCTCCAGCATGCGCCGGTCGCTCGTGACCACATAGTCAACATCCGCCGTCTCGCCCGAAGCGATGATGAGGTTGTCTTCAAGATCCGGCATACGCTTGCCAAGCATGCGCGCCATCTCGCATTCTGCCAACGAAAGCGGAGAGGCAGTTGCCACCTGCATCATGTGCTCGATGCAGGCCCATGACGCCGGGGCAAACGATACGTTAATCCCATTCGCATTCCGTCGGGCTAGACGCCGAGGCAAAATATAGAACACATCCTTTGCCGTCGTGGGCGCATACAGAAGGTCGATCTTTCCCGCCTCGGCCAGTTCAACCAATCTCTTCGCTTCGTCGAACGCCCCCTCTTGCAGATAATAATCGAGCCAAACGTTCGTATCTACCAAGAGACGCTTTGCCTCAATCATCGACAATTCGCCTCTATGTCGGCAATCATCGCGTCATACATATCATCTCGTACGGCATCCCAGTCTTCCGCCGAAGATTCTGCCGATGCGAAATCCGACGCGCTCAGCCCCAACGAGGAAAAAGCTAGGCCACACCCCTGTTCGGCGAGGCTCTCCTCACGGAGTGCCTCACGCTTATCCGCCACCATAAATCCCGGCAACGCTTGATGCTCGACAAGATAGACCCAAAGCGCGCGAATGGCATCGCTCGGCCCCAACCCATTGCGAGTTAGGACCGCATCGCCACCGGCTTTGAGCATAGGATCAATTCGCGTGTTGAGCTGCACCGTTGCTGTACCCATAGCGGCTCCTCTCTACATGCTAGCAGTATAGCAAACATGAAAGGCCACGCAAAAGGGCCCCGCCCGCACGCGGACGGAACCCTATCGGATTTTTTGGGATGGAAATGACACCCGTCACGTTATTCAGAGTCCAAAATCAAAGAGGCTATAAAAGCTGAGAGGGCTCATGTGATTCCATAAGCCCCCTCAGCTTTTTCGATAGTTAAGTCACAACAGCGCTTCGTCATTAACAAACACAAGCTGCCTCATTTTCCCGCTTCTGCCCTTTAGGCCCAATACGGAATATACCTTCGATATTTGGCGCCCGCATCCTCGTCCTCTTCCTTTATCAACGCCTCTTCCAGGCACTCTCTGATTAGACGAGACATCGCCACCGTGTTTTTCTTTTCATCGGAAAGTCCAAAACGCTCTCGCAGTGACTGATTGCTCATCGACTCGCCTTGGGCGTACAAAAGACAAGCATGCCAGTACACAGCATTTTTTCGTTCGCTTTTTTTCATTCGAGTATATGGGCAATCGCAATAGAGCGTCACGAGCGTTCCCAGCCCGCCCTCACTCTTGATAACCGGTGAAGGCATGCCGGCTTTTTCGAGCGAATCTACGATTAAATCCCAGCCCGTACCGCCTTCTTCGCAAAGATCCATTTGGCGCATGAGGGACGCCATCATCGAATTGCGCGTTTTCGGCTGCGCGTTGAGCACGCGTTCTGCCGGAATAAGCGTTGTCCCGGGATTAGAAAACTCGATACGATTGTCGTAAATCGCAACAAGAGGCCCCGCCGTGTTGTCAGCGATGTCTTGATGGATCACGGCATTTGATAGCAGTTCGCGAATCGCCCTTTGGGGGTAGGCCGTCTGGATGCGTCGAAATGCGCCATCCAACGTCTCAACAGCCGGAATCATCGACATGATCAGTTGCTCAGCCTGCGGAAGCGCTAAAGCGTAACCCTTATCGATTTCAGTATCACCAATAATGTCAAAGCTGCCTTTTCCCGCATATCGCACAATTCGCAGTATGCGTTTTCTGAGCTCCGGATAGCGAGAGAGCCTCTTTCCCACTAGAAGCATCCCCAAGCGCGTCATGCTATAACGGCCGTTGTCTTGGCGATGAATCAGCTCTTGCTCACAGAGAGCAAGAATTACTCCGTCCAGATCGACGGGTCTCCTCAATCTGCACAGCTCAAAATATGCATCAATATCCAGAATCTCGGCGACCTCTTGAGGCGTCAGATCGCTCTCAACTACAGCGAGCTCCGCGTTCCCCGCCTGCAAGCGACGCCACAGCTCCGCCTCTCGCGCACTACCAGGAAGCAGTTCTGCCGTCGAAGATCCCTCTCGGATGTAGGCGGTCTTATCAAAATAGACCGGCTGAGCGTTCGCGGCGTGCACTTTCAGCACCACAAAGTGCTTTGTCTCATGGTCAATAACCGCAAACTCGTAATTCGCATTGTTTGAGAGCGCAAGCTTGAGCCACATCAAAAGCTCTTGGTTTCCCTTGCCCTTTGCGTGATATGGGTTGAACTGGGTACCCACAAGCTCATGAGCATCGTCGCTCACGCCCCAAATCTTATAGGCATATGCACGGCCGCAGTAAGCGGCAGCGTTGGCAAGCGCAGAGATGTCACGCCCCGTTCTAACGGGGTCGCTATTACTCTCTTTAAACTCAAGCCACTCGGTTTCATCAGGATAGCCGATAAGTGAATAAATCAGCTCCATGCCATCTGCTTCACCCATTGAGCCTGCCTCCTTGCGCTCATTTTGATAACAAAATGATAAATAGACGACAAATAGAATTGTGCACAATTTGAAGCTGAAGGCCAAGTTTTTCTGGTCATTTTCCCAGATAATCTCAATGCTGGAAGCTTTGTTCTCTGCAAAAGAGTCGACTGCCGTAATTGACAGGCAAGAAGATATGGCTCCGATGTCAAAAGGAACTCAAGCAGCAGGGAATGTAATTAAACCAGCAACTATCGCCAAGCAAATGGGCGTTGTCCTTATCCAGCATCATGTCCTTCGAACAAATCGAGCGGCAGCGGCACAGCAACGAAAAACACAGCTGGCAAACAGTGGCGCAGCGGCACTCCATTTTTATGTATTTCTGAAATTTCCGAAAAAGCCAGAATCTCATTAGCATTTGATAATGCCCCCCCCCGATGGCGTATCTTATTCTTGGTTAGCATTTGTTAACGATATGTGCCCGTTGGAGCGATTCCGTGTCCCTGGATCCGAATTTTTTCTGTCAGTACGCCCCGTGCGACAACCAAAACCTATTAGCCGAGCTAGTGGCAATGGCTTCAATCCAGCAATTTCAAAAAAGAGAAATTATCCTTGAAATGGGTGCCCAACAAAAATGGTTTTACCTTTTAAAACAGGGGGTAGCCTGTTCGTATTCTCTACAAAGCGATGGTTCGGAAATCACTGACTGCATAATGGCGGAGCCGGGCATGCCTGTAATGCCTAGCCCCGAGTTTGACATTCCATCCCCGACTTATATTGAAGCTTTAACAGACTGCACGCTCGTTCTTCTCAAGATAAGCGATGTTCAAAATAAAGCCCAATATAATCCAGGACTTGCAACTCTCATTAACCGATATCTATCAAGGGCTTGGCACGATCATTATAAAACCGAATCCGCCCTTAGGCTGTTGCCGGCTCGTGACCGCTACAAATGGTTTCTCGAGGAGTATCCGGGGGTTATCGACAGGGTCCCCCATTCGCGCATCTCATCATTTTTGGGCATGTCGCCAATTACGCTTTCACGCGTAAGGGCAAACATATAGCAACGAGAAACTATTTCCTTTTACGTTTAATCTCAACGGTTATTGCTGAGCCGCATTCAGGACAAAAGTTGATCTCTCTACTGTATGCAATCCTACACTTCTTGCAATAACGCCATATGTCGCCCATATCAATAGGACTAGCGCAATTTGTACAGAATTGAGCATCTATCTCATTTTTTGTACCGCAGCATTGGCATTCGATCTCATCGCAACAATTGGGACGTTTTTTCATTGGAGGGACCGGACAAGGATGACGTCTAGGCACCAAATCTTCAATTTGGGCATAGCAGAGGCGCTGGCTCTCTTTGATGTTTATCAGCATGCCGATTCGATGCTCAATACTCGACCGTATTTCATCTTCGCCCTCGCTTTTAACGATATCGTCGCATAACGCATCCACTAGAACCTGATAGTCATCTTCAAGTCTTCGCGCTTCTTCTTCAAGATCATAGATCAACTCAATGCGCGGCGTGGATCGTTCACCCGCATCAAGATGGAATGGCTCATGGTCAACTGGCAGCAGTGGCATATTATCCTCCTCTTAGCTTGCTGGCTAACTATCGCAATCAATCACTAACCAGCCATTATCGCCGAAAGGCGATGGCGTTCTGGTCCCCCACATGCAGCACCTCGGCAGACATAACAAGTCTCTGCGCCACAGCGACATCATCTGCCTTGTGTCGCGTATTAAGGTCTTTCATTTCATCCGCGTAATCTCGACACAGCTACTTGCGGCCTCCGTTACGAATTTCCCAGTATTTAATGTCGTCCAACGGTTCTTGGATCCGATCCATCTTGGCATCACGCAATAAATTATCAATCTCGTCACTGCAATCAGATCTTGTGCTTCTGCTCGATATTGACTGCGTCGTTCCTGAATCGGAGAACAGCTCGCTAAAGAACTCGCCCGGAGCTGCAACGATCGCCAAGAATCCCATTGACCAGAACAAGACACAAATCAGCCTTACAAACCAGCCATATCCGTTTTCAAAGGCAAATTGACCGCCAAAAATAACCGCTCCGCAAAATGACGCAATGGGCATAAGCAGGTCTCCAATGAAATGCCCTGGACCGAACATAACGTAGCAAATATAAACTGAATAAGAGGGATTGACGAAAACCATAATCGAGACTGCGCTCATAGCCGCCAACACCAATAGGGGACTCTTCCAGCACAGCGAACAAGTCAATACCACAAGCCCAAGATATACAAGCACTATCCAAAATGCGATGGTTGAGGTTTTGGGAGATTCCGCCCATTCGCCCCAAAAGCCCGACGCAGCATACTGCGCCGCCGCCCCATTGGATGAAACGACCGAAGCAATGTATACAACCATTGCTCCAAATATAAAAATTGCTATTAAATCGATTGCTTTTCTCATTTTACCCCTATCCGCAAATATCGCTTTTTCTAGCGTCCTATAGTCTTTTGGCCGCTATTGGCTACTTTGTTTAGATTTCGGCCTCCAGCAGACATGAAAAAAGCCATACCCTAACGGCGCTCACGACAAAGACCGCTTGCCCACATCAAGTCAAAATGAATCACGGTCAACCGAAGACAGTGACATACCCATATCCTTCGCTTGGCCTCTAGCATCGATCACTTGTCACTTAACCTAAGTCTTTCCAGAAGCCAATGGCGACCGGATAACGTTGGCTTGAAGCTCGCTGACAAGATTAACGAAATCACCGGGTGTCCAAATTAAATCGGGCACCCGGCTACCAGTATCCTTATATTTTTACGGCCCAGCCATGCATTTCAGTCATCAATAAACACCGTATCGCTATCTAATGCAGCCTAGACTATGCTCCTAATTGCACCCTCCGCTTGGGACAGGAGCCCTTTCATCTTTTTCTTTTGCATCCACCCGTTAACGCCCGTCAAATCGGATTCACCCAAGAGAGCATCGCCCATCCATCCCTCAAGCACAATTTCCCTTTCGCCAAAAGCAATCGTAAAATTGCGCTGCAGCATCAGTACGCCGTCGCCCTTCGACCAACAAGGTTCACCCTTAATTAGTTTCTGTTGAAAACCGGCGCCTTCAATGATGCTCTTCCAGATCTCTAAGACTCTTGGCGTATCAATTTGACCGTGCGCGCAAATCGTTACTGTTGTCCTCGGCATCTCAAGCCCCTTCTTATTGACCCAACTCTTGACCACAGTTCGGACAGTGCTTTGCATCTCCTATGATTCGAGTTTGGCAATAAGGACATACTTTGCCTTTGTTCCGTGTCGAATCAATATCAACAACATTCTTGGATGTATAGCGCACGCTTATAAATAGAAGCGCGCCAACAATCAGTAAAACAAATCCGATTCCAATAATTGCCAAAACCGAAAGCTCCATGCTGGTAAGAGGAGCTTTAAATGTATAACGATGAGATAGCATCGCTTTTGTTATAAGCCCGTAGACCAGCGCAAAAAGCCCCAAGCCAAGTGACAGCAATGCAACGGTTTCTTTTTTTGGTTTCATTAGATCCACCCTCCAGTCAGGCAACCAACCCGTCAAATCTCGCAATCGACATGACTCCCACCGTTCAAATTTCTAGAAAACATGGTGGCTTTAATGCCATAGCCCTCGTTTGGGCTCGAAATCAAACACGAAATTATTTAGGCAAACTTTATTATCCACACTGGAAACAAACAGGCATTAGCATTTGATAACGCCCCTGCGGCATCTGAGCAACAACCGCACTAGTAGCAAACGGCTCAATCTGAGCAAAAAGAGGATGCGGACTGGTGAACAATTTATACTTTGATGTGTGCCGGGCTCGTGACAATGATGTTTGTCACGAGCCCGGCATGGTATTCATCTATGGCATTCCCCATCTTCACACGGTCGGCGTGTCTTAGCTCTCATTCTCTCGTGTACGTTTCGTTGTTGATAACAAGCTCATCCCCATTGAGAAAATAGAGCCTATCATCCGCCTCTTCAGCTTCCTCTTTGCTGCTGGCTTTCTTCCAATGTTGAGAGCTGATATTTCCTTGACTGCTACTTAGAACCAATGTCTCGTCTTCTTGAATCGTATAGCGATCGCAGCTTTCCAGCCACGCACCGTTATAGGTAAAAGGAACCGAACAATCACCATTCTCATCAAATTGGAGAATTTCGTCTCCGTCGTCGTTTGCCCAAGTTCCAACAATCGACTTCTCACCACATCCAACTAGACCAATCAGCGGGACAGAAGCCGCGGCAACGGCCATTTTAATTGCTGTTCGTCTCGAAAATAATTGTGCACCCATCTTTGCTCCCAACAGACAGCACCCGTACAAAAGATAATTTGATTATCCCCATAAGATTATTTAGCGCATTATCATTTGATTATGGTCCGACGTATCCCGAGCATAAAGAAGAGCAAATGGCTCTATTAGGCTAAATTAATCTTTTGCCGGATTGCGTCTCTTGGCGAAGCAATTGGACTATGAACATCAAGCTGTGGCAATCGTTTGCCTCAAACAACGTAGATCGCAATGCATAAAAATGGCGGTTAAGCGTACCTCCGACGCTTAACCGCCAACACAAACCAACGACTAGCGCGTCGGGTCAACTGCGACCTTGCCGCTCTCCAGCACGTGGACGCGGCCGTCGGCGAGCATTTGCACGACCTCGGGATACAGCACGTGCTCAATCGCATGGATGTGCTCCTCGAGCGTGTCGACATCCCAACCTTCCTCGACAGCCAGCGCGCGCTGGGCGATGATGGGGCCGTTGTCGTAGATCTCGTTGGCAAAATGCACGGTCACGCCAGTTACCTTGACGCCGCGCGCAAAGGCATCGTCGATCGCATGCGCACCGGTAAAGCTCGGCAGCAGCGCCGGATGCAAGTTGACCACGCGGTTGGGAAACGCCGCCAGCAGAGGCGTGTGCACCATGCGCATGTAGCCGGCCATGACCACATACTCGCAGCCGCGTTCGAGAAGCTCGTGCGCGATGATCTCGTCGGCGGCGATGGGGTCGGCGTAGACATCCTTGGACAGCGTGAGCGTCTGGATGCCCGCGCGCTCAGCGCGCTGCAAACCCTTAGCCGAAGGACGGCTCGACACCACAAGCTCAATCGAAGCGTTGAGCTTGCCGGCGGCGATCAAATCGATCAGCGCCTGCAGGTTGGTACCCGAACCGCTGATGAGCACACCGATCTTGAGCGGCTCGGCCGTATCGGTGCCGGTCGGACGGGTGTAGGGCACAAAGCCCAGGCCCTCGACGGCAGCCATCTGCTCGTTAGCGCTCATCGGAGTACACGACCTTACCGGAGCCCTCGACGCACTCGCCCACGCGGAACGGCTTCTCGCCCAGCGCGACCAGGGCCTCGGTCACGGCAGCCTCGTCCTCGGGGGCGACGATCAGGCACAGGCCAACGCCCATGTTGAAGGTCTTGCATGCCTCGTTGGGCGCGAGCTCGGCCTGGCGCGACACGTAGGTGATGACGGGCGGAACGTCCCAACCCATCTCGGCGCCGTTGCGGGTGACCACGGCGTCGACGTCGTCGGCAAGCGCGCGGTTGAGGTTCTCGGTGATGCCGCCGCCGGTGATATGGGCAATGGCGTGCACCGGAGCACCTCCGCGCAGCAGCTCAAGAACCGGTTTGACGTAAATGCGCGTGGGGGCCAGCAGGGCGTCTGCCAGCGATGCGCCGCCGAGTTCCTCGAGCGGACGGCTCAGCTCCTCGGCCTTAGCGGCGGCCTCGGGCGTGCCCGGCTTAATGCCGTCGACGCCAATGACCTTGCGCACGAGCGAGTAGCCGTTGGAGTGCACGCCAGTGGAAGGCAGGCCCAGGATCACGTCGCCGGGGCGGACGTTTGCGGGGTCGAGCATCTTGGGACGGTCGACGACGCCCACGGTAAAGCCGGCGAGGTCGTAATCGGCGGGGGCCATGACGCCCGGGTGCTCGGCCATCTCGCCGCCCACAAGCGCGCAGCCCGCGAGCTTACAGCCATCGGCCACGCCCTTGATGATCTTTGCCATGTGCTCGGCCTCGATGTGACCGATGGCAACGTAGTCCAGGAAGAACAGCGGCTCGGCGCCCGAAGCCAGAATGTCGTTGACGCACATAGCAACCAGGTCCTGGCCCACCGTCTCGTGACGGTCCATGATCTGGGCGAGCACGAGCTTGGTGCCCACGCCGTCGGTACCGCTAATCAGAATCGGGTCTTCCATATCCTTAAGCGCGGCAGCCGAGAACAGGCCACCAAAGCCACCGATGCCGCCGATAACCTCGGGGCGGTTAGTGTCCTTGACCATCTGCTTAATCGCGTCGACGGCGCGGCCGCCCTCGGCGGTATCGACGCCGGCATCCTCATACGTCACATGCTTGCTGTCGCTCATCTGAGCCTTCCTCTCCCACTACCGTGGCGCCGCGCGGGCGCCAAACGGTGCTCATAGCTGCGTTCATTTCGGCGCGCGCCATAACAACGCGCGCCGTCATATCAACAAAACAGCAGGTAAAACCTACCAAAATAAACCTGTCCCTTTTTGGCAGGTTTTAGGCCTCGCCGTGTTCCTCTTCCCAGCTGCGGTCGTCGTATTTCTCGACCACGGCGTCGTCGTCAAAGTGCAGCGGCTTGTCCAGGTTGCGGGGCTTAAAGCCCTCCATGAACTTGTCGCGGCCAAAACTCTCGGGAATCGCCACGGGGTAGCGGCCGGTAAAGCACGCATCGCAGTAACCGCCCTTGGGCATGACCTTAAGCAGGCCCTCGACCGAAAGGAAGGCCAGCGAATCGGCGCCGATATACTCGCAAATCTCGTCGACCGTCTTGTTGGCGCTGATAAGCTGCGACTGCACGTCGGTATCGATGCCGTAGAAGCACGGCCAGATGACCTCGGGCGAGTTGATGCGGATATGAATCTCCTTGGCGCCAGCGTTGCGTAGCATCTTGACGAGCTGCACCATGGTGGTGCCGCGCACGATGGAGTCGTCGATGACGACCAGGCGCTTGCCCTCGATGTTGTCACGCAGCGGGTTGAGTTTCATACGCACGCCCATGGCGCGCAGCTCCTGCGTGGGCTCGATAAACGTACGGCCCACGTAGCGGTTCTTGATAAGGCCCTCGCCAAAGGGAATACCGCTCTCGTGCGAATACCCCTCCGCGGGCGGCAGGCCGGAGTCGGGCACGCCGATGACCAGATCGGCCTCGACGGGCTCCTCGTGTGCCAGCTGACGACCCATGTCGTAACGGCAGGCATAGACGCTCTTGCCGTTCATGATGGAGTCGGGGCGGGCAAAGTAGACCTGCTCAAAGATGCAGTTTGCGGGCTCTTCGGCTGCAGGCACGCCCTGCTCGGATACCAGACCCTCGGCGCTGATGCGCAAAATCTCGCCGGGACGAACGTCACGGACGTACTCGGCACCCACGATGTCGAGTGCGCAGGTCTCGGAAGCAACGACCCAGCCGCCGGCGCGCGTGACACGGACGGCGGAGTCGACCGTCGCGGCGCCGTCCTGCGACGGCAGCTGCGAAACGGATGCGGCATCGGCCTGGTCCAGGCCCTCGTCCACCAGCTTGCCCAACACGAGCGGGCGAATGCCGTGCGGATCGCGGAATGCGTAGAGTGCCTGCTCGTTGATGAGCGTCATGGCGTAGCCGCCGCGCACGAGCTCCATGGTCTTGCGAATGCCCTCGCGCAGATGGCCTGTACGCTGAGTAAAGTAGCCGATAAGCTTAGTCGCGACCTCGGAATCCGAATTGGAAAGGAACGGCACGCCCAGCTCGATCAGCTGGCGGCGCAGCTCGTCGGTGTTGACGAGGGTACCGTTGTGCGCGAGCGCGATAATGACGCTGTTGATGGTAGAAAGATGCGGCTGCGAGGCTTCCCAGCTCTTGGCACCGGCAGTGCCATAGCGCACGTGGCCCACGGCCAGCTGGCCGGAGAGTGTCGACAGGTCGGCGTTGGAGAACACGCGATCGAGCAGCCCCAGGTCTTTGCGAACCATAACCGTGCCGCCATCACCCACGGCGATTCCCGCCGATTCCTGGCCGCGATGCTGCAGCGCGCGCAGACCAAAGTACGTCAGTCGAGCCACATCGCGATCGGGTGCCCACACACCAAAAATGCCGCATTCCTCATGCAGCTGGTCGGAGTCCGGATCATACGTCGACATGGTCTTCACCTGTCCCGCGGCACGCTCGGCCGCGCGGATGGTTTCTTGAGACATGGCATCCCCTCAGAGCCTCGTTATTTGGCGTTACCTGCCCTATTATACGCACGGCAAGACAAGCACTCCCGCGCATGAACAGCGCTTTTTAAAAGCCCACCGAGCTTATAATCCGTTTTGCAGCCAAACATTTTATTGGGCAACTGCCTCGGGGCCGACGATCCCGCATACTTCCGTTGCGACGCGTCTCGCCCGCCGTTGGGGCTTGCATTGTTGCAATTGGGGCGTTCGTCCTGTCTTTTGGCAGGTCGGC
Source organism: uncultured Collinsella sp. (assembly GCA_902479095.1). Lineage (GTDB taxonomy): Bacteria > Actinomycetota > Coriobacteriia > Coriobacteriales > Coriobacteriaceae > Collinsella. The sequence continues at coordinate 8,761 of CABSNL010000010.1, read as the reverse complement.
GGCGTATCCTTGTACCTACAGCAAAACGAGAAAGGTTATGTATGGATCGAAACGAACTCGACCCCAGCGTCCCCAGCGCCACGGAGGTCAAGAAGATCCCCCTCATCATTAAGGTATACGCCGTCCTGTGCATCCTGTCCGGCGTGGGCACGCTCCCGTCGGTCGGCGCCTTTATGTGGCAGGTCATCACCGCGCTCATCAACGGCAACGCCGCCGCCAAGCTCGGCGACAACACGCTCGTCGCGGTCGGACTGATTGTCGCCGGCATCATGCTCTCGGCTGCCAGTGCCGTCATCTTGATCATCTTTGGCCTTGACCTCATCAAGAACCAGCGCCGCAATGCCGCCCGTCTGTCCTATATCCTTATCGCATTGACCGTCGTCGAGCTTTTGGTTGACGTGATGCTCCAGGGCATCGGGCCTTTCTTGCTGCGCCCCGCCATCCAGCTCGGCATCCTCGCCGCGCTTTCGACCACCGTCGACCCCACGCTGCGCCAGGAGCGCGAGCTGCAACGCCGCCTGCAGGAAATGCTCGATCGCGACGCCGCCGCCGAGGGCATGCTCGGGCGCGATGAAACCGGCGAAGGCTACATCAAGCTCAACTACTTCAACCTGTTCTGGGTATTCTTTGTCTGCTGCATACTCGGCCTGATCGCCGAGGACATCTGGCACATGACGGTCAACGACCCGGGCGTCTACCAGAACCGCGCCGGCATGCTGTTTGGCCCCTTCAGCCCCATCTACGGATTTGGCGCCGTGCTCATGACCATGGTGCTCAACCGCTTCTACAAAAAGAACCCCATCATCATTTTCCTGGTAAGCGCTGTGCTCGGCGCGAGCTTTGAGGTGTTCGTGGGCTGGTTTATGCAGACCTCGTTTGGCGTGGTCTCGTGGAGCTACTCGCATATGAAGCTCTTTGGCATGCCCGATCCGCTCGCCGTCCTTACGGGCGGACGTACCTGCACGGGCTTTGCCTGCCTGTGGGGCCTGGGCGGCCTCATCTGGATCAAGCTGCTGCTGCCGAGGCTGCTCAAGCTCATCAACATGATTCCGTGGAAGAGCCGCTACTCGGCTACCGTCATCTTCACCATCATTATGCTGGTCGATGGCGTTATGACGCTGCAGTCGCTCGATTATTGGTATCAGCGCGTCAACGGCACGGAACCGGATATTCCCGTTGCGCAGTTCTACGGCAAGTACTTCGATAATGACTTTATGGAGAATCGCTTCCAGAGCATGACCATGAGCCCCAAGGATGCGACGCGCGTGTAGCGCCAACCGCGCCCAAAACGCAAAATGCCCGTCGGTATCACACGTACCGGCGGGCATTTTTATAAGCCGCCTTCTATCGACGCAAGCCTCTACGCCTCGCGCTCGACCTCACTCACGCATTCATTCTTGATGGTGCCGACGAGCGCCTGCAGCGCATCGACCACGTGCGGGCGAATGTCCCCGCCGATGAGCACGAGCATGATGTCGTCACCTACGGCAAGCTCGCCGCTTGCCAACCACACGCGCACATAGCCGATACCTGGCATCGCGCTCGTGGCCTCGATAGCAGCCTGCACCTTGCTGGCGTCGTATCCGAACACCATGCCGCCCACCTTGTGGCCCGGCGCCACGCCATCGGTCTCGACACCGCGCGCCTCGGCCTTGGGCGTCGCGCGCACCACACCGTTATGTGTCAGATACATACCGCACGCAGGTGCCGACGAATCGGCCTTGGCCTCGCGCAGCCAAGCATCAACCGAAGGCATCGATTTGCCGTTCTCAAGCATCATTTCTCCTTTTTACTGTCGTCGAGTAGCTCATTTGGGACGGGGCTCTTTTAGCTACTCTCGAACCACTTATTCCTCGACCGGCGTGAGCACCATGACTGCGCGCGTATTGCTAAATGACAGCGAACGACAAGTCACAAGCGTTACGACCTTGGTTGCCGAAGCGGCACGATCGGTGGCATCGCTCGCCACGGCCGAGGCACCGTCGAGCATCTCGGACAAGTAATTCTTCAGTCCGTCATCGCCCTCAAAGTTGGGCGTGCGCGCCTTGGCATATGTGTCCTCGACCACCTTGGTCGCCAGCGGGCGCAACTTATACGTCGCATCGCGCGTGATGTAGTACACGTATTCCATGCTGTCGAACGTCGCCTGATCGGTCGTGTCCGAAATCACGTTGAACATCGAACCGTCGTTCATGTGATGACCGTAAATCGTGGTCTGCTGATCCACCATGCCCGGCGCGGTGTCGTCGCTATCCAGGAAGATGGCTCCCGAGGCATTGGCGGTGCCGTCGAACAGCGTGTTGAGGTACTTGGAGTTGTTGTTGGTCTGCACCACGGGGTAGTTGATGTTGGTGCCGGGCGCGTAAATCCAACCCACAACCTCGGGATTTGTCTGGGCCAGCGCATTGAAGTCGACAATTGGCACGCCACTGGCGTCCTTGTCGCTCACATATTGCTTTTCGATTTTTTGATACGACTCGCTCGCCTGCTTGTAGCCAATCTGCGCGTTGATAAAGATGGCGGCCGCAGCAACGATCAGGCCAATGCCGATGATGATGAGCAGAATGGGAATGACGGAGCGGCGCTTTTTGCGCGGCGGCTCGGTATAGCTCGATGGCGCGGTATGCGCCGAAGAGCGAGGTGACTTCTTGGCCGTACTGTATGACGAAGGGCGATATGCAGCAGGCGTATCCTGACGGCGATGCTTCGCCGGCGTCACGGGGCGCGGCGCGCGCGGCTGTTGAGGAGAGGATGTCCGACCCTGCTGCGGCGCGCGGGCTGCTCCCGACTTGGCTGGATCGGAAATCCGAGAAGCCGAAAAACGCTTTCCCTGATAGTCGGACATGGCTCTCCTTATGCTGCAAATGGACTGGCAGAGCGCTTAGGCGTCAGCCATCTCCTGCTTCATCTTCTCGATAACCTTGCGGTACTCGGGGTCGCAGGCGCCCAGGATCTGCGTGGCGTAAATGGCAGCGTTCTTGGCACCGTTGATGGCCACACAGGCAACGGGCACGCCCGAAGGCATCTGCACCATCGACAGCAGCGAGTCCATACCACCCAGATCGCTCGTCTTCATAGGCACGCCGATGACCGGCAGCGGCGTAAACGCAGCCACGACACCGCCCAGGTGAGCAGCCTTGCCGGCAGCGGCGATAATCACCTTGATGCCACGGTCGGCAGCAGTCGAGGCCCACTCATGGACCTTCGCCGGCGTGCGATGTGCGCTCGCAATGACGAGCTCATAGGGCACACCGAGCGCCTCGAGCTCGGCGGTGCAACCTTCCATAACGCCCAGATCGGACTTGGAGCCCATGATGATCCCGACAACCGGCTTTTGATCTGCCATAAACAAAGACCTCCTGTTGAGAGCGGCGACGCGGCGGATCCGCGACCCTTAACTACTGAGAGTAGTATAGCTGCTCCCGTCCCTGCGGTCCTCGGGTGCCCCGCGGCGGGCCGGGTTTTTATCTTCGCTCCCCTTGCTTCGCAAAGTCGCTCAGACAATAAACCCGGCCCGCCGCGGGGCACCCGAGGACCTACCGGGAATTGCTATGACGTACGTTGGCTGAAATATTAACGTGGGATCCGCCGTTCGAACGAACGGCGGATCCCACACTCACTTTTTATTCAGCCCTAGTCATCACGCAAAGCCCCTTCCGCAGCACACGGTGCAACCAAGTCACCGCAGGCCGGGGCGGGAGGCGGACCTTTCTCTCGGAAAACTTCGCGAAGCCCAGTTTCCGAGAGAAAGTGTCCGGCTGCCGCCCCGGCCGGCCAGGTCAACTACACCGTGTGCTGCGGCAGGTCCTGCAGGGCGATGACGTCCATACCCATGTCGTTGGCGCTGCCGTGACCCTGCTGGTCCTCGCGCACCGCCTCGATGGCGCTCACGTAGGTGTTGGCGGCAGACATCGCCGTCACGCAGGTCACGCCGCGACGCACGGCCTCGGTACGTAGCAGGTAGCCATCGCCACGCGAGCCCGGACCGTACGGCGTGTTGATGATTACCGCAATCTTGCCATCGGCGATGAGGTCGCCGATGTTGGGACGCTCGCCGTCGTGCGGGCCGCTGATCTTCTCCACGACTTCGCACGTCACGTTGCCGCCGCGCAGCACGCGCGCCGTACCCTCGGTGGAGCAGATGTCAAAGCCCAGGTAGCGCAGGATACGCGCGACCGAAAGGATATGACGCTTGTCGCGGTCGCATACGCTGATGAACACCTTGCCGCAGCTCGGATCGGGCAGCTTGTAGTCGATCGCCAGCTGCGTCTTGGCGTATGCCTCGGGATAGCTCTTGGCGATACCCATGACCTCGCCCGTCGACTTCATCTCGGGCCCCAGGATAACGTCGGCACCGGGGAAACGACCCCAGGGCATAACGGCTTCCTTCATGCAGAACCAATCGAGCTGACGCTCGTCGCTCGGCAGGCCCAGGCTCGCGATGGAATCGCCTGCCATGATACGCGCCGCGCACTTGGCCAGCGGCACGCCGGTGGCCTTGGAGATAAACGGCACGGTGCGGCTCGCGCGCGGGTTGGCCTCGATCACGTAGACGGTCTCGCCCTTGATGGCGTACTGCACGTTGACCAGGCCGCGGACTCCCAGCGCCATCGCGATGCAGCGCGTGGTCTCGCGAAGCTTCGCCTGCAGGCTCTCGCTAAAGCTGAACGGCGGGATGCAGGTCGCAGAGTCGCCGGAGTGAATACCGGCCTCCTCGATATGCTCCAGAATGCCGCCGATGTAGACCTCTTCGCCATCGCACAAGGCGTCGACGTCGGACTCGATCGCACCCTCCAGGAAGCGGTCCAGATACACCGGGTAGTCGGGGCTAATGCGCGCAGCCTCGGCCATGTAATCGCGCAGATGCTCGGCATCGTAGGCGATCATCATGCCGCGGCCGCCCAGCACGTAGCTCGGACGCACCAGCAGCGGGTAGCCGATGTGCGCGGCCACGGCCTCGGCCTCCTCAAACGAGGTGGCCTGGCCCGCCGGCGGGTACATGATGCCCAGCTTGTCGAGCAGGGCGGCAAAACGCTCGCGATCCTCGGCAAAATCGATGGCGTCGGGCTTGGTGCCCATGATGTTCACGCCGCTCTCCTCGAGCATGCGCGCCAGCTTAAGCGGGGTCTGGCCGCCGAGCGTCACCACGACGCCGTCGGGGCGCTCAACATCGATGACGTCCATGACATCCTCGTAGGTGAGCGGCTCAAAGTAAAGGCGGTCGGACGTGTCGTAGTCGGTCGAAACGGTCTCAGGATTGCAGTTGACCATGATGGTCTCAAAGCCGCGGGCCGCCAGCGCATAGCTCGCATGCACACAGCAGTAGTCGAACTCGATACCCTGGCCGATACGGTTGGGGCCGGCGCCCAGGATCATCGCCTTGGGCTTGTCCGCCGGCGTGGTCTCGTCGGGAGCCACGCACTTCTTGGCATCCGGACTCATGCGGTAGATATTCTCGTACGTCTTGTAGTGGTACTCCGTGGCGCTCGAGAACTCCGCAGCGCAGGTATCGACCGTCTTCATGCTGGGAACCACGCCAAGGCCCTTGCGATAGGCGCGCACAAAGCGCTCGTCCGAGCCGGTCAGCGCGGCGATCTCGGCGTCGCTCGTGCCGTACTGCTTGAGCAGGCGCATCGCGTCGGCGTCGATATCCTCCACACGCAGGCCGCGGATGCTCTCCTGGACCTGCACCATGTCGTTGATGCGGTTGAGGTACCACGGGTCGATGCCGCAAATGGCATGGATGCGCGTGACGTCCCAGCCACGGCGTAGGGCCTCGACCACAAAGAAGATGCGGTGCTCGGTCGGGGTTGCCACGGCCTGAGCGAGCTCGTCGTCGCTCAGCTTGTCGGCACCCTCCTTGCCACCGGCGCAAATGCCCTGGTGTCCGTCCTCCAGCGAGCGCATGGCCTTGCCAAAGGCCTCCTCAAAGGTGCGGCCAATCGCCATGATCTCGCCCACGGCCTTCATGCGCGTGGTGAGCGTGGGGTCAGTACCCTTGAACTTCTCGAAGGCAAAGCGCGGCACCTTGACGACACAGTAGTCGATTGTGGGCTCAAAGCAGGCGGGCGTAGCCTTGGTGATGTCGTTGACGATCTCGTCGAGCGTGTAGCCCACGGCCAGGCGAGCGGCGGCCTTAGCGATGGGGAAGCCCGTGGCCTTGGAGGCCAGTGCGGACGAGCGGCTCACGCGCGGGTTCATCTCGATGACGATCAGGCGGCCGGTCTGGGGGTTCACGGCAAACTGCACGTTGGAGCCGCCGGTCTCGACGCCGATCTTCTCCAAGATGGCGAGCGAGGCGACACGCATACGCTGATACTCAAGGTCGGAGAGGGTCTGCGCCGGCGCCACGGTGATGGAGTCGCCGGTATGCACGCCCATGGGGTCGAGATTCTCGATGGAGCACACGATGATGCCGTTGCCGGCGTGATCACGCATGACCTCCATCTCATACTCTTTCCAGCCCTCGATGGACTCCTCGACCAGCACCTCGTGGGCAGGCGAGAGCTCCAGGCCCTGGCTCACGATGGAGACGAGCTCCTCGTGGGTGTGAGCGATGCCGCCACCGGCGCCGCCGAGGGTAAAGCTCGGGCGCAGTACGCAGGGATAGCCCACGCGCTCGGCGATAGCCTCGGCGTCGGCCACGCTGTAGGCATAGCCCGAGCGCGCGACCTCCAGGCCAATCTCGGCCATGGCCTCGTTAAAGAGCTTGCGGTCCTCGCCGCGCTCGATAGCGGCCAGGTCGCAGCCGATCATCTCGACGCCGTATTTGTCGAGCGTACCGTCTTTCGCCAGCTCGACAGCGGCGTTCAGACCGGTCTGGCCGCCCAGCGTGGGCAGCAGCGCGTCCGGGCGCTCTTTCTTGATTACGCGCTCGATAAATTCGGCGGTGATGGGCTCGACATAGGTGCGGTCGGCAAGACCTGGGTCGGTCATGATGGTCGCCGGGTTGGAGTTGACCAGGATGACCTCAAAGCCATCCTCCTTGAGCACCTTGCAGGCCTGGGCGCCGGAGTAATCGAACTCGCAGGCCTGGCCAATAACGATGGGGCCCGAACCAATGACGAGGATACGCTTGATGTCAGTACGTTTCGGCATGTTAGTTCTCCTCGGTCTCAGCGGTCTCGGACTCAGCAAAGTTCCAGCCCTGCAGGCGGTCCTTCGCGGTGTCGATGTCCAGGTAGTTCTCCTCGCCGTCCATGAGTCGCGTAAAGGCGGTAAAGAGATAGTGGGCATCGGTGGGTCCGGGCGAGGCCTCGGGGTGGTACTGCACCGAGAAGCACGGCGCGTCGAGCAGCTGGATGCCCTCGGCGGTGCCGTCGTTGAGGTTCACATGCGTCAGGCGAATGCGGCCGAAGCGCTCGTTCATCACGACTGGCGCGATGCCGCGGCGCACCCAGACGCGCAGATCCCCATCGGCCGCATGCTCGGTCTCGCCGCCGGAAAGCTCGGGGACAAGCTTGCCCAAGCTGGGGAACAGCAGACCAAAGCCATGGTTTTGCGCGGTAATCTCCACGCGACGGCTTACCAGGTTCATGACCGGCTGGTTGCCACCGCGGTGACCGAACTTAAGCTTTTCCATCTGAGCGCCGCAGGCCAGGCTGATCATCTGGTGACCAAGACAAATACCAAAGACCGGCACCTTGCCGATCAGCTGCTGCACCTGCTCGTAGGTCTCCACCACGGCGTCAGGGTCGCCGGGACCATTGGACAAAAAGACACCGTCGGGATTCATGTCGAGCACCTCGCTCGCGGGCGTATCCCACGGCACGACGGTAAGGTCGCAGCCGGCGCGGACCAGACCCTCCAGAATGCCGCGCTTCACACCGCAGTCGTAGGCGACCACGTTGTGACGGGCAGGAGCGGCAGCCGTAAGCGCAAAGTCATGCGTGGCAGGCAGGTCGGCGGCCACAAACTCGTGAGGTACGGGGCAACTTACGGTCTTGACCAGGTTCTCGCCTACCAGCGTGGGCGCAACGGCCAGACGCTCGGCAAGCTCGTCGACGTCGAAGATCTCGGTCGAGATAATGCCCATCTTGGAACCATTGTCGCGCAGGTGGCGCACCAGGGCGCGAGTGTCGACACCCTCGATAGCGACGATGCCGTGAGCGCGCAGGTACTCCGGCACGCTGACGGCCGAGCGCCAGTTAGAAGGCGTGGCGCACATGTCGCGAACGATCATGCCGCGCATGGCCGGAGCGCTCGCAGGGCGCACGGCGTCGCCGGGGAAGGCCGACTGGACGTCGGTCTCGTCGATACCGTAGTTGCCGATCTGCGGATAGGTCATGGTTACGATTTGGCCGGCATAACTCGGGTCGGTCATGACCTCAAAGTAGCCCTCGAGCGAGGTGTTGAAGCAAACTTCGCCGGTCGCGGTGCCCTCGGCGCCGCATGCACGTCCATAAAAAATGGTCCCATCCTCAAGATACAGGATGCAGGGACCGCAGGTGCCCTTGCTGGTTTTGGCCAGCATACGCTGGCAAAGCTCGCTGGGCGCGAAGGTGCGGGCGGCAGCGCCCGCGGTATGGTTGTTCGCCATAGTTCTCCTTCCCGGTCTCACAGGACCGGCTTAAAGGTGTGTAGTTAGGCCTCGCGGTATTGTAACCGCAAGCATGCCTCATGGCGTTAATTTCATCGAAATGTTTACGAAATGATAATTATGACTTTCTATGCATAATGTTTTTTAATCTGTTAGCGCCGGAATAATTTAGCCAAATATAGTCGGCCGAGATTGACCAATCCCGGCCGACCCATTTTAGCC
>CABSNL010000009.1 GCA_902479095.1 uncultured Collinsella sp. | reverse complement strand
CAGACCGGAGGGGCCCCGGGGGCGGGAATCTGGTACTCCATATTTTGTACACAAACGAATTGATCCTTCAGTTGTTCCACTGAAGTCATATCTGAAGCATCGGCTTCTGGTATTGGCGATGACCAGCTGGTTTATAGGTGTTGAGGCATCGGTCATCTCTGGTGCGCCACTTTACTCCAAAAGCATCAGCTATTTGTTTCCCATCGGTAAAAGGCAGGTTTTGTTCGGCAAGCGTTCTTATATATAGAGAAGTTCGGGTTCGAACCCGTGCCGCGGCAACAAAAAGCGACCAACCGGAGTCGATCGCTTTCTTTTCTATGCTGGAGCATCCAGAGGGTGCTTCCGAACTCGTTTTCTCGCTGCCATTCATGCTTTAGAAGCATCTTTCGACCTTCGCAGTCTCATGTTTTGAGGATCTGCCGTGTTTATCACTGTTATTAATGAGTGTGTGGAAGTGATCCTCATACAAATTCATGCGATCCGCCAGAGAACTGAGTAGCATCTTTCTGCAGCCCTCGTTGCCTATCCTCGCATCTCTCAGGTCTTCCGGTAATTCACAAGCAGTCTTAGGGTCAATTTGTTTCTGCTTTCAGAGACTTGTTTGAGAGCTTTTAAAGACAGTTCAAAACAATAAGTGAGACACCATAAAGCAGTGCAAGATGTGCCGGATAGAAAATGTAGAAGAAATATTTCAGCTTCAGTCCTCGCTTGCCGTTATAAAGATTAATAAGCAACAACGAAATTATCGCGGCAGCAACATCAGGATTAAAAATATTAGCTGTAGTGAACTCAAATCCGCCGCCAATTATATGGCATGACGAAAGGAGCACTGCACATACTGCAGCAAAGAACATCTTAGCTTTGCTGTCATGGAATAAATAGAATGCAGCCACAAGTAGAATGCCATACACACCGCCATCCAGCTTAGTGTATTCAGCTGCCAGTGCTGTCAAAACAATCAGAGCAATTTCTGCAATGTGCCCCTTCCATTTTGAAAGACTTTGTATCTTTTCCAGAATAATCAAAAAGACCAAGGAAAGCAGGAGCTCATACATAACATTTTGTTGCCGAAGGTCAAATAGCTGCCCGGTTTGAACGAAATCGTATATGGGCTCCGCAATGATTGCGAAGACAAGCATATTTCGCAGGTACTTCTTTATGTCATGAGTATGCAAAAATCCCTCAACTATCAAAAAGCAAAATAAGGGAAATGCAATTCTGCCAAGAACATGAAGCACATCCGCAGCCTCGCTTAGAATCGCCCACTGTTCGTCTGATATCTGATTGTACGATGCGTGAGTCATGATTCCATTGGTCAGGACGATCCTGCTTACATGATCGAGAACCATCGAGATGGCCGCTATTGTCTTTAGTGTGCTGCCGCTAATTCCGTATCTATCTGTTTTCATTTCTTTTTCCTTTCTTTGGGTGGGCCGTCAGGGGTTCAGTCTGCTCCGCAGGCGGCCGCTGCGGCGCTCAGCGCCCCGACGGGTTCGAACCCATGCCTTGGCAACAAAAAAGCGGCCGGCATCCGCCAGTCGCTTTTCTATTCTATGGTGGGCCGTCAGGGGTTCGAACCCTGGACCTTGGGATTAAAAGTCCCCTGCTCTGCCAGCTGAGCTAACGGCCCGCGGGTGGCATTGTACCACGGTCTGGGACTATTCCCAACTCCATTGGCCGTTCTGGAAAATCACAACTTCGCGTCCATCGGGCGTAATGCCCACAATATCGATGTCGTCCGTGCCGATCATGAAGTCGACATGCGTGCTCGAAACGTTGACGCCATGCTCCAAGAGCTCCTCTTTGGACATATCATATCCACCCTCGATGCACTCGGGGAAGCCGACTCCCAGTGCAAGATGGCAGCTGGCATTCTCGTCATAGAGCGTGTCATAGAACAGGATGCCGCTTTCGCGAATCGGCGTGTTCTTGGAAATGAGCGCGACTTCTCCCAGGTGAGCAGCGCCCTCGTCCGTATCGATGATACTTGCGAGCGTCGCCTTGCCCACGCGGGCGTCGTAATCCACCACGCGACCGTTCTCGAACTTGATCCAAAAATCATCGACCTTGTTGCCGTGGTGGATGAGCGGCATGGCCGAATACACGATACCGTCAGCGCGCATGCGATCGGGCGAGGTGAAGACCTCCTCGGTGGGGATGTTGGGGAAGAAGGGATGACCGTCGGGGGTCTCACCCTTACCGCCGGCCCACTCATGCCCCTTCGTCATACCAATTACCAGGTCGGTTCCATTCGAAGCGGTATAGCGCAGGCAGTCGAAACGATTTTCGTTCAGAAAGCGCAGGTTCTTTTCAAACGCCGCATCGTGAAGCTCCCAGTCACTCTCCGGATCTTGGCCGTCAGCACGGGCAGTATGCAGAATCGCATTCCACAGCTTGTAGACTGCAACCTCATCCGGATCACCCGAGAACACCTCGCGCGCCCAGGCAACAACCGGCGCTCCGGCAATGCACCACGGGTTGATGTTATAGTCCAGTCCACGGCGGAAGACCTTGCACTGCGTGTTCCTTGCCTTGGATGCCGCGGCAGGCTTGGCAGGGTCAACGCCCTTCAGGGCGGCGGGGTCAGCACCCTCGATGAAGATAAAGCAGGCACCGTCCTGGGCTAACGAATCCAGCTGCATGCGCTTCCACTCGGGCGTCTGCTCAAAAAAGCTTTTCTCGACATGCTCGTACGCAAGCCTCGTCACGGCGTCGTCGGCCCAGATGACCGTCACGTGGCCGGCACCGGCGTCATAAGCCTCCGCAACCACCGCGCGTGCAAATGACGCGCACTCGACGGGAGACTGAACGACGACCTCCTGGCCGGGCTTAACGTTTACGCCCTTGCGGACAACCAGGCGCGCATAATTTTTAATCTTGGGCTCCAGGGCCTTCATGCCCTCCAGAGCCTCTTCGACCGTCAGGGCAGCTCGAATCATGTGCCACTCCATCTATCTATAGAACAGTAAAAAGGCGCGCCGCAAAAACGACGCGCCTTATATCTTAGCGATAAGTATGTATGCAAACGCTACTTCTTCTTGGAGTCCTTCTTGTCCTCCTCGGCAGCCGCGCGCTCAATAAGAGCGTTGAGCTTGTTCTCGGACATGCCCTCGGCCTGCGCGCGGTACATGTTGCGCAAGGGACGAATACGAGCGAAGTCATAGATAAAGTCGCCCAAAATGATGACGTAGGACAAAACAATGCCGACCATCTGGACAGGGCTGGACACCATGCCAGCGGGAGCGAAGTACAGCGAGGCCCAAATTACCACGATGAGCACCATGCCAATGGCGAGCACAATCCACCAGATGCGACGGCGCTTGGTGTAGTCCTCGTCCTGCTTGAGGAGGATATTCGACACCGTATAGATGCGGTCCTCCTTGGCGCGCTGCTTAGCCTTGCGGGCGCGCTTCTCCTCTTTAGAGAGGCCCTCGAGGTTCTCGCCCTTCTCGAGCTCTTTGCGGCGTGCCTTAGACGAAGCCGGCACGACGCGAACGGAGCTCGCTGCTTGGCGGGCGGGCTTAGCAGATGCGGCAGACTTGCGCGCAACCCCGGTAACTTCGTGGGATTGCGTGCGCTTGTTCGTGGCGCTACGGGTACTCACTTATGCGTTCTCCTTCATGCTTGTGAACTGGGAGCCCGTGATGATCTGGAAGGCCTCGCGATAGCGCTCGGACGTGCCATCGATGACCTCGGCGGGCAGGTGCGGGGTCTCCCCCGTCATATCCCAGTTGGCCTTGAGCCAATTGCGGACGAATTGCTTGTCGTAGCTAGGCTGGATCTTGCCCTCCTCGTAGCTGGCAGCAAGCCAGAAACGGCTGGAGTCGGGCGTGAGACACTCGTCGATCAGCGTGACCTTGCCATCGATGACACCAAACTCGAACTTGGTGTCGGCAATGATGATGCCACGGGTCGCGGCGTACTCGGCGGCAGCCTTGTAGATCTTGAGGGAAAGGTCGCGAATCTGCGTGGCGATGTCCTCGCCCACGATCTCGCAGCAACGCTCGAACGAGATGTTCTCGTCGTGGTCACCGATCTCGGCCTTCGTGGACGGCGTGAACAGCGGCTCAGGAAGCTTGGAAGCCTCGGTCAGGCCCTCAGGCAGCTGGATGCCGCAGACGGTGCCGTTCTCGTCGTAGGTCTTCTTGCCCGAACCGGTCAGATAGCCGCGGACGATGCACTCGATAGGAATCGTCTGGGCCTTCTTAACCAGCATGGCGCGGCCAGCGAGGTAGTCACGATACTCAGCAAACTCCTCGGGGAAATCCGCCGGGTCGATGGAAACGAGATGGTTGGGGACAATGTCGGCAAACTTATCGAACCAGAATGCCGAGATGCGATTGAGTACCTCTCCCTTAAACGGAATCTCGTCGGGAAGAATGAAGTCGAACGCAGAAATGCGGTCGGTGGCGACCATCAGCAGGTTTTCACCGGCATCGTAAATATCACGAACCTTGCCACGGGAATCCGGACGACGCTCCATCGTTGTCACGTGAGTCACTCCTTACCTAAATACGACAGAAATGCGGGTTCTTTCCCGCATGTTTTCGCAAACTCGGAGCGGCAGGGACGCGGCCCCTCCTTCACCGAATAGCGAAAAGCTAGTGCTCCATTGTAGTAGATGCCGCGTCCGCCGTGTGCTCGCGGGGCAGATGAATTGTAAAAGTCGTACCCTTTCCAAGCTCCGACTCCACGGATATGTAGCCATGGTGACGCTCGACGATCTGCTTGGTCACGGCGAGGCCAACGCCCAGGCCGCCAGCTTCGCGGGCGCGGCTGGCATCGGCGCGCCAAAACCGCCCGAAGATGCGCGACAGATCGTCCTTGGCAATACCGATGCCGGTATCAGAAACGGCAATGCTGACGTGCTTGCGGTCACTGAGCACCGACACCACGACCCAACCGCCCTCGGGGGTGTAGCGCATGGCGTTGCTCATGAGGTTGATAACACATTGCGTGATCATGTCGGGATCGGCCTCGACGACATCGTCGTGACCCTGGGTCTCGTCCGCAAAACGCAGCCGCAGATCGCGGTCGACAAACAAGCGCTCCTGGGCATTAACGATGGAACGCACGAAAGGAACCATGTCCACCGGCTCAAGGTTGAGCGGAGCCGTGCTGTTTTCCATGCGCGACAGGTCGAGCATCTGCTGCACCAGACGAGCCAGGCGACGCGTCTCGGAAGCAACAGTCTCCAAATGCTCATCGTCGGTGGGATACACGCCATCCTGCATGGCCTCGACCGTTGCGAGCATGGCCATAAGCGGCGTGCGAAGCTCGTGTGCAACGTCTGAGGTCAGGCGCTTCTCGTGTTTCATATCCTTCTCGAGCGAAGTGGCCATCTCATCGAAGGTCTCACCCAGCTGATCGATCTCGTCATCACCGCGCAGTCCCGTGCGAGCCGACAGGTCGCCGTCACGGATTTGCTTTGCGGTACTGGTGATGCGATGAATCGGCTTGGTGAGCATGCGCGACACGAGCGATCCGATAACGACCGAAATGCAGATTGCAACAACCGCGGCGAGGGCCATGGCGTTAAAGGTCTTCTCCCTAAACGCAGAGTCCGCCTTGGTGAGCAGAGCGTCGGAGCCGATGGCCCACAGCTTTACCTGTCCGACATGCTCGCCGGAAGACGTTACAATCTCGACGTTAGCAACGCTATCGGAGTCGGTTGGAGCAGACGAGACCGGGCTATGCGATGCCCTCTTGCCGCTCGTGTCGTCGGTCGTAGCCTGGTTTTCGCGTACATCGGCGGTGGCGCTTGCCGAGGGCCAGGAATCGTCATAAACGATCACGCCCTTTTTATTGACGACCTGCATACCCAGATCGTCGGAAACCAAACTCGACGTTGCGACCGTGCGCAGTTCTCCCGCGGTCCAAGAGCCGTTTTCCTCATATGACGTTGCCAACTTTTCGGCAGCGGAATTTGCGATTTCGACGATATTGGAGCGTGTGTAATCCGAAAAGACCGTGCCCCACACAACAGAGACAACGCCCACCAGCACCAATACCGTCATGAGCGATGTCAGAGCAAAAGCAAGTGCCATGCGCGAGGGATAGCTCATCGTTGGCCGTGAATCGGAACGAGGCGTGTTCCAACTAGCCTTGGAACCCGCCTCGTTCTCCTGCTTGTGCTTTTGTCCGATTTCAAAGCGCGCAGGTGTCATATGTGATTTCCCTATTTCTCGTCCGACTTATCGGTCTTGGCCGGAGCCTCGAAGCGATAGCCGACACCATGGACGGTGTAGAGCCACTTGGGCTTCTTGGGATCATCGCCCAGCTTGGCGCGAAGATTCTTCACGTGGCTATCGATGGTGCGCTCATAGCCCTCAAAGTCATACCCGAGCACTTTCTCGACCAGCTCCATGCGGTTATACACACGGCCGGGATGGCGGGCAAGCGTGGTGAGCAGTTTAAACTCGGAAGCCGTCAGATCGACTTCCTTGCCCTCGACCAAGATCTTGTGGCCCGAGATATCGATGACCAGATCGCCGAAGTCGAGTACCTCGACGGCGGGCTCGTCGGCCTGATGGGCACGGCGGAACAGAGCGCGAACGCGGGCGACGAGCTCGCGCGGCGAGAACGGCTTAATCAGATAGTCGTCGGCGCCGAGCTCAAGACCGATAATACGGTCCTCGATCTCGCCCTTAGCCGTCAGCATGATGATGGGGACATCCGAGGTATCGCGAATGGTGCGGCAAACGCGCTCGCCGGGGATCTTGGGGAGCATAAGGTCGAGCACGACCAGGTCGAACTGATGCTTCTCGAACTCCTCGATCGCGGACTGGCCGTCGCCGACGCCCACAACCCAGTAGCCTTCGCGCTCGAGATAGGCAGCGACGGCGTCACGGATTGCCTTCTCATCCTCGACCAGCAGAATCTTTTTTGCATCTGAAGCCATAACACGGCCCCCCTGTCTCAATTAGCTAAGAACAAGCCCATTTTAACGCACCTGAGCCCGCCAGATGCCGCTATGACGCGGCAGCTCGGCGGGCGGTACTCACAATTACAACGCGTTTATTCCCCTGTTGGCGCCTTTTTAACCCCTCTAAGCTTAAAGAGAGAATAGGCGTGCAGTGACCGTCTCTGGTATACCCTGGCTGTTGCGCACCGTGGCGTACGTAAGGAATGAGTCCGATTTTCCCGCCGTAGCTGGATAATCGCCATACTCCAAAGCGCGGTCGGGCGACAGCAGCGAGCCATAGGTCTTGGCAGAGGTGTCGATCAGGAAATGCGACGCCTGTACCTTAACAAGGTATTTATTCTTCTTGCCAGCCGCACATGCGAGCGGCTCGCGTGACAGGAAGAGGTACGGCCCTCCCTCATTACCGATATACGTGCCCATATTGCCCAGGCTGCCCACGCCACTATAGGCCGCCTCGATAGAAAACACGAAGGTATCGCCCATATATACGGCCTCGAAAGGCGAAACTGACGAAGGAAGGACCAACTGGGCACGCTTGGTGTTGTTGCCGTCGGTCAGATCGATTGCCGTTATGCCGTAGTAGACGCCCTCGTCGTTGCGGACACGCGGCGAGATGGTCAAAATGCCGTCGCTCGCGCGCGGGGCCGATGCAAAGCGACCCGTCGATTTCCAAATTGTCTCGGCCTTGGATTCATCAAGCGAGCGACGATAGCAAAACGAATCGCTACTCGTTTTATTGCCACCTGCCGAGGGCATTTTATACCAGATGACTGATGACCCGAACGCCGTAAACAGCGGCGGATCATAGTCCTTGCCACCTCGATCGAGCTCAACCACGTCGCCAGAGAGCGAAGCGCCCGACAGATTTTGACCGTAGAGCTTCCACGATGAATTGGCAAAGTTCATCTCAACCCACGCGAATACGCTGTCGCCGGCACGGACATCGTAGAATGCATATCCCGTGCCCTCGATAGGATCCTCGATTAATGTGGTAAGCGAGCCATCGCCCAGGTTGAGCACACCGAGTGTGTTGGCGTGCAGTGCCGATGCGGGCGCCATCATCGCCGCGGCGTAATCGCCGTCGCAGTAGTACAGCAGCGTACCCAGAGGCAGCGTCCATGACGCCGCCGGCTCAAGATCGATGTCGACTGCCTCGTACTCATCCGTAATCGAGATGATTTTGGAATCATCCTTGATAACCTGCGGCTCGCCGGCGGCATCATCGCTGGTGCCCGTTTTTTTCGAGCATCCGGCAAGCACCGTGGCAGCGCCCGCGGCAGCCCCACCGAGTACAAAGCCGCGACGCGATATTCCGTTCTTGATGTGATCGGCGATACCCATTAGGCGATCTCGGCGCGAGCGGCCTCGATAGCGCGCGTAAGCTGGTCGGCGCAGGAGGTCTTTTTCATACCGCAGGTATTACCGGCGAGAACCTCGATTACGCGATCGGCGGGAGCGCCCTCGACCAGCTTGGAGATAGCCTTGAGATTGCCGTCGCAGCCGCCGGTAAACTCAACGCCCACCACC
Organism: uncultured Collinsella sp.; assembly: GCA_902479095.1. Classification (GTDB taxonomy): domain Bacteria; phylum Actinomycetota; class Coriobacteriia; order Coriobacteriales; family Coriobacteriaceae; genus Collinsella. The sequence continues at coordinate 39,938 of CABSNL010000009.1, read as the reverse complement.
TTGTTGCCGTCATCGGAAAGGTCAAGGTGAATATTGCGAGCACACACGCCCTGAGGCTTGTAATCAAACGAAATCATGCGATCCCCTCTCAGAATGTTATTCGAGACGACTATTATCCCCGTCTTTCCCTAAATGCAACGAGGCGCTTTGCCGGCAACACACATTACCAGCAAAGCGCCCTAAAAAGCTAACGTTATGCCCGAACCCACTCGAAGCTCAGCTGCTCCAGACGATCAAAGACCGTGTCGATACGGGTGAGGAAGTCCCACGGATCAAAGATCTCGTCGAGCTTCTCCTGACTGACGGTGCAGCGCGGGTCGGCCTCAAGACGCTCCTTAAAGGTGGGGCCGGAGACACAATCCTGTACCTCGTGCCAGGTTGCCATAGCGTTCTCCTGCACAATGGCGTACGCGTCCTCGCGGGTGATGCCCGTGTCGACGAGGGCGAGCAGCACCTTGGAGGAGAAGATGAGGCCGCGGGTCTTATTGAGGTTGGCCATCATGCGGGCAGGGTACAGCTGCAGGCCGTCGATAACGCGAATGAGGCACTGGAACATGTGGTCGAGGGCGATGAAGCTGTCGGCCTGGGCGACGCGCTCGGCAGAGGAGTGCGAAATGTCACGCTCGTGCCACAGGGCGACGTTGTCGAAGGCAACCTGCGCGTTGGCCTTCACGACGCGCGACAGGCCGCAGACCTTCTCCATGGTGATGGGGTTGCGCTTGTGCGGCATGGCGGAGCTGCCCTTTTGACCCTTACGGAACGGTTCCTCGGCCTCGAGTGTATCGGTCTTCTGCAGATTGCGAACCTCGGTAGCGATGCGCTCACAGGTGGCCGCGGTGGTGGCGAGAACGCCGGCGAGGTAGGCGTGATGATCGCGGCTAATAACCTGCGTGGACAGCGGGTCGTGAACCAGGCCCAGGTGCTCGCAGACATATTCCTCGACAAACGGCTCGATGGAGCTGTAGGTGCCGACAGCGCCCGAGATGGCACCAAAGGCAACATTCTTGCGGGCGTCCTCAAGACGATCCAGATCGCGCTTGAGCTCCCAGGCCCAAGAGCCAAACTTCATGCCGAAGGTCATCGGCTCGGCGTGGATGCCATGAGTGCGGCCGGCACAGAGTGTGTTGCGCTCCTCAAAGGCGCGACGCTTGCAAATCTCGCCGAGCTTCTTGACGTCCTCGATGATCAGGTCGCAGGCCTGGGTGAGCTGGTAGCACAGGGCCGTGTCGCCCAGATCCGAGCTGGTCATGCCATAGTGAACCCAGCGGCTGGGCTTGGGGTCGCCCTCGGGAACATCGGCATCGATGTATTCCTTCATGTTGGTCAGGAAGGCAATGACGTCGTGGCGCGTGACTTCCTCGATCTCATCGACCTTCGCCTTCTCAAAGTTGGCATGGTCGCGGATCCACTGGGCCTCGTCTTTGGAAATACCGATCTTGCCGAGCTCCGCCTGGGCCTCGCAGGCCAGAACCTCGATCTCCTGCCAAATGGCGTACTTGTTCTCGAGGGAGAAGATGTGTCCCATCTCCGGGCGGGTATAGCGATCGATCATAGCGGCTCCTTTTTGGTTATTGGCACGTTGGTCGTAACCCAACCATTGTACCGTGCGCAGGTGCAAGTATGGGCAGCAGGCATTAACCTAACATTTTGGAATTGGAGCGGGCAACGGGACGTCTGCGCATTTGCTTCGCAAAACCGCACCGGCTTCAGGCGCCTGTCGGCGCCTTCGCCTGCTCGCTACAAACGCTTCGCGTTTGCTTAACGCTCGCACCCTGGCGGGTTCGAGTCCCGGCGCTTGATAGTAAAAAGCACGGCAACGTAACGCTGCCGTGCTTGTGCTTTTTACTGGAGCGGGCAACGGGACTCGAACCCGCGAGTGTCAGCTTGGGAAGCTGATGCCTTACCACTTGGCGATGCCCGCTTGTGTGTTGGCTAGTATAACGCGGTTGTCTTGTTCGATACAAGGGTGGTGATGCTTGTTTTAGCTGTGGAGATTCGTTTGAAAATCACGTCAATTGTGGAGACGAGGACCTTTAACTTCCTGTTCTCCCTATCTTCTACCTGCACTTTTGCTTGATTGTTGTATTTGAGCTCAATTTGTCAGGAATTGGGCAAGCTTTTGGTCAGGCTCCGGTACTTACCCGCATGAACCTCGGGGGTAGCCTCATCCTACGCGTCGCAGCCTCCCCGTGCGGCGCACGAGGGATAAGGAGCAGCCATGTCCAACGCACCCACGCACTCTGTCCACAGCGCAATCGCAACAGGTCCGCTGCTCCTGCTCCTCTTCCTGCTTTTCGGCTGCCTGGCACCGGGAGCCGCATTTGCCGTCGATGGCTACGACCAGCTCGGCTTCCGCACTATTAGCGATGATTGTGGGCCCTTCCTCATCGGCAAGTATGAAGCTCAAGACGCCTCGATTGCCTACTGCATGAACCAGGAGCGCCCCGGCCCCACCAAGCCGGGCGGCCCATGGCTCAACTTTGATCAAGGCTGGGTGTGGCTCGACGACGAGTTCGCGGCAATCGTTTGTCACGGATATCCTACCGCCACGTCGTTTGGCGGCTACCATCTTTCACCCGATCGCGCCCGCGCCGCAACCCAGCTTGCCGTATGGATGCTCAACGGCACTACCCATGTCGACGGTACCTATTCCTACACGACCGCTCAGGGCAAAACCAAGAGCGGGCACTTTACCGCCGACAATGAAGTCGTGGCGGCTGCGCGGTGGCTCCACGACAACGCAAAATCAGGAAGCATCAAAGCCGCTCCGCACCGCGCGCGGCGCTATCTAGGAGCCGTATCGGGCGGCAGCAAACGTCAAGACATGCTCTATGTACTGCCGGCGGTCTCTGTTTCCTTCAAAAAACAGTCTGCAAACGCCGCCATTACCAGCGGAAACAATACTTATCAGTTTGACGGGGCATCATTCGATATTTTTGAGAGCGCCAGCGGCGCGCATGTCGGCACCATCCAGATGGACAGCAACGGTCGGGCGCAAGCAACACTTCTGCCCAACACGGCATACTACCTAGTTGAAACGAAGGCGCCGGCCGGCTATGTCCCCCGTCGTGATCGCATCGCCTTTACCACGGGGAATGACGGTGGACAGGTCGCCATTGATGAACAGCCCGGCACCATCAACCTGCGTATCGTAAAACTCGATGCCGCGACGAATGCCGGCCCCCAGGTGGGTTCTTCACTCGCAGGAGCAGAGTTCACGTGTGTGTCACAATCAACCCCTGGATGGGCGCAAATCCTCACGACCGACGAAAGCGGTCGGGCCACCCTCGCCGATGTCCCCTTAGGAACCTTTACCATCTACGAATCAAAAGCCCCCGAGGGCTACCTGCCATCCAACGACAGCTGGACCTATACCGTCGGAGCCGACCAGCTCGGCGATTCAGGCGTGGTCGAGATCGAATCTCGCATTTCCGATATCCCCATTGCGTTTGACCTTGAGATTTCCAAATTCAAGGATTACGGCAATAGCGACCAATCCGGCCTGGAGCAGCCGGCGGGTGGTGTTGTCTTTGAGGTTGTCAGCAACAGCTCTCAGCAGGTTGTTGGCACACTGACCACAAACATCTATGGCTTTGCCTCCACCAAAGACCAGCCCGAAGCATGGTTCGGCACAGGTAAGCGACCCGCCGGTGTCCACGGAGCCGTCCCATACGACCGTGCCGGCTACACGGTTCGCGAGGTTCCGGAAACCGTCCCCGAGGGTTTTAAACGTGCAGGGGAATGGACCGTCGGGGCCAATCAGATTTCCAACGGCGCCGAGCTTCAATATATCGTGGACAACCACGCTCTGTCGACGCATCTCCAGATTGTAAAACGCGATGCCCAAACAGGCGCTTCTGTTCCACTAGCCGGATTCACCTTCCAACTACTCGACAGCAATCACGAACCTGTCTCACAAACTTGCTGGTATCCAGCACATAACGTAATGGACACCTTTACGACTGACGCGACCGGGACCGTCACACTGCCCGAATCGCTCGTGCCGGGCACCTATTATGTACGCGAAACCTCGGCCAAAGAGCCCTATCTTGTCGGCGAAGAGATCGAGGTAAACATACCCGCCGACATGAACCTAACGCCCGTTGCAATCGCCTCGTATTATGACCACGCCGCGACCGGAAACATCAGGATCGTTAAAACCGATGCCATAGACGGCAGCAGCCTCGCGGGCGCCGTCTTTGAGATCCGTGCCTCGAGTGATATCGTGCGCCCCGACGGTAGCATTGCCGCGCTCGACGGTGAGACTGTCGCTACCGTCACGACGGATGAAACTGGAGAAGCACGCGCGGACAACCTCCCGCTGGGACTTGGCACCGCACGCTACGAGGTTGTCGAGACTCAAGCGCCGGCAGGCTTCTTGCTCGATCGGACAACCCATATTGTCGACCTTACTTATGCCGACCAGAAAACACCCGTTGTAGAAGCACGGCTTAACGTATCCGACGATTACACCAAGGTTGATATCTCCAAGGTCGATGCAAGCGGTGAGCAGGAAGTGGAAGGCGCACAACTCACCTTATATGATCCCGATAAAACCGAAATAGACTCCTGGACCTCATCCGACAAGCCGCACCGCGTCGAACATCTTGCACCCGGCACCTACTCGTTGCGCGAAATGATGTCTCCGCGGACCTATGACCTTGCCGAGGAGATAACGTTTGAAATAAAAGATACGGGAGAAGTCCAATCCGTCGCGATGAAGGATGCGCCCATCGAGATCAAGGGGCAGGTCGACAAGCGTCAGGAACTTGTCCAACCTATCGAAAAGGGCCTGTTGGCTAACGGCGATGGTAAAAACCGCGCCAGGACGCAAACCAATAGTGATGGGCTTTTCTCCTATACCATCGATGCTCGAAACGATTCCGCTACTTGGGTTGATGAGTTTACGATTACCGATGATCTTGAGTGCGCCAAAGACGGCACGGCGAGATTCATCTCAATCGAAACCCCCGTCGCCATCGGCGACCTCAACGGTCTGTGCAACGTGTGGTATCGCACGACGCCGTTGGACTCGACAGACGTCGATGAACCGGCGAACGCGACACTTGACGATGGGCACGAAAATCCTTGGCTTGAGTCCGACGAAGTAAAAGAGAGCCTTGGTGAGGACTGTCGCCTCGTCGATTACGACGGCTGGCGTCTCTGGAAGGCGGATGTCTCGACCATGGAATCCACCACACTCGAGGCGGAAGAGCTCGACCTTGCATCCAATACCGTCGTAACGGGCATTCGAATTGAATACGGTGCGGTAGCCGCCGACTTTACGACTCGAAGCGATGCGGATTCTTGGACCCGCGATGATCTCAAAGATGAGCACGACAACCTTGACGATGCCAAAGCAATCCTTGGCACAGACGCTCGGGGCGCAGTCGTACACATGCAGGCAACGTCGGCTTATACGCCCCAAACCGCACTCACCAACAGCGCGCGCGTCGATCTTTGCCGCAACGGTGGCGGCGATAAACTTGAGTCACATGACGAGGACAGCGTCATTCAACGCTGTACCCTACCGCAGGACCTACCGGCAACAGGATCAGTTCCCATCGCCGCTTGCATCACCGCGCTCCTGACCTCGGGTGCCGCAGCCCTATGGTTCGCTCGCCTTAGGTCGATCCCAAAGAAGCGCTAGCGCGATGAAAAAGCGGGCGAGCCAGTCCCCTGGCTCGTCCGCTTTCAATCATGTAAATCGCCGTATCTACTCTGCAGACGAAGATCCACCATCAACGATTGCCTGCTCGGACTCAGGAATCCCATCGGCACCCGTACTCTGTTCTTGCTCCACCTCTTCGCCGATTGCGGAGGCGGGGGTCGAGCCCTTTGCACCCACGATGTAGGCGGCCCCAAATCCTAACGCAATGGCAATCAAGGTCAAAATCACGTAGACAGGCCAATGGCGCTTAATATACGAAAACACGTTGACTCCTTAGAGCTCCGTCTACGAACGGCGGATAACCTCGGTCACGACCTCGGATACCGTGGCAATGTTCGTCGGGTTGACATTGTGGGGCAGGTCGTCCTCGGTACGAGCGCAAGCCAGACGCGTGCCGTCCACGCCGGCGATGGTGAGGGCTCGGCGGCTCGCCTCGAGCGCGGCATAGGCATCGGTCTTGGCATAGGGCATCTCGAGCGCGCCACAATCGACATGGAACGACTTGCACACCTTGCTGACCAGGTTCATGATGCGGCGATCGCCCTTGAGCAGCTGCTGCTCGCCCTCGACCGTCACCACCGAAAGCCTACCGGCGCCGACGGATTCAAGATTGATGAAGAATACGCCGCGGAGCCTGTCGCGATGCGAAGCCAAGAAGGCCTTCATGCCGGCGCCATCACAATCCGAGGCGCCCGTTGCCACAAACCAGATATCGTGACCGAGCAGCTCATCATCGCCCATAGAGGCGACAGCCGAGAGCATATCTTCGGAAGAAGCGCCGTCGGAAGACGTAGCGCCGCCCTTCCAGCCATCGTTATCGTCCTCGAAATTATCCCACGAACCGATGCCGCGACCGGACTTCTTGGCATCGTAATCGTCTTCGACGCCCAGCCAGTCACTCATGCTGTCCTGCTCGTTTTTCTTTTTACGACCGAACAGGCCACCCAGGCCGCGCTTACGAGACTTGGGTGCCGCCGGGGCGGGAGCCGAAATGGTCTCGATCGGCTGCGCGCCCGACGCAACGGGCATAGGAGGCGCAACGGGTGCCGATGTGGGTTCGGGACCTTGGGCGGTAGCAAAGGGGTCGTTGACCTGGGCAGAGGGATCGGGAAGGTCGAACAGCGACGTGCGAGACGCAACGTTTGCCTGCTTCATAGACGGCAGCGACGGATCGGGGACCGAAGCCAGCGGAGACGAGGAAGGTGCAGGCGACGGTGCCGACGCCGGATCGGGAACATTCATCTGCGGACGCGGCGATGCCTGGGAGGAAATCTGGGCCATAAGGGAATCGACCGTTTCGTCCTGGGTGGGAGCGACATTGGCAACCGTGGCACCGGAACCACTCGGGGTCGGCATGGTGAAAATCTGCGTGGAATAAGGCCTCGACTCATCCGTCTCGGGAGTCTCGGAAACCGCAGGCACTTCCTCCTGCTCGACCTCGGTCGAATCACCTTGATCGGCTGCCGCGTATTGCTCTTCGTCAGAGTTGGCCTCGACGGACTCGTCCTCGGCAGCATCCTGAATTTCGGCAGCATCAATGGGCTCGTCATCGTCCACCGCGTCGCCCTGTTCATCGGAAATAGGAAGGGGCTCAGCAATCGCGGTGCCCTGCTTTTCAAACGTTATCGTGGAATCGAACTTCGCGGCATCAAACGACATGGTGCTATCGACGTGCTGCTGAGCCTCGAAAGACGTTGTTGCCTCAACAACATCCGCGGACGTCGGTTGCTGGGACTCAAAGGACGTTGTAGCTTCGGCGGCGTCGACGGGCGCGGACTGCATAGCCTCGTTCTGCTCGAACTCTTGCGCCGCGTGCTCACGTGCCGCCTCGGCTGCCTGCTGCTGAGCGATAGCCTCCTGCTCGGCAGCCTCGCGTGCGGCAGCGCGCTTCTCCTCGAAATCGTCGACAAATTTCTTGCCCTTTACAAGCGCACCCTTAAAGAAGTTGGAAGCGCTGGCGCCAATCGACGAGAACGCGGATGCAATGTCGGCATGGGGCGTTGCCGCGGGAATCTCGGCCGAGAAATCAGTATCGCTCTCGTAAGACACGCGCCTCGGCTGTTCAACGTAATCGTCGTCAGACTCGTCCGCAACGTCTTGCGCCGGCGCGGCGAGAGCCAAAACGTCCAGTCCTGCCGCGGGATCGATCGCGGACACCGCCTCGGGCTCGGCAACGGCAGCGGCAACCGCGGCAGACTCATCATCCACGGTGACAGCGGGCGCAGGTGCAGTCACGACGGGGGCAGGCTCGGGCTCAAACGTCGGCTCCTCGCCCTCCTCGTAATCGAGCGTGCAGGACTCGGGAAGCATTCCGAGCGCACGGATGGCATCCGAACCAAAGCGGATGTTGCCGGCGGCATTGCGATAGAGCTTGGGCTCGGGCTCGGCCGCGACAGGCTCCTCCACCGGCTCGGCAGCGGAAACCTCGTCATTGAACTCTTCGGCCTGGACAGCCTGATTCTGATCCTCGGGCACGATGGCGCCGATCAGCGTCTCGTCGGCAGACGCACCCTCAAAGCCCTCGATCTGCTCGTCGAAAGCCTCACCCTGTTCGGGCTCGGTTTGAGCGTCGGGAGCAATCGGCTGACCGAACTCGTCCTCGGCGCAGGTAGGCTCTTCATACTCGATGGTGTTGCCGTAGTCGTTTTGCTGCTGGGCCGCGGCATATTCCGCCGCTGCGCGCGCCATTTCCTCGGCACGGCGCTTTTGCTCCCCAAAATAGGTATCGAACGGAACATCGTCGGGAAACTCGTTTTCGCCCTGGAGGGGAGCAACGTTGTCCATAACGCCGAGCATAGCGGCGACAGAAGATTTGTTGCACACCGCGCCGGACGTATAGGGAAGAATGTGGCGGTTAGAGATGATGTTTGCCGCGTTGGCAAGTGCAACGAGGGAAGCGAGGATCGCGACAATCCACAGCAGAACCTTGAGCGCGCCGGGGAGCGGCAGGATACGCAGGATGGCAACGGCAGCAGGGGCAACCGTGGCAACGGGCAACAGCTTGGCAATGAGCGCACGATACGAAGCATAGGGCTCGCGGGCGAGCAGCTCAGCACGGGGAGAGTCGTAGTGTGCGACAACGACCACCGGGCGGTTGCGCGGAGACGCGAGCGGGCCCGAGGCCTTGTGGTAGGCGATGACATTTTGGCTCATGCCCGTCTTGCCCAGGCGCGAAACCACGGGATGCCCTGTGCGCTCGAGCACGTAGAGCACGGCACCGACAATGGCCAGCAAGGTGCCGACCAAGCCGATACCGCCGCCGATGCCCATCAGCAGGGCACCGGCAAACGCAAGAATACCGGTAACGGCAAATGCCAACCTACTGGGCGCCGGGGCATTGAACTCCTGAACCTCGGGATCAAAGCCGTGGTTGCGGAAGATCTGAGCGATATCCTCGGCAGCCAAGCGCTCTTCTTCGCTGCATGCCGGCGTAATGCCGGTGTTCTGCAGCAGGTGGTTAATATAGTTCTGGGTGTTCGCCATGTGCGCTCCACATCCATAATCCGACAAATAGGCCCAATGCATGCACATTAGAACCGTATATAGTCGAAAGTATACCCCGAGCGAGCGCAAACGACCGAATTCGGCCCATCTTAACGCCCCGAGCGGACAAGGATATAGCCTAATCTCCATATCGGACTAAAATCATGACAGCAAACCACCTTCTCATGCGAGGACTCTATGACGGCAAGCGACACGACCGAGACAATTAAAAAGGGAAATTTGGAGCCCAGTTTCGATAAAACGGCTCAGCGCATCCTCAATCTTTTCTTTGTACTCAATAGCTCCCCCGAACCGCTGACGACCGAGCAGATCGTCTTGGATTCTGACCTGGGATATGGCTCGGGCAACATCGACTCGGATAAGCGCAAGTTTCGGCGCGATCGTGACAAACTGCTCGAGCGTGGCATCTTAATCAAGGAGGTTCGCCCCGCCGGCGCGCAGGAGACCGAGGAAAGCTCGTGGACAATTGACCGCGAGCACACCTTTGCAGCAGGCGGCCTCATCACCGCAGACGACGCCGATATCCTGCTCAACGCCATCGACCAGACACTAGCGGCCGGCTCATCCACTTTTGCCGCACCGCTTGCCGATATTCGATCAAAGATTGCCTACCTCACCGGTAGGACGACGGCGGACGAAGCACCGATCAGCCGCTCTCCCACCGTCGATGCGGTATGGAGCGCCTTTGCCGAGCGATGCGCGCTGCGATTTTTATATCAGAACGGACGCGGCGAGCAGAAAGAACGTACCGTCTGCGTCTACGGCATGTTCGAGCGCGAGGGCGTGGCGTACTTCTGCGGCCTCGACAACGTCACCGACGACATCAGGACATTCCGCTGCGACCGTATCGTACGCGCTTGGCGTCCTTCGAAGGCCTACGTCATCCCCGCGAACTTCAATCTCAACGACTATCTGTTCTTTGAATTCGATTTTGCCGACCGACCGCCCGTTGCAGCCACGTTCTCGTTCGCCCCTCAGACGCAGATCGATATGATCAACGGCCTCACGCGTGGGCGAGGTGAGCTCGCACACACCGATGTGGGATGGACCTGGACCGTTGACGTGCGCGACCTTGAAGCCGCCGCCTCATTTTGCATGGCCCACGCCATGGACGGCATGAGGCCCGTGGCCCCCAAATCGCTCAAGCAGGCGTGGAACCACCTCATTGAAAGGACGGTGCACGAGCATGCCCGTGCGTAAACTCACCAGCGAGCAGAGGCTCTCGCGTGCCATCGACATCATGGAGGCCCTCTACGCCGCCGGCGAGAGTGGCATGACACGAACCGAGATTTGCAGTCGCTTTGACATCACGGGGGTGTCGCTCGACGAGATTCTCGAGATCGTCTCGACGCTCGCGGACCGAGAATCGGGCGCGCGCATCATCTGCGAATGCCGCGGCGAGCGTGTGGTCCTCACCGGTGACGCCGGTCGTGTGCTACCGTTGCGCCTGAGTGCCGCCGAGGGCGCTGTGCTCAACCATGAACTTGAATCGTTGGGGATCGAGCCGCAGACGGCAGCTCGGATTCGACATGCCCTTCTACCCGAAGAGCTCGGCTATAACCAGCGCGTCTTTGACACCGTCAACCACGGATCGCACTGGCAGCAGCTGAGCTGCGCCATTCAGGACGGCGTTCGCTGCCGCATCTCGTATCGCTCGATGGACGATGCACGGCCACGCGAGCGTCTGGTCGACCCCTTGCGCATTACGTCAAACGGCGACCAAACATACCTGATTGCCTGGGACATCGCGGTCGATGAGCAGCGCACCTATCGCATGGATAAAATCGAGGGACTCGCCTTGACGGAAGACTCCGTCGTGCCTCACGCACCGGATGTCGCATCCCTCCACGATTCCCTTGCCCGGACGCAGCGTAGCGCAAAGCTCCTGATGCCATTCGATATGGCGGAGCATCTGGACTGGGCCGGCATCACCCTAATCGAGCGCAGCGGGGCAGACACGGCAACGGTAACCGTGCATTACGGCTCCGAGCGTTGGCTACTGAGCCAGATAATCGCAGCGGGCGGAGCCATCCGCATCTTGGATGACCCCGCCCTGTCAAAGCGTCTGTGCGATATGGCAAAAACCCTCGTCTGTCCGCTTTAGCGACGCCGCTCGTGGCGTGCGCGCCACAGTTGCAGATAGTGCCCGATCTGCGCCGATTCGATGCGCTGGTAGGAGCTCGTGGGCAGCGACGTTAAGAACTTCTTTCCGTAGCCCTTCGTCACCAGGCGCGGGTCGGCCAGAATCAGCACGCCGCAATCGGTCGACGAGCGGATAAGGCGGCCGGCCGCCTGCTTGACCTCGAGCACCGCCTCGGGCAGCGAATAGCGCGCCCAAGCGCGGTCTTCGCGCAGGTTGCGCTCGCACGAGAGCGGGTCCGTGGGACTCGAGAACGGCAGCTTGGGAATGATGACGCAGCGCAGCGTCTCGCCGCTGGCGTCGAATCCCTCCCAGAAGGCCTTAAGGGCAAAAAGCGACGAGGTCGGCTCGTTGATAAACCGGTCGCGCAGGCGACGAGGAGATGAGTTGCGCTGCTGGCAGTTGAGCTCCAGACCCGCACGGGCCATCTTAGGCTCAACGCGGGCGTACAGGTCTTCCATGTCGCGCCGATTGGTGAACAGTGTGAGCACCGATCCGCCCATGGCAAGATGGGCGTCGACCAGCACGCGCTCGAGCGCTGTAAGATAGCTCTCACGATCGCGCGGATCGGGGATATCGCCCGCAACGACTACAGCCATGTTCGAATCGAAGTCGTAGCTCGAGTCCAAGTGCAGCGACGAGGATGTTGAAGCACCGATGCGATCGAGACCGACCGCGTGGTTAAAGTGTTCAAAGCTTTTGGACACCGTCATGGTCGCCGAGGCAAAGATAGCCGTGTGAACCTCGGGCAGCCACTCGGTTGCCAAGGCCTCGCCAATGTCGATGCGCTCTGCGGTCATTGACTCTCCGCCGGCACGCAGCCTGCGATTGACCTGCAGCGAATACACGTAGTGTTCATCGGTGCCGTCAATGATGAGTTTGAGGTTCGCGGCCAGCTCGTGCAGGCGGCGCGAAATATCACCCAGGTCGACAACAACCTCGGGCTTGTCGGCGGCGACGGCTTGCACCAGCGCGTCGACGCTCTTGTCAGCTTGTTCCAATGCGTCGATGGCAGTGTAGGCCGACGGTAAGAAATCATGCCAGTCGTCAGATTCGCGCAGCTCGGGGCCAATCCATAGATTGGCATTGTCATAACCCCCACGGGCACGGCGGCCGAGCTCGCGAACGCCATCGAACACGTCGGCGATTGCCATGCTCGCGCGTGCAACTGTCGACGTCGCCTTGGCAGTAAGGCCCAGATAGAGCGTAGAGCCCTCGGAGGTTGCCAAATCACGGGAAACCTGGCTTAGCGCGCCGGTGCTCGAGCCACCCAGGCGCTCAAACAGAACGCGTGACTCGTCCGCCGACACCACGCGCGCCCACTGGCGGCGCGCCTCGCGCTCGATGGAATGGGCCTCGTCGATTACCCAATGACGAATCGGAGGCAAAATCCTGCCCTCGGCCGCAACGTTGCGGAACAGCAGGGAATGGTTGGTGACCACCACATCGGCATGCGCCGCACGACGGCGAGCGCCGTGGACCAAACATTTATCAGGGAAAAACGGGCAGAGGCGACGAGCACACTCGCGCGAGGCCGTCGTAAAGTCGGGGCGGTTGACGCTGCGCCACCGAATGCCAAGTGAGTCGAGGTCGCCATCGGCTGATTGGCAGACGTACGCCATAATGACCGCGACCGCCGTGAGCGTGTCCGCCGGATCGCGCTTGGTGGTAATCTCGACCTGGCCGCGGCTCATGCGCTCAAGCTTGCGCAGGCACGGATAGTGGTCATAGCCCTTGAGAGCGCAAAATGACAGACCACCTTCCAGTTGCTCGGCAAGTTTTGGCAGCTCATGGTACATGAGCTGGTCGGCAAGATTGTTCGATTTGGTCGCAATACCAACCGTGATGTTGTTACGGCGTGCTGCCTCGGCAAAAGGCACCAGATAGGCCATCGATTTGCCGACGCCTGTGCCCGCCTCAATTACACGATGAGTGCCCGTGACCAGCGCATCGCGGACCTCAAGCGCCATCGCGATCTGCTCATCACGCGGCTCGTAAGTGGGATACATGCGATTGACCAGGCCACCCGGCGCATAGTCTGCCTCAATCTCCTCACGACTCGGCATCTTGAGGACCGGTAGTTCGTCGGCGTCCACCCGATCGTCGGCGCGATCGGCCTTGAGAACGTCAGCACGAGCGGCGCTGAGAGAGAAGATAGAACCAGGGTTCTGCCCTGCCAAGAACGAGAAGATAGGACGATAGGACCAAGGCACGTCCGGATGCATGTCGGCTAGGCGCGCCATGAGGCCCTGGGGCAAGTCGGTGAGCGCCACGAGCAACACGCGCCATACGCCGCACAGGGCGTCGACGTCGGCATTGGCACGGTGTGATACCGAGTCACAGCCAAACAGATCGGCCATAAAAGACAGCTTGTGCGAGGCCAGGCGCGGAAGCGCGATGCGCGACAGCGCCAGCGAATCGATCCAAATATCGCTCACGTTGACGCCGCCTTTGACCGACTCGATAAACGAGCGGTCGAACGTGGCGTTATGTGCGATCACCGGGCAACCACCGACAAAATCGGCGAGAGCGGCGACGGCCTCAACGGCCGACGGGGCATCTGCCACATCGGCATTTGTAATGCTCGTGAGCTCGGTAATCTCGGCGGGAATCAGCTGCTTGGGATGCACGAAGGTATCGAAACGGCCGACGATCTCGCGGCCCGAAAGACGGGCCGCCGAGATCTCGATCAGCTCATTGTCCTGCACCGAAAGACCTGTGGTCTCGGTATCGAGGACAATCACATCTTCCTCGATAAGGCCAAAGGACTGCGTTTTGGCACGTTCGGCAAGCGTGGCATAGGAGTCGATGACAAACTGCGGCGTTCCTGACGAAACCGCGTCCTCGATTAGCATGCAATGCCCGCTCGACGAAGGCCCATACGGATTAGGCTGTCACAGACCTGCGGGAACGTCATGTCGTCGGTGTGGCGGATCTCATCCGGATACAGCGACGTATCGGTCATGCCGGGAATGGTATTGGTCTCGAGGATGACGGGGCCGTCCTCACTCACGATAAAGTCGCTGCGCGAGATACCCAGGCAACCGAGGGCCTTGTGAGCAGCACAGGCAAGCTCCTGGGCACGAGCGTAATTCTCGGGTGAAATCTGCGCCGGAATGCGATGGATGTCCGTAGGGTCGACATACTTCACGTCCAGATCGTAGAACTCGCAGTCCTCGGGCTTACGAATCTCGACAATCGGCAGAGCGCGCACGTCATCTTCGCCGTATACGCCGACGGTGATCTCGGTACCCTCGATGCACTTCTCGACCAGCACTTTGTCGCCGTACTCAAACGCCTTGGCGATTGCCGCGGGCAGCTCGGAGGGCTCATGGACCAGGGAAATGCCATAGCTGGAACCGTTGACGGCCGGCTTCACAAAGCAGCGCTCGCCACAAACCTCGACGATATGATCGATATCGACTTCATCGCCCACCTCGAGCGCAAGGCCGGGGGCAATGGGAATGCCCGCCTTGGCGTACAGGAGCTTAGAGACCTCCTTGTCGGCACCGCAGGCGCTGGCAAGCACGCCCGAAGCCGTGTAGGGGATACCCAGGGTCTCCATGGCGCCTTGCATGGCGCCATCCTCGCCGCCGGCACCGTGCATGGCGATAAACGCCACGTCAAAGCCGCCGGTCGCCATGGTTACCATAAAATCATCGGCAGCCGTGTCGAGCAGCTCCACCGAAGTGTAGCCGGCCTCCTTCAAGGCAACCACGACGTTCTTTCCCGAATTGAGCGAGATCTCGCGCTCAGCGGAATGACCGCCCGCCAAGACCGCTACGTGCATGTTCTCTAGGCTTTTACCCGGCATGGGCAGACTCCTCCTCTATAATTTCTGCAGCTGATACCATATTGTAGCGATACCCTCTACGTTTCCCCAAAATCGAAAGGCTTCCATGAATCCCAGGACTAAATCTCAGGACATTCGCGACTTGAGCCAAAACGATATTCGCGAGCTCGTGGCCGAGCTTGGCCAGCCCGCCTTCCGCGCGAAGCAGCTCATCGAATGGGTCTTTGAGAAGAACGTTTGTTCGTTTGACGATATGACCAACCTTCCCAAGGCTTTCCGCGAGCAGCTTAAAGAGGCTTTTGCCTTTGACACGCCGACTGAACTCACCAAGCAGGTTTCCAAAGATGGCTCTCGCAAGTATCTGCTCGAGTACCACGACGGCGTTTCCGTCGAGACCGTCGGCATGCCCCGTCGTAACAAGCTTTCCGTCTGCGTTTCCACCCAGGCAGGCTGTGGCATGGGCTGTGCCTTTTGCGCTACCGGTCTCAACGGCCTCAAGCGCTCTCTGACCGCTCAAGAGATCGTCGACCAGGTACTTCATGTATCCAACGACTTTGGCGAGCGCGCCACGAGCGTTGTCTTCATGGGCCAGGGCGAGCCGTTTGCCAACTACGACGAGGTTCTCAAGACGCTGCGAATCCTCAACGACCCCGACGGCATCGGTATCGGCGCTCGTCATCTCACCGTCTCTACCAGCGGCGTTATTCCAGGTATTCGCAAATTTGCCGACATCCCTGAGCAGTTCACGCTTGCCGTTTCCTTGCATTCCGCCATCCAGTCGACGCGCAACAAGCTCATGCCCGGTGTTAAGAAGTACACACTGCTTCGCCTTCACGAGGCGCTTCAGCTCTACACCGAGAAGACTGGCCGCCGCCCGACCTATGAGTATGCCATGATCGAAGGCGTCAACGATACGAATCCCGAGATGCAGGCGCTCTGCGACTTTTGCGAGGGAACGCTGTGCCACGTTAACCTTATTCAGCTTAACGACATTGAGGGTAGCCCGCTCAAGCCGTCGCCGATTCATAAGGTCGAGGATCTTCAGCGTCGTCTTGAGTCCCGTGGCATCGAGACCACGATTCGTAACTCCCGTGGTAACGATATTGACGCCGCCTGCGGACAGCTGAAGCAGCGCTTCAAAGTTCAGAAGAACGCATAGGGGAGTCGCACCCAAAACGTTTCATGTGAAACATTGAACGGCCCCGGTTGCAGGATATGCAACCGGGGCCGTTTCATTTATTGAGCTTAATTTTGAATCAGCTGCTACCTGTCCCATTTTTTACGGCCAAAATAAGGGCTCCTTGCCTCGTGAATTAGACAAGGACCCCTCATAATATGCTTAGTAATTGTTAGGTACCTAATAGCCTACATTTTCCCATTGGTTGCTAACCCAACCTTGATTAATCTTGGGATTCTTTGTTACCTGAGCGGTGCGCATGGCAACATCTTCTGTCATAACATCCATTTTCTTCTTGGATGTATCGACAATATCTTGCGCACTACGAAGCAAACGACCTCGAAGTTCATCGTCTGTCGCGATCTTATAGCCAGCAAAGGCACCAGCAGCGACAGTCGTCGCCAATGCAATCACAGTAAAAATCCTATTCCTCATCTTGGCCTCCTTGATCAAACTGAATCATTTCGCCAAGAATACGAGAGAGCTCTTCCTCGTCTTTAAACTCAATCTCAATCTTATTCTTTCCACGCGAGCTCTTCACACGCACGTTGGTATTAAAAACCTGACGAAGCACGCGGGCAGCCTTTTTAAAAGACTGAGGCGTTGGAGGCCTCGGAGTCTTAGGTGTCACTCCGGCAGAAAACAACGGAGCAAGATTTTCTGTCGCTCTTACGGAAAGGCCCTCTGTAACAACCTTCTCAGCAAGTCGAATTCGAGCATCCTCATAGGGAACTGCAAGAATCGCACGTGCATGACCAGCAGTAAGTTTGCCCTCAAAAATCATCTGCTGAACAACTTCGGGAAGATCAAGAAGGCGCAGCGAGTTTGTAATTGCAGAGCGCGACTTGCTTACTGCCTTCGACAATGCTTCCTGGGTCATACCGCTGGCATCGATAAGCTGGCGGTAGCCCTTAGCCTCTTCGACAGGATTTAGATCAGAACGCTGAAGGTTTTCGATTAGAGCAAGAGCTAGCATCTCTTCATCATTAACATCCTTAATGATGACAGGCAGTTCCTCAAGACCAGCAAGTTTTGACGCCTGGTAACGACGTTCACCAGCGATGATCTCATAGCCGTTTCCATGCTTGCGAACCAAAAGCGGCTGCAAAACGCCATGTTCTTGAATTGACTCGCTCAACTCACGAAGTTCAGTTTCGTTAAAGTGAATTCGGGGCTGATTTGGGTTGGGAACGATATCCTCAATAGGTAGTTTTGTTTCAGATGCGGTATTTGCAGCCGATGTAGCCGAACCACCGGTCTCATACTCGGCCTCTGAGACCAAAGCATTGAGTCCACGTCCCAATCCGCCACGTTTCTTTACACTAGGCACGCTTGATCACCTCTTTTGCAAGGTTCATATACGCTTTTGCACCCTTATTTTGAGGTGCATAGGTAATTACCGGTTCTCCAAAAGACGGAGCTTCGGAGATTTTAACCGTACGGGGGATCAGCGTCTTAAACGCCTTATCACCAAAGTACGATTGAACCTCCTCAACAACCTGATTCGATAGAGAAGTACGCGAGTCATACATGGTCATAAGCACACCGTAGGTGTCTAAGCCCTTGTTCAGACGTGATTTGACCATCTTCATTGACTCAAGCAGCTTCGTAACGCCCTCGAGTGCATAATACTCGCATTGGATCGGAATCAAAACGCTGTCTGCTGCGGTCAGGGCGTTGATAGTAAGCAGGCCGAGCGAGGGGGGACAGTCAATGAAAATAAAATCGAACTCGTCCTGAATCGGCTCAAGCAAATCTTTGAGACGGGTTTCACGAGCAATTGCGCTTACGAGTTCAATTTCCGCGCCTGCAAGCTGAATTGTAGCCGGAATTACGAATACCTTTTTGCAATTTGTATCAAGAACAAGCGATTCTGCCGGCACATCATTCAACAATGCATCATAGATGCAGTGATCAAGGTCTTCTTTTTCAATTCCGAATCCACTGGTGCTGTTTCCCTGCGGATCAAAATCGACAATCAGTGTCTTACGACCCTGCTCACCCAGTGCTGCTGCAAGGTTTACAGCCGTCGTTGACTTACCGACGCCGCCTTTTTGATTGATGATTGCAATGATACGCGTGTCTTTTGCGCTCTTAGAACGCTTAACGTCGCGAAATCCCACGGTCCCTCCTGGTGTGTATTAAAGCTGTCATACGGAGGATGTTTCACGTGAAACATTCCGAATCGATAGCAACCGCCATGTTTCACGTGAAACACTGCAAGTTGTTAGTATCCATTATGTTTCACGTGAAACATCTAGGCAAGCGGATTCTTCTTTGCCACGCCATTTGCACGAGGCAATGAAACGGATGCTGAATGACTCTTCTTAAGAACAATGAACTCCCTGTGACCCAAGCCTTCAGGCAAATCAATTGCGTCATTCAGAAGCAAAGTGAAGCCGCAAATCTTAGCTGCTGACATGCCGGAAGCAAGCTCCTCATCCGAAGGATTGCCCTTGGTGATAACAAATAGCCCTCCATCCTTCAGGTACGGAGCCGCATACTCAACAAGAATCGGTAGAGGGGCCAGTGCGCGGGCGGTTACAACGGAGAACTGCTTCTTATGGCTTCGAGCATATTCTTCAAGACGATCATGAACCGCATGAGCACGTTTCAATCCAAGAGCATGGACAAAGGAATTAACAGCATCAACCTTCTTGCCAACAGAGTCAATATAAGTAGCTTTACGATGCGTGGTTATGGTTAATGGAATACCAGGGAAGCCCGCACCTGTTCCCATATCGAGCAAAGCTCCCTCAGGAGCCTTATTGATATATGGGAGCAAAACAAGTGAGTCAAGGATATGAAGTACTGCAGCATCTTCTACGTTAAGAATACGGGTGAGATTGGTTGTCTTATTTGTTTCAAGAACCAAATCCAAATGCTGGATACATTTCCTCAGCTCAACATCAGTTACGCTGAAGGAATACTCTTTGCAATAGGAAGTTAGACGACTCAACATCTCGTCAGCCTGCTGATCAGTAAGTACTAACAACGAAAGCTCCTTTCTGACAAAAATCAGTGTATCGAGAACTTTTGACAAAAAAAAGGGGACGTGGAAACCACGTCCCCTTAGCATAAGCTCGAGTAGATTATCGAGCAACAATCACTACATGGCGATCAGGGTCAGAACCCTCAGAATGAGTATCGACCGCATCATTGCCGCGAAGTGCAATGTGAACCAGTCGGCGCTCGTAGGCATTCATGGGCGGAAGCGAAACACTCTTGTGAGTGCGGATGGCGCGCTCGGCAGCAGACTGAGCCATGGAGGCAACCTTGTCCTGACGGCGGCTCTTGTATCCCTCGACGTCCACTACAACCGGATACCTAAAGCCAAGCTTGCGGCTCACCAGCAAAGAGAACATAACCTGAAGGGCATCAAGGGTGCGACCATGACGGCCAATGAGAACAGCAAGATCGGGAGCCGTTACATCCAGAATCAGCTCACCCTCGTCACCCTCATACTCATCGATGGGAGAGTTGGCGGCATCGAAGTGCGAAAGGATGGAACGCAGGATGGAAATCGCAACATCGGCAATGGTGTCGAGCTCCTCATCGGTCAGCTCTTCACCAGCCTTGTAGCGCTGTGCAATCTCGGGATAATCGCCCGCGACCTGCGGGGCAACCTCCTCAAGCATATCCTCGATGATCTCTCCAGACATAACGTACTCCAAAAGTTCGGTACCTAAATAAGATTGATATCCCACTACTTCTTCTTGTGCGGGCGCGGCTTCTTCTCTCGACGAGTGACCTCAACCTGCAGCGGCGCGTTCTTAAGACGCTCCTCCTCATCGGCCTTGGCCTTCTCGATAACCTTCTGCGTCACAAAAATCTGCTGGATAACCTGCCAAGCAGACGAGACGTCGTAGTACAGCAGAACACCAACGGGAAAGCTCCAGCCCATCCAAAGCATCATGACCGTCATGACAACAGCCATCATACGCATGCTCTGAGCCTGCTGGCCGGTCTGGTTGCGCGACATATAGAGCTG
This sequence comes from uncultured Collinsella sp., assembly GCA_902479095.1. GTDB lineage: Bacteria > Actinomycetota > Coriobacteriia > Coriobacteriales > Coriobacteriaceae > Collinsella. The sequence continues at coordinate 19,662 of CABSNL010000009.1, read as the reverse complement.
CGGAATCAGGGTCAGGACGGCGAACAGAATCAGGCAGACCAGCGCAGGCAGCGCAACCATAAAGCCATCGGCAAAGGAAGCGCTCGGCGTGGTGGTCAGGTCGGGCAGGATGTTGAAGAACGAGAACGTGCCGTCGTTAAAGTACTGCGGCAGGTTGCGCAGCAACGTAAACAGGGCGAACAGGACAGGCATCTGGATCAACAGCGGCAAACAACCAGCCATCGGGTTGAACTTGTTCTCGCTGTAGAACTTCTGCATCTCCTCGGCCTGGCGCTGAGGATCGTCGGCATAGCGCTCCTGAATCTCGAGCATCTTGGGCTGCAGCACCTGCATGCGAGCCGTCGACTTGGTCGACTTGAGCATAAGCGGCGTCAGCAGCAGACGGATGATGACCACCAGGATGATGATGGACAGGCCCCAGTCGACCGCAAAGGTCTGGATGAGCTTGAGCAGCTCGAAAAGGATGTTAACGATCCAATCCCACATGTAAGTTTTCCTCCGATAGCGAGTGCCCGCTAGGGCACAGGGTCATAACCGCCGACGTGCAGGGGATTGCAGCGAGCGATGCGCCTCACGGCAAGCCAGCAGCCTCTCAAAACACCGTACTTCTCAATCGCCTGGACGGCGTATTGCGAGCACGTTGGGTAATAAATGCAGGCGTCAGGCAATAAGGGCGAAATAACCTGTTGATATATGCGAATAGGAGCGATGGCAACACGTCGCAAAACGTGATTGCTCATCGCTCCTCCCCGGCAACGCCGGCGCGTTTCACAAGCGAACGCAATGCCTTGTCCATCTCCTGCGGCGAGGAAACCCTCGTCTTGGGAGTTGCGAACAAGATGATGTCATAACCCGCAACGGGAAATCCGCAGCTGCGGGCGGCCTCGCGCATCACACGCTTAGAACGGTTGCGCACGACAGCACAACCGAGCCGTTTAGCACCAACGAAGGCGACCCTTCCGGAGTCGCCTTCGCCAACCGATTCACATATGGTCATTCGAATCAGAGGGTGATTGAAACGACGCCCCTGACTGAACACATGCTCGAAATCTTGCCGAGACTTAATAGTCTTCATGCGAGATGTGTGTATCGCTGCTAGACAGTGAGACGCTTGCGGCCCTTGGCGCGACGACGGGCGAGCACGGCACGACCACCCTTAGTGGCCATACGGGCACGGAAGCCATGGGTCTTGGCACGCTTACGCTTATTAGGCTGATACGTACGCTTCATCTTAAGTTCCTCCTGCTGCATTTCGAGTGTCCGCGGGGGCGCGGACGCAGATATAGACACGTGAGCTTGAAGATTGTAGGGAAATCAATGTTCAAATGTCAAGAAATCAAAGGTAAAAGGTTGCGCAGTTCACACGGTTCCCCCATAAGCCAAGCTCGATTTAGTGGTGCATGGCAACTTTTCACGATATTTCATCGAGTTTTCAACAGGTCATGTTGGCAATGTTGAGAACTTTTCGCCCGTTTTCCAAAGTTTTCAACAGGTTTTGAAAAGTTGTCGAAAGATGAGAAACATTGCACGGTGAGCTACTATTTGTTCGAAACCTTTTGAAAGATTGCGAGCAGCATGTCTGACGACTTTTACACCATGGTCGATTCCGGAGACCCGGCACCCGACAACGAGCACATCACCGGCGTGCGCGAAGAGCGTGCGGAAGGCGAGCAGACGACCACGCAGGCGCCAAAAGCCATGTACGCCGCGCGCATTGCCGTCTATGACGACATGCTGTCGACACCGCGTGTGATCGTCATTGATCCGCAAGATGTCCGCACGTATTTGGAAGAGACGACCAACACCGTCTACCAGTGCATGAAAGAACAAGGTGGCCATATCTCGCTCATGGTCATCCGCGAGATTGTCGAAAACTTTATCCACGCGCACTTTGCCGAGCCCATCATCTCGATTCTGGACGGCGGAGACACCATCCGCTTTGCTGATCAAGGACCCGGCATCGACGACAAGGAGCGCGCTTTCGACTTTGGCGTTACCAGCGCAAACAGCAAGATGAAGCGCTATATCCGTGGAACCGGAGCAGGTTTTCCCATGGTGCAGGAGTATTTGGAAAACGCCGGCGGTGCCGTATCCATCGAGGACAACATGGGCAACGGCACCGTGGTTACGGTAAGCCTGAACCCTAAACGCGTACAGGAAATCGAGCGTGCCGGCGGACGCGGTGCTGCCGTGCGGCCCGAGACGGATCAGCCCACATATCCCCTGCCGGGAGCTTTTGCGCAGCAGCCCATGGCAACGCAGCAGATGCGGCCCCCCGTGGGACAGATGCAGCAGCCCGGAATGCTTCCTACACAAGAGTCCCAGGCGGCATCGATGTCGATGCCGCCAAACATGCCAGAGGCCATGCCGCTGGCGGATCAGGATGCAGCAGCAATGCAGCAGGCGACGGGGGTACCGGGTGGCCAGAAAATGGGCTATCAGCCGTACCAACAGGGATATCCATATCAGCAGATGCCGCCACTGGGGTATGGCCAGCAGTTCCCGCAGCAGTACCAGCAGGGATATCAGCAGCCGTACCAGCAGATGCCGCAGCAGCAGTACAACCCCTGGGCCCAGCAGATGCCTCCGCAGCCTTACCAACAGTGGCCTCAAAGTTTTCAACAGCAAATGCCGCCGATGCAAAGTTCTCAACAACCAGCAGCTCAAATGATGTATCCTAGTGCAGCAAATCAGTATGCACAGCCACAACCGGACGTGTTCGTAAGCGATCGCGGCAACGCCGCGCTGGGCTATCTGGCGCAAAATCAAGCGTGCGGCGCAACCGATCTTGCGAGGGCGTTTGGAAACTCGGCCCCCACTTGGTCACGCACGCTCAATGACTTGGCGCAGGCCGGCTTGGTCATCAAACATGGCCAGAAATACCATCTGACCGAACTCGGCGCCGCTCGCGTGCGAGCTCAGAGCTAAAGAACGGGAGAGACAGTGGACGAGGAAGCAAGCATCATCCTGGGGGATGCCATCGCCTTTTGCCAGCGCGACGGCCAAGATGCACGCCTCATCAACATGCTGGGGCAATCGCGCGCCATAAGCCTGACCGAAGATACGCTCACGATCGAGGCCCCCTCGCGCTTTGCCATCGCGCAGCTCAAAAAGCATCAGCCGACTATTGAGGCTTATCTGGAAGAAATCGCCTTTGCACCGATCGCGCTCGACATCGTGGCACCGCAAGGCGTCGCGACGGAATCCGCCGCCGCGACGGCGCCCGCCACGGCTCCCGCTGCTTCCCCGGCGGTGCCGGCCTCCGCAGGCGACGTGTCGACAATCGAGCACCAGCACAGCGATGTTTCCCGTGAAACCATGGCACCGTTGCCGACCGCGGCGGCGACGTCAACGAACGCACCCGTCACGCACATGCCCATCGCTCACGACGCAGCGGCGGGCGCGGATTCGGGCATTGCAATCAAGAACACGCTCTCGGCCGATGATTTTCGTCGCATGATGAACCAGATGAAGGGCGGAGCGCCGACCAAATCCACGCAAACTGCGACCCCCGCTTCACCCGTGCCAGCACCGACCGTGCCGGCCGAGCAGAATACGGATGGAGCCCCGCTCGCCGCGAACTCAAAATTTACCTTTGAGAACTTTGTCTACGGACCCGAGAACAGCCATGCCTATCGCTCGGCACTCAAGTTTGCCGCCCTCGCGGACGAGCGCGGCACGTGCACGTCGCTGTTCATCTACGGCAAATCGGGCCTGGGCAAGACGCACCTGCTGCTTGCCATCAAAAACGAGCTCGCCGAGAAGTCGCCCGAGATCAAGGTCAAGTATGCAAACTCCCAGGCGTATCTGGACGACCTGATGACCGAGTTCGACCGTCAAAAGAAGAGCAACGCCCCCATCATGCAGGCGTACCACGGCGTGGACGTGCTCATCATCGACGACATCCAAAACATCATAGGCAAGCGCGCGAGCGTGGACTACTTTTTCCAGCTCATGGACGAGTTCATCCGCAACAACAAGAAGGTCGTCATCGCGGCAGACCGCGCCCCCAAGGACCTGAGCATGGACGAGCGTCTGACCAGCCGCTTCAACGCCGGCATGCTCTGCCTGGTCGCAGAGCCCAGCTACGAGATGAAATACAAGATCTTGCAGCGCTATTACGAGAACACCATCGCCGCCGCTCCCGAGGCAGGCGACGACTCGCTGCTGGCGGCCTATGGGGGCGACGGCGGGCACCTGACCGACGAGCACTTTAAACACATGGCCGAGGTCTCGGGCACCAACATCCGCGAACTCGAGAGCTTTTGCGAGCGCTGCGCCGGCGAGGCGGGCGACCGCGAGCGCGAGGGCGGGGAACTCACCTTTGACGATATCGACGCCATCGCCAGCCAGTACTTCGACACATCGGCCAAAAAGATCAACGTCCAGACGGTTCAGTCTGTCATCGAAGAGCAGTACGGCGTGACGCACGAAGAGCTCATCGGCCCGCGTCGCAACGCCAATATCGCCAAAGCACGCCATATCGCTATCTACCTGGCCATCGAGATGTGCGAGATGACGACCACGGCGGTGGGCGCCGAATTTGGCAACCGTAACCACTCGACCGTCAGCACGAGCTACAAAAAGGTCCAGAAGATGATCCAGGAAGACCGCACCGTCACCGAAGACCTCAAGTCGCTGCGCGATAAAATTACACTGCGCTCGTAGGAAAATAGAGACACCTGTTGAAAACTTGTCAAAACCGTGGGCATAAGGTGTCTAAAACCCAACCCGCGGTGATGAAAAGTTTTGCGCAGGTTTTGAACGTGGAAAACCACCCCTGTTGCACACAGGCTGCTGTCGATTCTCTTTCTGGGTCTGACCTGCGTCTTTGGGAGTAATCAACAGTTTCGTCAGTGCTATTACTATTATTAAGATATTTATATCTATAGAAAGGTATTAAAAGATGAAGTTCACCGTCAGCCAGAGCTCGCTTACACAAGCCATCGGCGTCGTTATGAAGGGTGTCGCTTCGGCATCCACCCTTCCCATCCTGTCGGGCGTGCTCGTCAAGGCCCAAGACGGCATCTTGGAATTCCAGACCTCTAACTACACCATCTCGATCCGTCATCGCATCGCGGCGCATGTCGAAGAAGAGGGCGAGATGGTTATCCCCTGTAAGATGCTCTCCAATATCACCAAGACCCTCCCCGATGCCCCGGTCACCTTTGAGCTGTCCGAGCGCCAGGTGCTGATTGGTTGCGAGAAGAGCTCTTTCCGCCTGAACACGCTTGATGCTAATGACTTCCCCGAGTTTCCGGCCTATGCCATCGAGAGCGCCGTGGAACTGCCGACCGATATCTTGTCCGAGATGGTCGGCCGCGTGTGGCGCGTCACCTCGACCGACAAGGCCCGCCCCATCCTGGGGGGCGTGCACATGAAGGTCGAGAACAACACCGTGCGCCTGGTGGCGACCGATTCCTTCCGTTTGGCCGTGTGCGATACGCAGGTTGAGACCTCGACCCTCGAGGGTTCCTTTGAGCTCAACGTTCCGGCTGACGCCTTTAACGACGCGCTGAACATCATGGCCAGCCAGGCGACCATCATGATCGGGGCTACCGACACCCAGGTCGTCTTTGAGGCCGGCAACACCACCTACGTGTCGCGTCGCATCGAGGGCGTGTACCCCAACTACAAGCAGCTCATCCCCGATTCGTGCGTGACGAGCGTCAAGATCGACGTCGCCGCCTTTAACGCCGCCCTCAAGCGCGTGGCCGTTATCGCGAGCGCCAACCCCGCCGTCAAGTTCGAGATCGATGTCGAGAACGGGCAGATGGGCCTGTCCTCCATCTCCAATGACCAGGACCTTGCGCAGGAGACGATCAATGTCGAGGCCGAGGGCGAGTCGGGTACCATCGCCTTCAACTACCACTACATCTTCGGCTGCCTCAATGCCCTGTCCAAGGAGAAGGAGATCACGCTGGAGCTCAAGAGCTACTCGCAGGCGGGCATCTTCAAGTCCTACGATAAGATCAACTACCTGTACCTGGTCATGCCGGTTCGCATCTAGCGCTGCGCCATGACCATGTTCGCCCGCGATCTTTCCGTCGCGCACTACCGCAGTTTCGAGAGCTATCGTCTTGCCCTGGACGAGGGCGTGACGATACTTGCGGGACCCAACGCGGCGGGAAAGACCAATCTCATAGAGGCGCTGCAGCTGCTGACGAGCGGCGCCTCGTTTAGGCATCCGACCGCAGCCGAGCTCGTCCATGATGGCGTGGGCTCGTGCAAGATCGAGCTGAGGCTCGAGGGCGACGGCCGCGTACTTGATATGGGATTGAGTGCGGAGGACGGTAAACGCTCGTTTAGCCGCAACGGCAAGAGATGCTCTGCCGCCGGTGTGCGCGGGGTTCTGCCGAGCGTGCTGTTTTGCCCCGACCATCTGGACATGGTTAAGCGAGGCGCCAGTGTGCGCCGCGCCGCCCTCGACGACTTTGGCATGCAACTGAGCGCACGCTATGCCGATCTTGCGAGCACCTATGGTCGCTGCGTGACCCAGCGCAACGCCTTGCTCAAGGAAACCTGGTGCTGCCGCGAGATGCTCGGCGCGTGGAACGATTCGATTGCCCGCGCGGGCGCGGCTCTGCTCGTGCACCGGTTGGCCCTGCTCGACCGGCTGGCGGGCCATGTGCGTACTGCCTACGGGCAAGTGGCGTCCGGTGAAGCCGCCAACGTGTCCTATGCATCCACGCTGGGGGATTTGCCCCAGGTCGAGGATCGCGAAGAGCTGAAGGGCTGGGCGTACGAGCGCATGCTGGCTGCCCTTGATGGGCACGCCGACGAGGAAATTCGCCGCGGCGTGACGTTGGTGGGACCGCATCGCGACGAGATTGAGTTTACCGTTGCGGGTCGCTCCGCCCGTTCATTTGCCAGCCAAGGACAGCAGCGAACGTTGGTACTGTCCTGGAAGGTGGCCGAGGTGGCCGTGGCTCGCGATGTTCTGGGTACTGCTCCGCTGTTGCTTCTGGACGACGTGATGAGCGAGCTCGACGGCGAGCGCCGCGGTGCTTTTCTGCGGCTGATCGGCGATGATATCCAAACGGTCATAACCACGACCAACCTGGGATACTTTACCGATGACCTGCTTGATCGAGCCAAGGTGGTGAGCATGGGTGAGACGTGCTAATTACGAGCGCGAGAGCGAGACGGTCGCCTTCAGTGGGTTTTTGAACGCAGAGCGCCAGCGCATCCTGGCGTCGGCGACGCCTGAGCGCCGTGCGCAGATGGAAGCTGCCGAGGAGTCGCGCGCGGTCTATCGCGCGTGGAACGCGGTGTGCTCGGGCACGCGCGAGGGGCGGCATGTGACGGGTCTGCGCTACCTGCCCGAGTCCAATGAGCTGCTGGTATATCTCGATTCGCCCTCGTGGACGCAGGAAATGACGCTGTTGCGTGAGATCATCCGCGCGCGCATGGAGCGCGCCGGTGCGCATGTGGACGGCCTGGTGTTCAAAACCACCGCACCCGGTCACACGCCGCCCGCCGCCAAGGAGCGCCTGCGCCCGGCGACGACCGAGCGCCCGCCGGCCCCGCACGCCGACCTAAGTGAGGCCGAGCGCACCGAGATTGAGCGCCAAGTGGCGCCCATCGAAGACCAAAAACTGCGCGAGGCCCTCGAGAATGCCATGAGAGCCAGTGCCGAGTGGGCCAAGGGCGTGCAAAGTAAAAAAGAGCCTTAAATCGCATCTGGTGGCCTTGTAGAGCCAAATACCCTCGTTCCCGAGGGTATTTTTTTACGATAAACTAGTAAGGCTGTACACATTTTCTTGACTGAAGGAGGACGTGTGGCAAACGAAAACGATTACGATGGCGGCGAGATTAAGATTCTCGAAGGTCTCGAGGCCGTTCGTAAGCGCCCGGGCATGTATATCGGCTCGACGAGCGCCAGCGGTCTGCATCACCTGGTGTGGGAGATCGTTGACAACTCCGTCGACGAGGCCATGGCCGGTTTCTGCACCGAGATCCAGGTGACGGTCCACGCCGACAACTCCATCACGGTCGTCGACAACGGGCGTGGCATCCCCGTCGACGAGCACCCTGTTAAAAAGATCCCGACGCTCGAGGTCGTCATGACGATCTTGCACGCCGGCGGTAAGTTCGATAACTCGGCCTATAAGGTCTCGGGTGGCTTGCACGGTGTGGGCATCTCCGTCGTCAACGCACTGTCCAAGCGCGTGGTCGTTCAGGTTCGTCGCGATGGCAACACCTACGAGATGGAGTTCTCGCGCGGCAAGACCGTCAAGAAGATGGAGGTCGTGGGCACCTCGGATTCGACGGGCACCACCGTCACCTTCTGGCCCGACGATGAGATCTTCGAGACCTGCATCTACGATTTCGATACGCTGCATAACCGTCTGCAGGAGACGGCGTTCCTCAATAAGAACCTCAAAATCGTGCTGACCGACGAGCGCGAAGCGACTCCCCACGTGGAGGAGTTTTGCTACGAGGGCGGCATCATCGACTTCGTCAAGTTCCTCAACGAGGGCAAGGACGTCCCCGAGGCCTTTAAGGAGCCCATCTACATCGAGGGCAAATCGGACCCGGACGCGCCTGTGGCCAAGATGGGCGAGGTCGAGGTTTCCCTGCAGTGGAATAGCGGCTACGGCGAGAACGTCATGTCGTTTGCCAACGACATCTACACCCCCGAAGGCGGCATGCACCTTGAGGGCTTCCGTACCGCGCTCACCCGCGTGATCAACGATTACGCGCGCAAGCAGAACCTGCTCAAGGAAAAAGACGCCAACCTGACCGGCGACGATGTGCGCGAGGGCCTTTCGGCCGTTATCTCGGTCAAGCTGCCCGATCCGCAGTTTGAGGGCCAGACCAAGGCAAAGCTCGGCAGCTCCTATATGCGAGCGCTCACGCTCAAGATTGTGACCGACGGCCTCGCCGATTACTTGGAGGAGCATCCCAAGCCCGCTCGCGAGATCGTCAAGAAGGCGCAGCAGGCCTGCAAGGCGCGCAATGCCGCCCGCAAGGCGCGCGAGGCGACCCGCCGCAAGAGCCTGCTCGAGACGGCGTCCCTGCCCGGTAAGCTCGCTGACTGCTCGGTGCGCGATGCCGAGCTGACCGAGCTCTTCATCGTAGAGGGCGACTCGGCAGGCGGTTCGGCCAAGGACGGCCGTCGCCGAGACATCCAGGCGATTCTGCCCCTGCGCGGCAAGATTTTGAACGTCGAACGCGTTGGTGACCATCGCGCGTTCTCGAGTGACACCATCCAGTCGCTGATTACCGCGATCGGCTGCGGCGTCACGACGAGTGCCGGCGACGGCGGCGACTTCGATATCACCAAGGCGCGCTACCACAAGATCATCATCATGACCGATGCAGACGTCGACGGTGCGCATATCCGCATCCTGCTGCTGACGTTCTTCTACAAGTACATGCGTCCGCTGATCGATGCCGGCTACGTCTATGTTGCCTGCCCGCCCATCTTTGGCATTAAGGTGCGCAACAAGATCCACTACGTGTATCCCAACGGCCGCCAGCCCGAAGACGAGATCCTGCGTGACACCATCCAGAGCCTGGGCCTGAACCCCGACGATAACGACGAGGACGGCAAGGCCAAGGACGGCAAGATCACCAAAAAGCGCAAGGGCTATACCGTCCAGCGCTACAAGGGTCTGGGCGAGATGGACCCCAAGCAGCTTGCCTCGACGACGATGGACCCCAAGACCCGCATTCTGCAGCGCGTGTCGATCGAGGACGCCGTGGTGGCGGACCGCGCCGTGCGCGAGCTGATGGGTTCCGAGGTCGGCTATCGCCGCGAGTACATCGAGAAGCATGCACATGACGCACGATTCTTAGACGCCTAATCCCTGCGGCTTTCCCAGCCACCGCACCTTCGCCCTCAATCGTCGGTCGCGTACCCAAGTACGCTTCCCTCCTCTTTCGGGCGAATCTGCGGCACCTGGAAAAGCCGTCTCCGTGGTTGGGAACTAATGGACCACGCAAACCATGAGGAGGTAACGTGGCAGACGATATCAACAATAGCGAGGGTATGGACGAGGCCGGCGATGCCGGTATGCCCGACGATCTGAAGCGCCTGCTTGCCCGTGCTGAGCAGGGCGAGGACGGCGATCCGGACGCCTATAACCCCGATGTCGATGATGATGAGGAAGAAGACGACGACGCCGAGCTCGAGGAGAGCTTTGGCGAAGTCGATCGCGGCGCCTCGGCCGGCGAGGATATCAACGGCGGCCAGCTCCAGATTTCGGAGTTTGGCCGCGAGATGAAGCAGTCGTTCATCGAGTATTCGATGTCGGTCATCACGGCGCGCGCCCTGCCGGACGTGCGCGACGGCTTAAAGCCGGTGCACCGCCGCATCCTGTACGCGATGAACGAGAGCGGCATCTACCCCAACCGACCGCACAAGAAGTCGGCCTGGACGGTCGGCGAAGTTATCGGTAAGTACCACCCGCACGGCGATTTCGCGGTCTATGAGGCCATGGTCCGCCTGGCGCAGTGGTTCTCCATGCGCACGCCGCTCATCGACGGTCACGGCAACTTCGGCAACATCGACGGCGACGGCGCGGCGGCCATGCGTTACACCGAGAGCCGCCTGGCCAAGCCCGCCATGGAATTGCTGCGTGACTTGCAGAAGGATACCGTCGACTGGCAGCCCAACTACGACGAATCACTCGCCGAGCCCGTGGCGCTGCCCGCGCGCTTCCCCAACCTGCTGGTCAACGGCAGTCAGGGCATCGCCGTCGGCATGGCCACCAACATCGCCCCGCATAACCTCACCGAGGCGATTGAGGCCACCTGCTACCTGATCGACAACCCCGACGCCACCGTCGACGAGCTCATGCAGATCATGCCCGGTCCGGACTTCCCCACCGGCGCCATCATCATGGGCAGCGCCGGCATTAAGCAGAGCTACGAGACCGGCCGCGGCTCCATTACCGTGCGTGCCAAGGCACACGTGGAGTCCACCAAGACCGGCCGCAGCCGCCTGGTCTTTACCGAGATTCCCTACATGGTCAACAAGGGCACCCTGCAGGAGAAGATCGCCCAGCTCGTCAACGACAAGCGCATCGAGGGCATCTCGGATATGCGCGATGAGTCCAACCAGAAGGGCATCCGTCTGGTCATCGAGCTCAAGAAGGGCGTCATTCCGCAGGTCGTGCTCAACAATCTGTATAAGTACACCTCGCTGCAGACGACCTTTGGCGCCAACAACCTGGCACTCGTCAACGGCGTTCCCAAATGCCTGAGCCTGCGCGAGATGCTGCAGCACTACATCGATCACCAGGTCGACGTCGTCACCCGCCGCGCCCGCTTCGACCTTAAGAAGGCCCAGGCGCGTGCCCATATCCTCGAGGGCTACCTGATGGCCCTTGACCATATCGACGAGGTCATTAGCATCATCCGCTCCTCGCAGACCGACTCCGAGGCCAGCAGCCGCCTGATCGAGCGCTTTGGTTTTACGCCCGAGCAGACCACGGCCATCCTCGAGATGAAGCTGCGCCGCCTGACCGGCCTGGAGCGTGACAAGATCCAAGAAGAGTTGGACGGCCTGCGCCGCGCCATCGCCTACTACGAGGACCTGCTGGCGCATGAGGAGAAGATCCTGGGCGTCATCAAGGAGGAGATGCGCGAGATCTCCAAGAAGTTCGGCGATAAGCGCCGCACCGAGATCAGCCAGGTTGAGAAGGACTTGGACGTCGAGGACCTCATTGCCGACGAGGATATGGTCGTGACCATCACCCACACCGGCTACGTTAAGCGTATCCCGGTGGCTGCCTACCGTGCCCAGAAGCGCGGTGGCAAGGGCGTGTCGGGCGTCAACCTCAAAGAGGACGATGTTATCGACGAGATGTTCATCGCGTCCACGCACGAGTATGTGCTGTTCTTCTCGAGCAAGGGCAAGGTCTATCGCCTGAAGGTGCACGAGCTGCCGGTGGGTACGCGCCAGGCGCGCGGTACCGCGATCGTCAACCTGCTGCCCTTCGAGGAGGGCGAGAAGATCGCGAGCGTCATCAGCTGCCGCGAGTTCCCGGCCGACGAGTACCTGATGTTTGCCACTAAGAGCGGCATGGTCAAGAAGACCGTGATGAGCGCATATGACCGCAGCCGTCGCGACGGCCTGATCGCTATCAACCTGCGTGACGACGACGCGCTGCTGAACGTGCGCCGCGTGCGCGAGGGCGACAAGATTATCCTGGCCACCACCGCGGGCAAGGCGATCATGTTCTCCGAGGAGCAGGTGCGCGCCACCGGCCGCGATACCAGCGGCGTTCGCGGTATCGGTCTGAAGGACGGCGTGAGCGTTCTGGGCATGGAAGTCACTAACGGCAACGGCGATCTATTCGTCATCACCGAGCGCGGCTACGGCAAGCGCACGCCGGTCGCGGACTACCCGGAGCAGAATCGCGGCGGCCAGGGCGTCTACACCATTCAAATGACCGAGCGTAAGGGTAACCTCGCGGCCATGAAGACGGTGGGCCCGCAGCACGAGCTGTTCATCGTGACGGAGGGCGCGACGGTCATTCGCGTCAAGACCGACGAGATCAGCCAGACCGGCCGCGCCACCCAGGGCGTCAAGATGATGACCGTCGACGACAACGACCGCGTATGCGCTGTCGCCCGCATGACGGCAGCCAAGGAAAAGCCCGAAGGCGAAGCCACAGAAAACGGCTCTGCTTCCGAAGAAACCCCTGTCGATCTAGGCGACGGCAACGACATGCCAGAAGATCTCCTCGACGAGTAAGAGGCCCTGGCTGGTAGAAAATATCAGACCCCATATATCGGCGGTCGGCGCACTGCGCGCCGACCGCTTTTTTGAAAACCTTGGGACTCGTGTTCGCCCCGGTCGCACGGCGACATGTGAAGTCGATCGCGAGTTCCGCACGAGCCAGAGAGCACTTAATGTGCTCTCTGTGCGAGTCAGGACTGTCCGAGTAGGCGACTTCACATGCCGCCGTGCGACCGGGCCGAACACCCTTCAAAGATTTTCAAAAAAAGTTGTTGACGCGCGCGTAACGACTCGTCTAATATATCCCTTGCGCGATGGACCTGTAGCTCAGTTGGTTAGAGCGTCCGGCTGATAACCGGGAGGTCACAAGTTCGAATCTTGTCAGGTCCACCACTTTCTTTCGCAATAAACACCCCAGCGAGAGCCGAGTCGCCGCTGGGGTGTTTATTACTGTCTCCGTGGGGGTTTAGCTCAGCTGGGAGAGCGCGGGCTTTGCAAGCCTGAGGTCAGGGGTTCGATCCCCCTAACCTCCACCATGATGGACCTGTAGCTCAGTTGGTTAGAGCGTCCGGCTGATAACCGGGAGGTCACAAGTTCGAATCTTGTCAGGTCCACCATCAAAACTGTGAAGAGCCCTGGGGCATTGCCTTGGGGCTTTTTTCTTGTCTGCGATAAATCTCATTTTGGTTTTGTGTGCTGTGCGAAAGTTTGGGTAGTATAGCTATTCAATGCGGCGGACTGCCGCGTGTTAACCGCTACGTACCGGAGGTGTTCCATGGTTCGTGTCGACATAGAGACCATCGTCATGGCCGCCGGTCCCGTGCCATCGCTTATCGTGCTTCGCGAGCGCTGCAGCAAATCGGACTCGCCCGCGCCACTGCGTTCCCTTTCCATTCAGACTGGTTCGTTTGAAGCTGCTGCCATCAGCCGCGGCATCGATAGCGGTCGCGCCGAGCGCCCGATTACCCATGACCTGTTGCTCGATACTGTTGGTGCCCTGGGTGCCAAGCTCGAACGCATCGAAATCGTTCGCGCCGAGCCGCCCGTGTTTTACGCGACGGTTGTCGTGTTGGCCGATGGCAACGAGCATAAGATCGATGCGCGTCCGAGCGACGCCATCGCCCTCGCCGTACGCAGTAATGCCCCCATGTTCGTTGAAGACGACATCATGAATCGCCTGGGCACCGTTTCTGCCCATGCCGAGGAAGTCGACGACGAGCAAGAGTTCGAGAAGTTCGACGAGTTCGTCCATACGCTCTCCCCCGATGACTTCTAAATGCGGGGCGTCCAGGCTGCGGAGCGTTCGCTGATGGCCGGCGGTATGTCGGCTGAGGCGGCGACCATTGCGCGCGAGGCCCAGATGCGCTCGGAGGCTTCTGAGGCGGCTCGCATTGCCTATGTGACGCAGGCCCGCACGCTTCGCGAACGCCGCGGCTCGTTTATCAAGATGGTTGTCGTCTCCGCCCTTGTCGCGGCAATCTGTTCGCGCCTTCGTGGTACAGTTGGTGCGCTTGGGTTTTCGATCTCTACGGGCCTTATGATCTGGGGCGTGGTCGATGCGGTCATGCTGACCAGTCAGATCAAGGTACTCGACAAGCGCGCGATGGATATGATGCGCGCCCGCGACGCTGCCGCTAAGATCGCTGCTGAGGCACAAGAACTGTAACGACGCCAGACTCGATGGGAAGGTCTAAAGATGGCACAGGATATGCAGGACGCCGGTAACGTCTCCGCCGAGCTCGACGCCATGGTGTGCGATCTGATCGGCGCGTTCTTGGACGACCTTGCCGCCGGTGAAAACCCTGGCGTGGTCGTGGCAATTGAGGACGCCGCTTCCAACCGTTATCTGGCGGCGCTCGACGAGGACGGCGAAGAGGCGTGCCTCGAGGCGGCCACCAACTTTATCTCCGAGCACAAGATGGGTCTTAAGGACGAGGGCCTGGGCCGTATCGCTCGCTATGCCATCGGCTACACCGGCTGCGTCGAGATTGACGGCGGCTATCACGATGCTCTGCTCGTGAGCTTCTTCGAAACCACGCTCGAGAGCGGTTTTTCGGCATATGTGCTGTATGAGGGCATGGGCGCCGGCGATGGTTTTATGTGGAGCGACCCTGAACCTGCAGGTGAGGAAACCCCTCTCATCTAAAATCGCTAAAATAAACGAGTTTTCGGTAAAAGGCTCAATATTCCCGCCGAGCGTTGCATTGCTGGGTGGGTCGCATACGCGTGCCGGTTGTATATAGATAGAAGATAGGGGAACTACATGCGCGTAGACAATCTGAGGAACATCGCCATCATCGCTCACGTCGACCACGGCAAGACGACGATGGTCGACAAGCTCCTGCGTGCCACGGACGCCTTCCGTGCCAACCAGCAGGTCGAGGACCGCGTCCTGGATTCCAACGACCAGGAGCGCGAGCGCGGCATTACGATTCTCGCCAAGAACATCTCTATCGAGTACAAGGACGTCAAGATCAACGTCATCGACACCCCGGGCCACGCCGACTTTGGCGGCGAGGTCGAGCGCGTGCTGCGTATGGCCGACGGCGCCCTGCTGCTGGTCGACGCCTTTGAGGGCCCCATGCCCCAGACCCGCTTCGTGCTGCGTCACGCTATCGACACCGGCCTTAAGATCATGATCGTCATCAACAAGATCGACCGTCCGGGCGCCAACCCCGAGAAGGCCTACAACGACTGCCTGGACCTCATGGCCGACCTGGGCGCCACCGACGACCAGCTTGAGTTCGCCATGGAGCACGTGGTCTACGCCAGCGCCATGAACGGCTTTGCCCGTCTTGACCCCAACGACGGCAACATGGACATGTACCCGCTGCTCGATATGATTATCGACGACATGCCCGCGCCCGAGGTTGACGAGAACGCCCCGCTGGCCATGCAGTGCGTGACCATCGACCACTCCAACTTCGTCGGCCGCATCGGTATCGGCCGCGTGTACTCTGGCGCCATCCACCAGGGCGACCAGATCCTGGTTGTCAAGAACGACGGCTCCATCGCTACCGCCACCGTCAAGCAGCTCTTTACCTTCGACTACCTGGGCCGTACCGAGTGCCAGGAAGTCGGCGCCGGCGACATCGCCGCTGTCGTGGGTATCGACCGCACCGATATCGGCGATGTCTACACCGATCCCGAGAACCCTGTCGAGCTCGAGCCCATCGAGATCGACCCGCCGACCCTGTCCATCGTCTTTGAGGCTTCGACCTCCCCGCTTGTCGGCCGCGACGGCGACATCGTGGGCGCCCGTCAGCTCAAGGAGCGCCTGTTCAACGAGGCCGAGAACAACGTGACCATGAAGATCGAGGAACTCGAGGACAAGAGCGGCGTCGAGGTCTCGGGCCGCGGCATTCTGCACCTGTCCGTTCTGATGGAGTCCATGCGCCGCGAGGGCTTTGAGTTCCAGGTCGGCCGTCCCCGCGTTCTGTTTAAGAAGGACGAGAACGGCAACAAGATGGAGCCCGTCGAGCAGGCCGTCGTCGAGTGCCCGGACGAGTACTCGGGCAAGGTCGTTGAGGTCTTCGGCACCTCCGGCGGCATCATGACGAGCATGGATACCTCGGGCATCGTGACGCACCTCGAGTTTAAGATTCCGACCCGCGGCATCATGGGTCTTAAGAACCGCATCATGAACGTCACCCACGGCGAGGGCGTGTTCTACCACACCTTCCTGGAGTACGGCCCCTATGCCGGCGAGATCGGCAACCGCCAGAACGGCGCAATGATCTCTATGACCACCGAGAAGGCCGTTGCCTATGCCCTGGGTACGCTGCAGGAGCGCGGTCAGCTGTTTGTTGAGCCAGGCACCGAGTGCTACGAGGGCATGATCGTGGGCGAGCGCAGCAAGGCTGGCGACATGGTCGTCAATATCGCCCGTACCAAGAACCTGGGCAACCAGCGCTCCTCGACCTCCGATATCTCCGTTCAGCTGGTGCCGCCCCGCACCTTCTCGCTGGAGGAGGCGCTGGAGTACATCGCCGACGACGAGCTGGTCGAGATCACTCCCAAGAACATCCGCCTGCGCAAGCGTCTGCTCAACGCCACCGACCGCAAGAAGGCTGCCGTTCGCGCCGGCCAGGTCAACAAATAAGCGCTGGGCTTTATAGCGACTAACAAGAAAGGGCGTCGACCATCGCGGTCGGCGCCCTTTCTTGTGCAGTGGACAGGTTCGTTTGCACCACAGCTGGGGCGGTTATCCCTCCGAGCGGCTTTCCGGTCAAAGTTAAGTTGTTTAAACATATACATAATTCTACAGAATATAACTGCTTTAATGCAAACCCGTTAACAGGTAAATACCAACTGGTATTAAATTAAAAGACCTCTTTACCTGCGGTTTACATGACTGGTATCTATATTATATTTTATGCATTGTGGCATAGACGAACCGTCTTAGAAGTTGCTCCCCAATGGGTTCTTGCAATGCGCTAGGCGGGTTCATGTTGATGTTGGGGTTTGTGTTCGATCCGACGATTCGCCGTATTCCACACTGTGTTGTAGGAATTAGGGGACAACTATGGACGCACACCGCTCGCGGTCGCTGGGTATGGCGGCCCTGGTCTTCATTTTGATTAGCCTCACCGCCGCTGTTTTTCACGGCGCAGCCCCAGTGCGCGCCGAGGACGTGACGACGCCGACGCCGATTGTGATCAACGGCGATACGGCGGACGTTACGGTTGGGCTGTATGCCGATAAGGGTCGTCAGCAGCCTCTCGGTAAAGAGGGCTCACCCTCGATTACGACAGCCGATACTATCTACGGTTTTATGGAAGCTCGTTTTCATGAGAATTGTGGGCCTACACCTGAAAGGCTTGAGACGATTTATACCTTTCCCGACTCGATTGTTGTGAACGAGAACGAGGGCGGTATCTTAAGGACGGATGATACCGAGAATGCACAAAGGATGGGAACTTGGTACATAAAGGATAACAAGGTCGTTTTTAATTACGATGCCAGCTATCTCAGCGGTCATCCCTCTTCGCTCTATGTGCGCGTCAATTTCGAGTTTGAGCTTAAAGACAAAGATGTAGATGACGGCGAAAAAGTCGAACTGAAATTTCCAGGCGTTGGCGAAACTGTACCGATCGAGATTCAAGATGGCGCAGTTGATGGAAACAAATCAGGTGTCTTTTCCCAAGATAGCAGTACCGGAAATGCCAAGATAACTTGGACTATTAATCTGAGTGTTACGTCGCACGCAACGGATGTAAAACTGGTCGATACGCTCGGTGACTACCTGGACTTTGAGCAAAGCAGCTTCAAGCTCGATGGAAATCCTCTTGGTTCGTCCGTGAGCATCGAAGAGCGAACTGCAACGTTGCCGCTAGGTAACCTTTCTCAGGGCGACCATACCGTTACCTACGAAACGACAGTTAGCAAGAACTTGTCTCTTTCTAATGGCACACCTACGCAAGGTAGGAATAGTGTGCAAACAACCTGGGGAAAAGCAAATCACCAACAATCTCTTACGATTAAAGGGGCGTCGGAACCGTTTCAATACGACATGATTCAAAAAGAGGCTGGCTCCGGAACATCGTCTGTCATCACTTGGAAGGTTGTGCTCAACAGGGGATCTCTCAAGGCCGATATGTCTGGCTACACCTTTACCGACAAGCTCGATGGCAAGCAGGATTATATTGGCAGCTATACGGTCTACAAGGGCGAGACCGCCGATGAAAAACAAAAGATCGATGAGGAAATGCTGAGCGAGTCAGGGGATTCATTTAGCTATACGTTTAATCCAAAAGAGGGCGATCGGTATGCGACCTACTGCATCGTCTATCAAACTAAGCTGAAAGATGAGAATTCCTACGAAAAAGTTAGTAACACGGCAAGTGTGAAAAAAGAAGACTCCGGTCTGCCCTCTGGTGAAAGCACCGCATACTACATCCGTCCTTGGACGGGCAAAACCATTAGCAAAACGCTGCTTAATCCGGATGAGGCATCTCGGACCGGAAAAGCAACTTGGCAATTACGCGTAGAGCTCCGTGATTACGTAAATGCGAAAAACCCAACATCCATTCTTATCAAAGATACCATGCTGGCGGCTTGGAAGCAGACTATGGGGCCGGATACCTCCGATGGCCCTTCACATGTAATTACCATTGGGGGTACCAAACTGGACCAAGGTACCGATTGGACGTTTGCGGGTGGTGAAAATCCGTCGCAGAACAGCAACCAACACAACTGCAATATCCAAATAACCATTACGGATAAAGTCAAAGAAGCGCTTGATAAGTCCCCCGAGGTGGTTATTACGTATAAAACGGTGACCGATGCACTTCTTGGTTGGTACTCCAACTTCGCCTCTGTCGACGGGTTTAGCGGCTATTCTGATTTTGTCTTTTACTATGTTGAGGGCGAAGCGGAGCCTTCGGTTGAGAAGAGTGTAAAAATAAATGAAGACGGCTCGCAAGCACGGTGGGATGAGACGTTTGACTGGAAATCAGTGGATGGCTCGAACGACAAAGGTGCGTGGATTGTCGACTGGACTGTCTATGCCAATCGAGCTAAGACGCCTGCCGGTGAGTATTATGGCGCTGGCAGGCTCAATGGCAAGGATGTCGTTGTCAAAGATGAGCTTCCTGAGGGAATGAGTTATATTCCCGGCTCGGCTAAATATTCTTTGTATTCAAATCCCTACGGGACGGCGGTGCCCGGCCGCGAATGGGAACATGAGAGAGAAAAAACCGAGGTTTCGGATGTCTTGCTGACGCCTGCTGTCGATCGCCAGATGGTTGCGTTTTCAATTCCAACGGAAAAGCTGGGCAATAATACAGGGTACGCAAAGCTGACGTATTCGACTGCTGTTAAAAGGTCGGTAGTCGATACGTCAAAGAATCTCGGCGAGCTCACGAACTCGGCGAGCGCAAGCTCAGATGGTAAAGAATTTAAGGCGGACTCTGATACCGTACAGATCAAGAACGACGTATTGTCAAAGACAGGTTCGTCGGTAAGTA
>CABSNL010000008.1 GCA_902479095.1 uncultured Collinsella sp. | reverse complement strand
TCGGCAGCGTCAGATGTGTATAAGAGACAGGGCCGGCATAACCCAGACTAATGGTGGAGTAACCGCCCACGAGCAGCTTGTCGATCGTCTCGCCCTTCTTCAGACGGGCGAGGGCACCGTACTGCCAAAGAATCGGTGCGGCGTCAGAAAGCGTACCCATCAGACGCTCATGACGGCACAGCAAGGCGCGGTGGCACAGCTCAAGGCGCTCGTCGAAGATCTTCCAGAACTTATCCATGTCCTGATGCGAGCTCAGCGCGACATCGGGCAGGTTGATGGTCACAACGCCCTGGTTAAAGCGACCGTAGTACTTGGGCTTGTTCGGGTCATAGTTCAGCGCGTTGGCCACGTTGTTAAATCCGTTACCGGAGCGGTCGGGCGTCAGGAAGCTGCGGCAACCCATGCAGGTATAGCAGTCGCCGTTGCCCGCGGTCTCGCCCTTCGACAGCTTGAGCTCACGCATCTTCTTCTCGGAGATGTAGTCGGGCACCATGCGCTTGGCGGTGCACTTGGCAGCCAGCTGAGTCAGGTAGAAGTACGGGGAATCCTCGTGAACGTTATCGTCCTCGAGCACGTAGATGAGCTTGGGGAACGCCGGGGTGATCCACACGCCGGCTTCGTTCTTAACGCCCTCATAGCGCTGACGAAGCGTCTCCTCCACAATCATGGCAAGGTCATGCTTCTCCTGGGGCGTACGGGCCTCATTGAGGTACATAAAGACCGTCACGAACGGCGCCTGGCCATTCGTGGTCATAAGGGTCACGACCTGATACTGAATCGTCTGAACGCCGCGACGGATCTCGTCACGCAGGCGATCCTCAACAACCTCGCGGACCTTTTCGGGAGATGCGGAAACGCCGAGCTCCTCGAGCTCGCGGGCGACCTCGCCGCGAATCTTTTGACGGCTCACCTCGACGAACGGGGCAAGATGGGTCAGCGAAATCGACTGGCCACCGTACTGGGAGGAAGCAACCTGAGCGATGATCTGCGTCGCGATGTTGCAGGCAGTCGAGAAGCTGTGCGGCTTCTCGATCAGCGTGCCCGAAATAACAGTACCGTTCTGGAGCATATCCTCCAGGTTCACCAGGTCGCAGTTATGCATGTGCTGGGCAAAGTAGTCCGAATCATGGAAGTGAATCAGACCCTCATTGTGAGCATCCACAATCTCCTGGGGCAGCAGCACACGCTGGGTCAGGTCCTTGGAGATCTCGCCGGCCATGTAGTCACGCTGAACGGAATTGACGGTCGGGTTCTTGTTGGAGTTCTCCTGCTTGACCTCTTCGTTGTTGCACTCAATCAGCGACAGGATCTTGTCGTCGGTCGTGTTCTTCTGGCGCTTCAGGCTCTGAACATAGCGATAGATGATGTAATGGCGAGCGACCTCGTAGCAGTCGAGACGCATAATCTCGTCCTCGACCAGATCCTGAATCTCCTCGACCGACACGGTGTGGCCCGCGTTCTCGCATGCCTCGGCGACGTTTTGTGCCACGTAAACCACCTGGCGGTCGGTAAGACGAGAGCTCTCCTCGACCTCCAAGTTTGCGGCGCGGATGGCATTGACAATCTTATCGATGTCAAAGACAACCTCGGTGCCGCTGCGCTTGATGATCTTCATCCTCTTGCCTCTTTCGCGTCGAAATCGTATTGCGCTTCAGAGCCAAACGATGCCCGGCAGGGCTTGCCCCTGTCTTGCGGCGCCGTCGCGCAATCTGTGTTTTCGAAAACCATAGGCCCTCATGCGGACAATCCTCGCAGCCAATCAAGGGGCTCGAAGATCCATCCAAATGGGGCGAATAAGGTCCTCGTTCTCTGTCCGCCATCTATCATACGACAAAGAGGCATCTATATCCTGTATTCTTTTTTTAGGTCAAACACAACATATAGTGTTTCAGCAGGTCAAAGCAATTAGTCATTTTGCAGACGCATTAATTATGAGGGGTTCTTGGCAAGTCGGTAAAACGTTACCAACACGGCTACCTGCATGGCAGTTATAAAACCCCCTTAGTCAAGCCGCTGACAAATCCTACCAAAACCAAGCCGCTCACGCCAAAAGAATCCAAAAGATTATGCTTGACCAACATGTTGCGGTCACGGTCGGCCAGGACGTATGCAACCTGCCGGCACCTCTACGGGGACCTTGGATCAATATTTGCTGGCATATTTGACGGCGTGCTTGGTAGCAAAACAAAACAGCTCAGAGGACATAGCCTCTGAGCTGCGAACATTTGGTGGGCGTTAGAAGATTTGAACTTCTGACCTCTTCCGTGTCAGGGAAGCGCTCTCCCCCTGAGCTAAACGCCCAAATGGAGCGGACAACGGGGCTCGAACCCGCGACCCCAACCTTGGCAAGGTTGTGCTCTACCAACTGAGCCATGTCCGCTTACGAGGATTAATCTTACGTGATGCCCGCATCCTATGCAAGAACTTTTTTTGAAAAGTTTTGCGACGCTCTCGCGAGGGCATCAGTCGTCACGAAAGGCGCGAACAAACGCAGGCTCGCAGCGAGATGCCCCTACATCTCACCGAGCATGATCCAGGCAGAGCTGTCCTGCGCGAGCCTGCCGTCTGCAAGCGGTGATGAGGTGAGCAGGACCCTGCCCGCCGGCAGCTCCACGGGTGCTGCACCGAAGTTCGTCACACACGCCCAGCCGTTATCGCGGCGATAGGCGATGACGCCGCCCTCAGCGCCCTCGGCACCATCCGCAAGACCGGTGCGCCCGTCAAGATCGAGCCACGCAAGATCGTTGGCGCACCCGCGCAGCTTGCGCCGCAGCCAGAGGGCGTCACGATAGAGCGCAAGCATCGATGTCGGGTCCACTTCTTCCCTATCGGCAGCATAATCGGAAAACCATGCAGGCTGCGGCAGATGGGGCGCCGCATCGGCGTCTGCCGGCGAAAACCCAAACGATCCGCCATGCGCGGGATCGTCCGCCGCCACCCACGGCAGGGGCACACGACAGCCGTCGCGCCCCTTCTCACGCTTCGGTCCGTGCGTATTGGTCGCAGTAGGGTCTTCGAGTGCAGCCCACGGGATATCAGCCACCTCAAAAAGGCCGAGCTCCTCACCCTGATACACGTATGCCGAGCCCGGAAGCGACAGTTCAAGCAAAAGGGCCGCCCGCGCGCGGCGCTCGCCGAGTTCACGGTCCTCGTCATAAGACGACCCGTCGCGCAAGAGCCAGTCGAGCGCAATCTGGTGGTAGCGCGTCGCCTTGATTTGCGGCAGGGCATAGCGTGTCGCCACGCGCGGCACGTCGTGGTTGGAGAGTACCCAGGTCGAGGCGGAATCGGATTCGACGGCTGCCTTCAAGCCCTTCTCGATTGCAGTGCGCATGTCATCATAAGTCCAAATGGCCTTGGCAAACTCAAAGTTGAATGTCTGACCAAGCTCGCTGGGACGCGCGTAGAGATACTGGCGCTCGGGCAACACCCACGCCTCGGCAACGGCACTGCGCGGCGGATTATAGCGGTCGAACACGCGGCGCCACTCGCGATAGATCTCGTGGACCTCATTGCGGTCCCACAGCGGATGGGTGCCGTCGTCAACCATGTCATCGCCCTCGGCGAGATGCCACCGGTCGAGGTCATCGCGGTCGAGATCCTTGGCGAGACCCTGCGCCACATCAATGCGAAAACCGTCGACGCCTCGATCGCTCCAAAACGCCAGGACGTCGCAAAAGAGCGCGTGAACCTCAGGGCATGACCAGTCAAAGTCCGGCTGCTCGGGCGTAAACATGTGCAGATACCACTGACCGTCCGCAACACGCGTCCATGCGGGGCCGCCAAAGTTGGCATTCCAATTGGTGGGAGGCAGCTCGCCATGCTCGCCGCGACCATCGCGGAAGATATAACGGGCGCGCTCGGGCGATCCGGGGCCGGCGGCAAGAGCGGCTTTGAACCAGGGGTGCTGGCTGGATGAATGGTTGGGCACGATGTCGACGATGACCTTGATGCCGCGCGCGTGAGCCGCAGCGATCATGTCATCGAAGTCGTCAAGCGAGCCGAGACGTGGATCGACATCGCAGTAGTCCGCCACATCATAGCCACCATCGACAAGAGGCGATGGGTAAAACGGGCTCAGCCAGATGGCCTCGATACCCAGCCGCTCAAGATAGTCCATCTGCTGGGTAATGCCCGCGATATCGCCCAGACCCGAACCAGTCGAATCCTTAAACGAACGCGGATAGATCTGATAGATCGCGGCATCGGACATCCATGAGCGCGAAGAGGACTTTTCTGTAGCCATGGGGCGCGTCTCCCTTGCAACGAGGTTTTGCGAGATGCCCACGATAATACGCCCAAAGCCGACATTCGCGGCAAACAACGCCACAGCCACGCCCCAAAACGCTCGCTCCCTCTCGGGTTCGAACCTCCTGGGACGAATCGATCGATTAGTGAAAAGAACGGAAGACTCACTCCCCCGGCCACAACAGCGAGCGGGCTCCGGGTGCCCCAGGTTGCCGCGAAAGAGGAGGGAAGCGTACTTTACGTACGCGACCGACGATTGAGGGGCAAGATGGGGTGCCCGGGGCTCGCGCAGCGTCAACAAAAAACGCGGTTCGTTAGAACCGCGTAAGATAGTTGGAGCGGACAACGGGGCTCGAACCCGCGACCCCAACCTTGGCAAGGTTGTGCTCTACCAACTGAGCCATGTCCGCATATGTAAAACAAAACGGGCGCCGGAGCGCCCGGATGTTGCCTGGAGGCGAAGCCCGGATTCGAACCGGGGGTAAAGGCTTTGCAGGCCTCTGCCTTACCACTTGGCCACTTCGCCGAAAAAGGACCGCCTAAACGGTCCGGAAATGCAATGGAGCGGACAACGGGGCTCGAACCCGCGACCCCAACCTTGGCAAGGTTGTGCTCTACCAACTGAGCCATGTCCGCTTGCGGGTTATTAATTTACGCGAGTTGTCCAAAAGACGCAAGTACTTTTTTCAAAAAACTTGTCTGCCGCATGTTCTTAGTAGCCAAACGCGCTAAAGCGATTGGCTAGGCACACGATTCCAGTGCTCCGCTAAACAGCTTCACCATCTGCACGCGCGTGCCGGCGCCGTCCGTACGACGAGCAACCTCCACGTTATCGACGAGCATACGCATAAGCTTGATACCACGGCCGCGCTCCTCGGATGCGACCGGCTCGCTCGTTTCATCGATAGAATAGCCGGCACCTCGATCAAGCACCTCAACCACAACGCGATCGCCATAGGCCTGAACCGTCAGGACGCACCCGATACCGCCCGCATGGTCATAGGCATTACCCAGCGCCTCCCCCGACGCCAATGCGACATCGTAGCGCTCGTCACGGCGCAACGGAAGCGATTCAAGGAGTTCGGCGATGCGATGTCGGTAGTATGGAAGATTCTCGATACCCTGACGGACCTCGACGCTCTTACTCCAGCGAGGCAGCTCCCCCACCGGAATGGCGGGAATAGACTCCCGTGCCGGCCCCGCGACATGAAGGATATCGACAAGACGAGCAATCTCCAAAAAGCGAACAACTTCACCTGATGCATTGACGAGCGAAAGCAGGCCTTCTCGCCTCATGAGCTCACGAGCGCGCGTAAGCAGGAATGCCAAGCCCGTCGAATCGATAAAGCTAACAGCCTGACAGTTGATGACAACACGACGCACGCCGCGGCCAATCAAAGCATCCAACCGCCGACGCAGCGCAGGCACCGTGGCGATGTCGATATCGCCTGGTGGCGTCAAAACCGCTATGTCATTCCACTCATTCATACGACCATGGTTCCCCAAAAAAGCCCACTCGATGCATTCGTTTCCCCAACCGTGCGGATTCAGCCCGCTCAGCGTCGTCTATGAACGACCCCGTAAAAACTCAAGGGACACCAATGCAATGTCATCGTCCAGCGCCGATTCGGTAAATCGGTCAAGCTCGCCCAAGACCTTGCCGCAAATGCCCGACACGCCCTCCCCCGAAACAGAAAGTAGAAGATCGCGCAAGCGCTGCTCGCCAAAGAACGCTCCGGTGCGGTCGCGGGCCTCAATCGTTCCATCCGTATACATGAAGAGCATGTCGCCAGGAGCGAACGTAAACACGCCTGTCTCGTACACCATGCTCTCAAAGGCACCGATTACGCCCGATTGGCATCCAAGCAGCTCGACCTCTCCCCCACGGGCCTCGCCGCCACCCAGCGGCATCGACTCTGGCCTAATGACCATGGTCGGAGGATGGCCCGCCGAACAATACGTTGCGCGTCCGGCTTTAAGGTCAATCTTGGCGATAAAGGCCGTCACAAACGTCTCGACCCTCGAGAAGCCCATGAGCATGCTGTTAAGGGAGCGTGCCATGCGGGCCGGTCCAGCGCCCTCCCAGGCATATGCCGTCAGGGCCGTCTTGACGAGCGCGGACATCGATGCAGCCTCAATGCCTTTGCCAGACACATCGCCCAGAATCATGACGGCGCAGTCGTCGGGAAGACGGATGAGCGTATAGAAATCGCCGCCGACCAACGCCGAGTTCGTGGCCGACAGGTACACCGAATCGGTTGCGATACCCGGAACATCCCCCAGGGAATTTCTCATGCCGATCTGAAGTGTCTGAGCGATATGGCGCTCCTCGCGCTTTTGAGATTCGCCTTCGCAGATCAGTTCAAAGTCATGCGCCAAGTGCACCAAGTAGTCATATTCAAGATCATCAATCGGCTCTTGGCTACCATCACGAAGCAGCAGCGCGCGCGTCGTCGGGCTCTTCGCAACAGAAGCAGGAACAATCGCGTCGTTACTGTGCTTGCCATCACCCTCAGAGCGCGGGCGCCCCGCCTCGATGCCGGAGTCGACGTAGAGACCTTGACAAGGCAGACCATGCGCCCTAAGCCAGCCTCCCATAGGCATCGATTCGTCAACGCGAGTTATACGGACGTGTTTAAGGTCCTCGGCACTCGTACCACCCAAAACAGATGTCTCAAAGCCATCAGGGCCAGCCCCCAGACGTGCCGCTGGCGCCGTCGTGGAAAAGAAAAGCTTCTCGGGATCGTCCGGCAAGGCAACGCGACTGCCGCCCTCAAAATCTATGACGTAGGAATCCAGACTGGCGTCATACTCAACAGGGCAAAAATGGCAGTTAAGCATATTGCAGATCTCGGACGATACCGCCTGGGTAGCCGCGGCGGAATCGTCTAGAAAGGTAAACAACTCATCACGCAAGACATTGAGCGAGCGGCCAAGCTCGGCCGTGCGACGGGAGCGAAGGCTCGATGCCATGCCGACCAGCTGGATAGACAGGTAATCGCAAATGACCTCGAGCACATTAACGTCATAGGCGAGCGGTGCCTGAGGGCGTTTCCAACCAACTTCCAGCACGCCAAGGATCTGCGTACCGTAAAAAACGGGAAGACAGATCTCGCTGCGGTACGGAGGCATATCCTGCATACGCAACAGGTGCTTAGAACGATTGTCCAGGTCCATAAACATACCGGAGGCGGCCTTATCACCCTTAAGGTCCTGTTGAATCGACAAGCGACAGGCACGCGACTCACGAAGAACATACGTCGGAATGCCAGCGCCATACGGCAAAAACTCAGGCAGGTAGCTGTCGTACAGCTCCTTGGAAACACCGCGAAGTTTAAAACCGCCGCTCTCAGAAAAATAGATAGCGGCACCCGAAGCATCGAGCGTTCCTACAAGCTGGTTCAAAACGGTATCAAGTAGGCTGGGCAGCTCATCGGAGCCCACGGTACTCATAATGACCGAGAGCGTGCCAGAGAGGCGCTTGTTAGCCACTCTAAGCTCCGAAAGAGCACGCATGAGCTGACGGTCGTGCGAATACTGTTCTTCGATGCTATGGAGCGCCACCAGGACACGTGGCGCGCGGCGCCCAAAGATGCGTGGAGGCGTTACGGAGCCCGCACGAACCAAGACGGGGATAAAGGAGCCGTCACTCAGCTTGAGCATCAGTTCGTTCTCGGAGCCATCAGTTTCAAATGGCAGACGATGTTCCGTCGCACGTTCAAAAGCGGACGAGTACAGGACGTCTTTAACATCTCCACCAATGACGTCGGCGCGTTCCTCGCACATCAAACCAAGTAAGCGATTATTCACATGCAGAATGGTTCCATCGAGCTCACAGATGATGACAGCATCGCTCGTGATCTCGACTAGTTGGGCAACGTCTGCCCACTCGTTGCGTTCAAGCGTTTCCATCGTGGACCCCACCGTCTATCGGTAACAAAAAAGCCTCCGAAGAGGCTTCTCAAATGCGATGGTGTCGGAGGCGGGACTTGAACCCGCATGACCAAAAAGCGGTCACTAGCACCTCAAGCTAGCGCGTCTGCCAATTCCGCCACTCCGACATGCTATGTTGTTGATTCACGGTTCGTTTTGTTGGACCCGCTCGTTCAACGAGGAAGATAATAACCTATGATTCGAGAACTGTGCAAGCACTTTTTTCAAAAAAGTTTACGAATTTGTAAATGCGCTGGTAGATCTATATGTTCGGCCCCGAATCGGTGTTGCCTCCCGGCGCGTCCTCGGGCATGAGCGATATTTTGTTGCGCACTTCGTGCTGCAAAATATCGCTCCCCCTGCGGAATGCGCCGGGAGGCAACACCGATTCGGGGCCTGCAAATACATACTTCAGGCACAGTTCTCAAACATGTTCTGGGGGCTGATGTAAATTTGGTGGCTCGGCAAAGCCGAGCCCTTATATAAGGAGGCCGGAGCCAAAGCTCCGGCCTCACTCAATTTCTCATCAGATTAAGTAAGCGATCAAGGAATCGCACTCCCCCTGCCGAGTTACCGCAGGGCCCGCCCTGAAGTTACTTTTCAGAACACTCCGCAGGACGCAAGAAACCCCCGCCGCACGAAGTGCGCAGCAGGGGTTTCTTGCATGTCCGAGGACGTTCTGAAAAGTAACTTCAGGGCGGGACCGGACGAGAACAACCGACTACAGGTCGATGTGCGATTCCTTGATCGGGAACGGCTCCGCGAAGTGGCAGGCGCAGCAGTGACCCGGTGCGACTTCCTTAAACTCGGGAAGCTTCTCAGAGCAGATACCCTGCGCGATCGGGCAGCGCGTGTGGAAACGGCAGCCGGTCGGCGGATCCAGCGGCGACGGCGGATCGCCAGCGAGGATGATGCGCTTGCGCGTCTTCTGGATATCAGGATCGGGAACCGGCACGGCAGACAGCAGCGACTGCGTGTACGGATGGTGAGGCTCGCTATAGAGCGTCTTCCAGTCCGAAACCTCAACCATCTTACCCAGATACATAACGGCAACGCGATCGGAAATGTGCTGCACGACGGACAGGTCGTGAGCGATAAACAGATACGCGGTACCGAACTTGTCTTGGAGTTCCTTGAGCAGGTTCAGAACCTGGGCCTGAATGGACACATCCAAAGCGGAAACCGGCTCGTCGCAGATGATCAGCTTGGGCTTCAAAGCGAAAGCGCGGGCGATGCCGACACGCTGACGCTGACCGCCGGAGAACTCATGAGGATAACGGTTGATGTGCTCGGGGTTCAGTCCGACAACGTCGAGAAGCTCGCGGACGCGCTCAATGCGCTCCTCCTTGGTGCCCACGCCGTGAATGGTCATGGGCTCGGAGACGATCTCACCGATGGTCATACGAGGGTTGAGCGAAGCATAAGGATCTTGGAAGATAAACTGCATCTCGCGACGCATGTCCTTGATCTCATGCTTGCTCATCTCGGCAACATCTTTACCCTGGAAGAACACCTTACCGGCGGTCGGCTTGGTCAGGCGCATGATAGTACGGCCCGTGGTGGACTTACCGCAACCAGACTCGCCAACCAGACCGAAGGTCTCGCCAGGATAAATCTCAAAAGAGATGTCATTTACAGCAGAGACGACACGCTTGGAGAAGCGCTTGGCGAACATGCCGGACTCAGCGGGGAACTCCTTAGAGAGGTGCTCGACCTTCAGCAGCGGAGTACGCTCGTTGGTATCTGCCATTACGCCTCGCCTCCCTTCTTGGAATCCTTGCGCGTACGGGACGTCACAGGAGCGTTCTTGAGGAACTCGGGGTCGCCAGCGTAGTGGCACGCAGAATAGTGACCAGACTCGGTAACAAAACGCTCGGGGCGCTGCTTGCGGCACTTATCCGTCGCATAGGGGCAGCGAGGAGAGAACACGCAGCCCTCGGGCAGGTTCATGAGCGAAGGCGGGTTGCCATGAATCGGCGTAAGCGGCTTCTTCTCATCGATGGCCTGCTCCGGGATGGAGCGGATAAGGCCCCAGGTGTAGGGGTGGCGGCTCTCGTAGAAGATTTCCTCAGCAGTACCGAACTCGACGGGACGGCCGGCGTACATAACCATGATCTTGTCGGCCATATCAGCGACAACGCCCAGGTCATGGGTGATCATGATGATGGCGTTGCCGTTCTTCTCCTGCATTTCCTGCATAAGCTCAATAATCTGAGCCTGAATGGTAACGTCCAGGGCAGTCGTGGGCTCGTCGGCAATCAAAATATCGGGATCGCAGGCAAGAGCCATGGCAATCATGACGCGCTGACGCATACCGCCAGAGAACTGGTGCGGATACTCATTGACGCGCTTCTCGGGCTCGGGAATACCAACGAGGTCCAAAAGCTCAGTGGCACGCTTGAGCGCCTCCTGCTTGGAGTAGCCGCGGTGCAGACGAAGACCCTCGCCCACCTGCTTGCCGATCTTATAGACCGGGTTCAAGGAGGTCATAGGATCCTGGAAGATCATCGCGATGTCGTTACCGCGAATGTGCTGCATCTCTTCCTCGGTCATCTCGAGGATAGAACGACCGCGATAGCGAACGTCGCCGCCCTCGATCTTTCCCGGAGGCATCGAGATAAGACCCATGATGGTCATGGCGGTCACGGACTTACCGGAGCCGGACTCACCGACGACGCCCAGGGTCTCGCCGCGATCGAGCGTGTAGGAGACACCGTCGACAGCGCGAACAACGCCATCCTCGGTGTGGAAATACATCTTAAGGTCATCGACCTCGAGCAGATGCTGGCCCTCGGGAACCGGCTGGTCCTTCAGGTCCACATAGTTCTTGTTCTTCTTCATCCTTATGCGTCCTTCATCTTGACGTCGAGGGCGTCGCGCAGACCGTCACCCAGCAGGGTGAAGGCGAGCACCGTCGAAAGAATTGCCAGACCGGGCATGATCATCATCCAGGGAGCAGTCAGAAGATACTGCTGACCGTCCTGAATCATGGAGCCCCACGAAGGCGTAGGCGGAATAACGCCCATGCCGAGGAAGGACAGAGCGGACTCGGTCAGAATGGCGCCACCAATGTTCATGGTCGCGTAGACCACGATGGAGGCGACGGAGTTCGGGAAGATGTGACGCACGACGATACGAGCATCAGATGCACCCATCGCGCGCGCAGCGTCAACATAATCGTTTTCCTTGACCGTCAAGATTGCAGAGCGGAAGACACGCGCAATCGAAGGCCAGCCGAGAATGCCGATGGCAAAAAAGACGTTCTGAAGACCACGGCCGATAACGGCGATCATGGCGACAACGAAAAGCACGTACGGGAACGCCAGGAAAATATCCGCACAGCGCATGATGATCGTATCCCAGATGCCGCCGTAGAAACCGGCCAGAGCACCCATGACCAGACCAATCACCGTGGAGATCGCAGTGGCCATAATACCGACGGAAAGTGAAACACGTGCACCGTAGATAACGCGGACGAGAATGTCACGACCAAGGGCGTCGGTGCCAAACGGGTGCTCTGCACACGGAGCCATCAACGACGTCTCGGCCATGGTGGTCGAGTCGGAAGCCGTTGGCGAACCGAGCCAGGGCTTAGCCCACAGATCTGCGGTCAGGGCAACAACAACGACGATGATGATCCAGCAGACACCGATAACGGCGAGCTTGTTCTTGCGAAGACGCTTAAAAGCGTCGCCCCACAGCGTGCGGGACTTGGCGGGAGCAGATGCGGCCTTGGTGGCGGTAGCCTGCTCCTGAGACTGAGAATCAGTTTCCTGCATGAGACGTACCTCCCTTAGGCCTTATCCGACGGACCGCCAAGGCGGATGCGCGGGTCGAGGAATGCATAGCTAATGTCGACGAGCAAGTTAATCACCATGACGACGACGACGATGAGCGTAACGCCGCCCATAACGATGGGCCAGTCACGCATGCTAATGGCGCGATAGACCTCATAGCCGATACCGGGCCAGTTGAAGACCGTCTCGGTCAGGATGGCGCCCGAAAGCATGCCACCAAAGTCGACACCAATATAGGTAACGACGGGGATGAGTGCATTCTTAAGCGCATGCTTGACGATGATCGCGCGATTGGAGAGACCCTTGGCCTTTGCCGTGCGGATGTAATCCTGGTTCATGACGTCAAGCAGCTGCGAGCGCATAATGCGGGCGGCATAAGCGGTCGAAACCGAAGCCAGCGTAATGGTCGGAAGCACATAGTGCATCCAATCCTGATACTGAGAGCTGGAACCGCCGGCACCCGAGATCGGCATGGAGATTGCACCGCCCGTAGCGTCCTTGAGGATGACGCCAAAGAACAGCTGCAGCAACATACCGAGCCAGAAGGCCGGGACCGCAACGAGGATCGACGTGGTGAGCGTTACCAAAATATCCCAGAAGGAATAACGCTTTACCGCCGAAATGATACCCGCACCGATACCCATGATTGCCTCGAGCACGATGGCGCACGCGGCAAGTTTGACCGTATACGGATACTTCTGGGCAAAGATTTCCGTAACCGGCAGCTTGCGCTGATACGAATTGCCCAGATCGCCATGAAGCAGGCCGTTCATGTAATACAAGTAACGGTCCACGAGCGACGTTTGAACGGGGTCGCCGTTCTCGTCAAGGATCGCGTTGCCGTCCTCGTCCGACTGGACCAGGTGATAGCGGACGCGAAGCTGAAGCTCCACCTCGGGGGACAGAGCCTTGTCTCCACCGATCAGCTTGATCGGATCTCCCGGCACGATATTCTGAAGGGCGAACAGAATCAGCGTAACGCCCAAAAACACCGGGATGAACTGAAGCACACGTTTAACGATGTACTTACCCATACCACTCCCCTATCTAGGGATTAACCTAAATGGGATGCCGATCGCCAGACCGGCATCCCAAAATTACCATCAGCCAGTTTACCCCAGGTTAGGGAGAACTGTATGTTTCCCATGAGGTCTACGTAAATACTTGACCCTCACGGAAGCTGCAAACTCTTAGGCGAGCTCAGCGGTACCCAGATCGGCGTGCTTCTGCGGATCGACATAGAGGTGCTTGATGCGATCGGAGCCGGCGATGGTGTGCGTGTAGAACATCACCGGGATGACCGGGCAGTCGGCAGCGACCATTGCATCGGCCTCCTGCATCTTAGCGACGCGCTCTTCGTCGTCAACCGTGGTACGGGCCTCATCGACCTTGGCGTCGAACTCGGGGTTGTTGTAACCAGAGCGGTTGTCGCCACCGAGGGAGTCGGAGTGGAACAGCGGATACAGGAAGTTGTCCATGATCGGGTAGTCAGCAATCCAACCCAGACGACCGAACTGATAGTTAAAGTTCTGATACTGCTCGAGCAGGGCAGACCACTCGGGGGTATCGGAGACAGCGGTAACGCCAACCTTGGCGAGGTCGCCGATGATGGACTCCATGATCTCCTTGTGGCCACCGTCCTGGTTGTAGGACAGAGTCACGTTAATGCCACGATCGCCGTTAGCGCCAGCGGGAGCAACCTTGTCGAGGTACTCGTTAGCCTTGTCGACGTCGTAGGCGCAGAACTCCCATGCGCCCTCCTTGTAGCCATCGATGCCCGGAGGAACAATGCCGTCGGCAGGGGTACGGGTACCCTTGAAGATGGTCTTGCAGATGGCCTCACGGTTGATGGCCAGGGAGATACCCCTGCGCAGGTCGGCGTTGTTGAACGGCTCGGCCGTGTTGTTGCAGGTCAGGTAGTAGGTGGAAGGCTCGGCGCCGAGCAGCATGCGCTCGCCGTCACCCATGGTGTAGCCGTCCTTGGACACACCGCGATCCTTCTTGGCAGCGTCGATCTGAGCAACGGGAACGTCGCAGACATCGAGGTTACCGGCCTGGAACTCCTTGTAAGCGGTCTCCATATCCTTGATGACCTGGAAGTGGATGCCATCGATCTTGGCCTTGTCGCCATAGTAATCGTCGAACTTCTTGAGGTTGATCTCCTGACCATCCTCCCACTTGCCGTCCATCATGAACGGGCCGTTACCGACCGGTGCAAGGTAGAAGCTCTTGACATCGGACTCGGCGCACTCGGGAACCGGGGCCAGAGCCGGGTGAGAGGCAACGAAGGGGAAGTCGGCGTAAGCGGAAGACAGCTTGACGACGAGGGTCTCATCGTCGGGGCAAGTAACACCGCTGAGCTCGGTAGCGTTACCGGCAAGCAGGTCGTCATAGCCCTCGACCATGGAAAGGTGATAGGAGACCTCGGAAGGGCCGTACTCGGTAGCGATGGCCGACTTGGTGTTGACCAGACGCTCCCAACCGAGCTTGAAGGACTTGGAGGTAACGTCGTCACCGTTGTGGAACTTGGCCTTCTTGATCTTGAAGGTAAACTCGGTGGCGTCGTCGTTGGCCTCAAAGGACTCGCAAGCCAGCGGAACGATCTCGCTCTTCTCGGCGTCATAAGAGGTCAGAGCGTCAAAGAGCTGGTACTCGACCTGAGTGCCCTGGTCCTCCTGGACATTGTAGGGGTCGATGCAGACCGGGTTGTTGATGTAGAAGTTCAGCGTCGAACCGGACTCAGAACCGGAAGCGTCGCCGCCCTTCTTGCCGCATGCGGCAAGAAAAGCCATGGAGCTCGCAGCGAGGGTGCCGCCAACAAAGGCGCGACGACCCATAACGGGCTGGTGGAACATAGAATCAGCCATGCCATCCTCCTTATGAGATAGGACAAAGTAATGTTCAGTCGGACATATGTCGAGACAATCCGATCCGAACCATCAAAACGCCGCCCGCTGCTATGGCTGGTTATGCACAACGGACCAACGTTTCGCAATACAGTAGCGCATTTTATGCACGATTTGGGGCTAATTCCGGTTAACGGTCGAGAATTTCTTTAGTTGGGCGAAGTATGTGGTGATATTTTTGACTCTGTTACAAATATGTAAACAAAAAAGGGTCCCGCACTTGCGGAACCCTTTTCAAGTACTTATGCAGCTCGTGATTAATAGCCCACGATGCCCTGCGGGAAGAAGAACATACATAGCACGACGCACACGGCAAACACGACAGCCATGATGACGGTCAGGCGGTCGAGGTTCTGCTCCATAACGCCTGTGGCAGAGCTGGAGTTATACAGCGAGCTAGCGATCATATCCGAAACGCCGGTACCCTTACCGGAATGCATCAGGACGAGAATCGTCAGCGCCACGGCAGAAACAGCCCAAACGACAAACAGAAGAATCTGGAACGGACCCATAGATAAGCTCCTTAATAGAACAATTCAAACTCCAGTACTGTACCACAATCCCCGCTCTCCCCTACCTGCCACTCGGGGACGGTGCGGAAATGGCAGAAATACCAAAAAGGGGGTTGCCCAAATATGGGCAACCCCTTGCAAGAAAACGTTTGGAGTTTTCTATTAGGCCTCGGTGGCGAGCACGCGGCCCGTCATCTCGACGGAAGGCTCAATACCAGCCATGGTGAGCATGGTCGGAGCGATATCGGAAAGACGGCCGTCCTCGATACCGGTGAGCTGTGCCTTCTCATCAACGATGATGAACGGCACGCGGTTGGTGGTGTGAGCCGTAAACGGATGCTTGGAGCCGTCGGAAGCAACGTCAAACATGTGATCGGCGTTGCCGTGGTCGGCGGTAATCAGTGCAAAGCCGCCCTTGGCGAGAATCGCCGGGACAACCTTGGACAGGGCATCGTCAACAGCCTCGACAGCCTTAACGGCAGCGTCGAAGACACCGGTGTGACCAACCATGTCGCAGTTCGCGAAGTTCACGATGTAGAAATCAGCGCGATCCTCGTTGATGGCGGCGACGAGCTTCTCGGTAACCTCGGGAGCGCTCATCTCGGGCTGCAGATCGTAGGTAGCAACCTTGGGGGAAGCGACGAGCACGCGCTCCTCGCCCTCCTTGGGCTCCTCGATGCCACCGTTGAGGAAGAACGTCACGTGGGCGTACTTCTCGGTCTCGGCAGTGTGCAGCTGCTTCAGGCCATTGGCGGCGATAACGTCGGCCAGGACGTTCTCGGGGAACGTCTTGGGGAAGGCGACCTCGACGTCAAACGTCGGATCGTACTCGGTCATCGTCACAAAGTGCGAAAGCTTGATCTGCTCGCGCTCAAAGCCGTCGAACTCCTTGTCCGTGAACACGCGGGTCATCTGACGAGCGCGGTCGGGACGGAAGTTGAAGAAGATGGCCGCGTCGCCCTCGTGAATGCCCTCGTTATGGGCAGCGAAGGGCTCGACGAACTCGTCGCCGCGCGGATCCTTCTCGTAGTAGGCCTTGATACCGGCAACGGGGTCGGTATCGGCATCGGACGCGTTGACCATGACGTCGTAGGCGCGCTGGATGCGCTCCCAACGATTATCGCGGTCCATGGCCCAATAACGGCCCGAGACGGTGGCAACGCGAGCGTCGCAACCGGTCTCCTCGGAGATCTTAGCCAGGAAGGCGCAGAACTCACTCATGTAACCGGCACCGGACTGCGGGTCAACGTCGCGACCATCCATGAAGGCGTGGACGCGAACGGTCTTGACACCGTGCTCGGCAGCCATCTTGACCAGAGCCTCGACGTGGTTCATGTGAGAATGAACACCGCCAGGGCTCATAAGGCCCATGAGGTGGAGAGTCTTACCGTCAGCCTTGACGTCGTCCATAGCCTTGACAAAAACCTCGTTCTTGGCGATGGAGCCGTCCTTGATGGCGTTGTTGATGCGCGAAAGCTCCTGGAACACGATGCGGCCGGCACCGATGTTGAGGTGACCCACCTCGGAGTTACCCATCTGGCCGTCGGGAAGGCCCACGTCCTCGCCCGAAGCACCGAGCGTGGTGTGGGGGTACTTCTCGTACAGGCCATCAAGGAAGGGCGTCTTGGCAGCGGCGACGGCGTTCTCGCCATCGGCCGGAGCAAGGCCGCAGCCATCCATGATAATCAGGAGTGCAGGAAGATGACGTTGTGCCATATGTCCTACTCGCCTGCCTTGACGACCATAGAGGCGAAGTCGGCAGCCTTGAGCGAAGCGCCGCCCACGAGGGCGCCGTCAACGTCGGGCTTGGCGACGAGCTCGGCGATGTTGCCGGGCTTGGCGGAACCGCCATACAGCACGCGGATGCCGTTAGCGAGCTCCTCGCCGAACATCTCCTTGAGGGTCTCACGGATAGCACCGCAGACCTCCTGAGCGTCCTCGGCGGTAGCGGTCTTGCCGGTGCCGATGGCCCAGATGGGCTCGTAGGCGACGACGACCTGCTTGGGGCAGGTGATCTCAAGACCAGCAAGGCCAGCCTTGACCTGGTTCACGACGTGCTCGACATAGGTGCCAGCCTCGCGGACCTCGAGGGACTCGCCGCAGCAGAAGACGGGAACAAGGCCGGCGGCAACGAGAGCCTTAGCCTTCTTGTTCTGGTCCTCGTCGGTCTCGTGGAAGTAGTCGCGACGCTCGGAGTGACCGATGATGCAGTAGGTGCAGCCAGCGGACTTGAGCATGTCGCAAGAGGACTCACCGGTGAAGGCACCCTTGGCCTCCCAGTACACGTTCTGTGCACCGAGGGCGATGGGGGCAGCCTGAATGCGGTCATGAACCGTGGTGATGTCGATGGTCGGAGGGCAGACGAGCACCTCGACGCCAGCCGGAACCTCGGGCAGAGCCTGAGCCAGCTCGTCGGCGAGCTTGGCAGCCTCGGCGACGTCGTTGTTCATCTTCCAGTTACCAGCGATAAGAAGGGTGCGATTAGGCATCGAGAAGCGCCTCCACTCCGGGCAGGGCCTTACCCTCGACGAGCTCCATGGAAGCGCCACCACCGGTGGAGATCCAGCTCATCTTGTCGGCCAGGTTGAACTTGTTGACAGCTGCGACAGAGTCGCCACCGCCGATGATCGAGGTGCAGTCGGCCTCGGCGACAGCCTCGGCGATAGCCTGGGTGCCGTGAGCAAAGTTGTCGAACTCGAAGACGCCCATGGGGCCATTCCAGAACACGGTCTTGGCGCCCTTGACGGCCTCGGCGTAGAGCTCCTCGGTCTTGGGGCCGATGTCCATGCCCTC
Source organism: uncultured Collinsella sp. (assembly GCA_902479095.1). GTDB lineage: Bacteria > Actinomycetota > Coriobacteriia > Coriobacteriales > Coriobacteriaceae > Collinsella. The sequence continues at coordinate 32,183 of CABSNL010000008.1, read as the reverse complement.
ACGATCGTCGGGGATAGCGTCGGAAGCGACAACCTCGGGGACAGCGTCCTCGCCAAAGTGATCGGCAACGCGGTTGTCGATGGGGAGCAGGATCTTGACGCCCTTCTCCTCGGCCTTCTTGAGCATCTCGCCAGCGCGCTCGACCCAGTCCTCTTCCTTGAGGGACTGACCAACGGACAGGCCCTGAGCCAGGAAGAAGGTGTAGGCCATGCCGCCACCGATGATCAGGGTGTCAGCGGAGTCGATGAGGTGATCGAGAACGCCGATCTTGGAGGAAACCTTGGAACCGCCGACGATGGCGACGAAGGGGCGCTCGGGCTCGGCGAAGATGCCGGTCAGCGTGTCGACCTCCTTCTCGAGCAAGAAGCCGGCGACGGCAGGCAGGTAAGCGGCGGGGCCCACGACGGAACCCTGGGCGCGGTGAGCGGTGCCGAAGGCATCGAGAACGAAGACGTCACCATAGGAAGCGAGCTTCTTAGCGATCTCGGGATCGTTCTTCTTCTCACGCTTGTCAAAACGGACGTTCTCGAGAACGAGGACCTTACCCGGCTCGACGGCGGCGACAGCCTCAGCAGCCTTCTCGCCGTAGGTGTCAGCGACAAAGGCAACGTCGAGACCAGAGAGCTCAGCGAGCTTCTTGGCGACGGGCTCGAGGGACAGCTCGGGCTGGAAGCCGGTGCCCTCGGGACGGCCGAGGTGGCTCATGAGGATGACGCGAGCGTTGTGCTCAACGAGGTAGTTGATGGTGGGCAGGGCAGCCTTGATACGGGTGGTGTCGCCAACGACGCCATCCTTGATAGGCACGTTAAAGTCAACGCGGACGAGAACGCGCTTTCCGTCGACATCGATGTCGCGGACGGTCTTCTTGGTAAAGGCCATGTTTGCTTCTACCTTTCGTACGTGTCTGCCTCCCATTACGGCAGACGATTTCTTATAAAAAGGGCGCGACCCTAGGGTGTAAGCCCTATAAGGCCGCGCCCTTCTTTAGACGCTCAACGAGCTATTCGCTAAAAGCTAAATTAAGCAACGAACTTCTCGAAGTACTTGATGGTGCGGACCATCTGAGAGGTGTAGGAGTTCTCGTTGTCGTACCAAGAGGTGACCTGAACGAGGGTCTGGCCGTTGCCGAGGTCAGAGCACATGGTCTGAGTGGCGTCGAAGATGGAGCCGTGGGTCTCGCCGACGATGTCGCGGGAGACGATCTGGTCCTCGTTGTAGGCGAAGGTCTCGGGGATGGTCTCGGCGTAGGCCTTCATGGCAGCGTTGACCTCGTCGACGGTGACCTTCTTGTCAACGACGGCGTAGAGGTTGGTCAGCGAGCCGGTCGGCGTCGGGACGCGCTGGGCGGCACCGATGAGCTTGCCGTTGAGCTCGGGGAGAACCAGGCCGATGGCCTTGGCAGCGCCCGTGGTGTTCGGGACGATGTTCTCGGAGCAGGCGCGGGAGCGACGGAAGTTGCCCTTGCGCTGCGGGCCGTCGAGCGGCATCTGGTCGCCGGTGAAGGCGTGGATGGTGGTCATGATGCCGGACACGATGGGAGCGAAGTCGTTCAGACCCTTGGCCATCGGGGCGAGGCAGTTGGTGGTGCAGGAAGCAGCGGAGATGATGTTGTCCTCAGCGGTCAGCGTCTCATGGTTGACGTTGTACACGATGGTGGGCAGATCGCTGCCGGCCGGAGCGGAGATGACGACCTTCTTGGCGCCAGCGTTGATGTGGGCCTGAGCCTTAGCCTTGCTGGTGTAGAAGCCGGTGCACTCGAGAACGACGTCGACGTCAAGGTCGCCCCAAGGCAGGTTGTTAGCGTCGGCCTCCTTGTAGATCTTGATCTCCTTGCCGTCAACGGTGATGGAATCCTCGCCAGCAACGACCTCGTGATCGCGAGCGTAGTTGCCCTGCGTGGAGTCGTACTTCAGCAGGTAAGCGAGCATATCGGGAGAGGTGAGGTCGTTGATAGCGACGATCTCGGAGCCCTCATGACCGAACATCTGACGGAAAGCCAGACGACCGATGCGACCGAAGCCGTTAATAGCAACCTTTACTGCCATTGTGTCTCCTTTCGTAAGGCCCCCGCGAGCTACAGCGCCCGCCGTTGAGGCCCACAAACTAACCACTCGCCTAATATACCTTTTTTTTGACTTGAATTTCACGAGAATGCTCGAAATTGAAAATCAAATTTACGTTAAAACGTTTTAAATACTAAAATAGCAGCTAAATCCATATATAAGTCGTTACTTCAAACTACCTGTTTGCTTCAATGAGCTTTTCAAGCCGTAAAACACGATGGTAGAGGGCTGACTTCGACAAGGGAGGGTCAGCCATCTCCCCCAAATCACGCAGCGACAGATCAGGATAGCGCTCGCGCAGGTCGCAAAAGACCGCCAAGGCATCCGGAAGCGCATCGCGAAGGCCACGCTGCTCGAGCTCATCGATAAGCGCAAGCTGATGTTGGGCAGCACCGGCGCTTCTGGTCTGGTTGGCGAGCTCGGCATTCACGCGACGGTTCACATCGTTCTTAACCAACTTGACCGCGCGCGCCTCCTCAATCTCGGCAACGCTGCGCTTGGCACCAATCAGCTTTAATAGATGCTCGATTTCCTCGGCGCTCTTAATGTACACGGCATATGACCCCCGCCGTGCATTAACACGAGCATGGACCCCAATCTGCTCCAACAGATCGCAAAGTCCCTTGGCATATTGCTCGCCCTGCACAGCGATCTCCAAATGAAAATCGCCGCGTGGATCGGCCACGAAGCCGCCCGCGATGAGCGCGCCGCGGATATAGGCAAGTCTACAGCAAGGACGGGCAACGATATGTCGGGGTACGCCGGCGACAAGTCCTCCCCTACGGTCGAGGATACCCAGCAGAACCAAGGCCTTATCCAGGTCTGGCTGATCAGGCAAGGTGATGAGGTAGTTTCGAACCTTATGCAAGACAGATTTGCGGACGGTGAACTCCGTTTTGAGCTTAAGGATACGATGCGTCAGCGTGATCATCGTGCGCGCGACGGCTCCCGTCTCAGTCGCAACCGTCAAACGATACCGCCCAGAGCCGGCAAGCGAGAGCGTACCGCTCACGCGCGTGAGGGCGGCAAGCGTCGACAAGTCGCAGTATTCACATTCGGGTTCGCAGCGCGCAAGCTCGTCGCGCACCTCAGCGGTAAACGACATGCAGGCCTATGCCTTCGTGTTGGCGCGCGACAGGTCGCGGTGGGAAATGCTCACATGATACTGAGCGCCTTCCAGGTAACGGGCCGTGGCCTCGGCAATGGCAACGCTGCGGTGCTGGCCGCCCGTGCAGCCGATGGCGATAGAAAGCTGCGGCTTACCCTCCGCGATATAGCCCGGCATCACCGTATCGAGCAGCTGTGTCCAAGCCTTCCAAAACTCCTGCGTCTTGGGATGGTCCAGAACAAAATCGGAGACCTTTTTATCGAGACCGGTCATCGTGCGCATCTCGGGATCGTAGAACGGATTGGGCAGGAAGCGGACGTCGATCATAATGTCCGCCTCGACGGGCATGCCGTGCTTAAAACCAAACGAGAACACGTGGACGTCCATGAGCTGCTGGTCGGACAGCTCGGAAAATGCCATGCGTAGCTTGTTGCGCAAGGCAGAAGTGCGCAAGCGGCTCGTATCGATAATCATGTCAGCTCGATCGCGAACGCCCTGCAGCTGCAGACGTTCACGCTGGATAGCGTCGGCCGTGGTCTCCCCCGGCTTGGCAATGGGATGACGGCGGCGGTTTTCGCTGTAGCGACGAATCAGCACCTCGTCAGAAGCCTCCAGGAACACGATGTCGCAGCTCATCTCGCGCTCTTCTAGCGCGGCGACCGCATCGAGCAACTCATCAAACAGTCCCTGGCTACGCAAATCGCAGGTGACGGCGAGATGCCTGCCCACGCCCGTATTGATGCCGACGAGCTCGGCAAGCTGGGCGATGAGACGCGGAGGCAGGTTATCAATGCAAAAATAGCCCATGTCCTCGAACACGTGCATGGCCTGTGTGCGGCCCGATCCGGACATTCCGGTGATGATGACGATATCGGGGATGCGCTCCGAGCGCTCCGCCGCATCCATGGCATCTCCCTTTTGCATGTGTTGCCTCCCGAAAACAAGCGCGGGACCCAGCAACCCGGATCCCGCGCGGTCAATTGCCTATATTGAGTATACCGCCCCGAGCGGATACGAGGCCTGTTTTACGCCTCAAGCGCAGCCTTGAACCAACTCGTAATACTCGTGGGGTGCGTGATGGCGGTGCCGACGACAACGGCCCAGGCGCCAGCATCGATCGCGGCGCGAGCCTCCTCGGGCGTGTGCACGCGGCCCTCGCAGATGATGGGAAGACCGGGGAATTCCTCGGTCGCCTGACGCAGGAGCGGCAGGTCGGGGCCATCGGCCATGGTGCAGTCGATGGCGGCGACACCGTGAGAAAGCGTGGTGGATACCAGGTCGAAGCCCATATCAACCGCACGGCGAATGTCCTCGATGGTGGCACAATCCGCCATCAGGAGCACACCCTCCTCGTGCAGCGGGCGGAAGGTATCCTCGACCGTCTTGCCATCGGGGCGCGGACGATCGGTGGCGTCGATCGCCACGATATCGGCACCGGCAGCAACGCAGGCGCGAGCGTGACGCAGCGTCGGCGTGATGTAAACGCCCTCGTGCCCATCCTTCCACAGGCCGATAACAGGAACCTCACAGCGACCCTTAATAGCGGCAATGTCGGCAAGGCCCTGGCAGCGAATGGCGGCGGCGCCACCGAGCTCGCAAGCGCGAGACATTTGAGCCATGGTCTCGGGCGTACGAAGCGGCTCGCCCATATACGCCTGAACGCTCACGACGAGCTTGCCCTTCAGGGATTGAATCAAAGGATCGACGGTCATAAGGCTGTAACCTTTCTCAGAACAGCCTCCCGAGGCGTGTTGTCTCGGGAGGCTCCTACAGAAGATACGTTTACTTCAACGAAGCAAGAAGATGCTCAGCGGCACCGATGAGCGGAGCATCGCCCTCCAGAGAACCGATGAGGATCGGCGTGTCCTGAAGCGGATCGAGCGCCTGGCTGGCATAGCCCTCGTGCACCGAATCCTTCCAAGTCTGTGAACGCCAATCGGGACCTTGGTGAATCACGCCGCCTGAAAGCACGATGACCTCAGGGTCCAGGATGTTAGCGAGCGAGCCCAAGCTGGCACCCAGCGCAAAGCCGGCGTCATGGATGACCTCGGTCGCCTTTGCGTCGCCCGCACGGCACAGGTCGTTCACATCGCGACCGACCGAAGGACGGCTGGGGTCGACGCGGCCAAAACGCTCATCGTACATTCGACCAATGGAAGTGCCCGAAGCAACCGACTCCAGATGGCCGGAACGCCCGCAGGCGCAGGGAATGCCGGCGGCAGCCGAGCACTCGATGTGGCCCATATGGCCGGCAGCACCATGGAAGCCCTGCATCACGCGGCCGTTCTCGACATATGCGCCGCCGATGCCCGTACCGATGCCAAGACACAAGACGGAGAACTTGCCCTTGCCGACGCCCCAGTGGGCCTCGCCCAGAGCATGAGCCTGCACGTCGCCTACAACGGCAACGGGAAGACCGAGGTCCTCGCGCAGACGCGGCCCCAACTGAACGCCGGACCAGCCGGGCATGATCTCGTTGGCATACGCAATGGCACCCGTCTTGGGATCGACAACGCCGGCGGCACCGATACCGACGCCAAGGACCTCAACATCGGGATTCGCCTCGAGAGCAGCCTTGATGGACGCCTCGATACGCTGGAAGACGGCCTCGCCGCCCTCTTGGGCCTCGGTGGGAACCTCGGCCTCAAAAACGGGATGGGGCACACTACCGTCAGCCGGGTACTCCATAATGGCGGTCGCGATCTTAGTTCCGCCGATATCGACAGAACAGACGTACTTGTTCTCCATGTCGCTCTCCTTAGGAGATAAAAAACAACTACAGGAAATGAAGGCTGCGTTATCGCCGCAGCTTGGTAAAGGTTTCCCGGGTGCCCGAGGTTGGGGTGAAAGCGGTCGGGCGTTGACCTAATGGGTCACGCTCGACCGCTTGAGCCCCAAGATCGGGTGCCCGGGGAAGCTTTACAGGAGACCGTTGTCCTGGAGGACCTTCCTAATCGCCTCGACGTTCTCGCCGGTCATGGCCTTCACCGGGCGCGGCATGGTCGGGCTGTCGAAGATGCCCATGAGGTTCATAGCGGTCTTGAAGGCGCCGACGCCACCGGCATAGCCCTGGACGCCCGAGGTGACATCCCAGATGTGCGAAATCTCATTGAGGCGATCCTGCTCGGCCTTGACGGTAGCCCAGTCACCAGCCTGAGCGGCCTTCCACTGACGCACGTAGCCCTCGGGCTCAACGTTGGCGAGACCCGGGACGGAACCGTCGGCGCCACCGAGGTAGGCGCCGTCGACAACAACCTCGTGACCGGTGAGAATGCTCATCGGATGGCCGTTCTTCTCGTTCTCCTGAACGAGGTAGCGGAACGAGATGTCATCACCGGAGGAATCCTTGACGCCAGCAAGGACGCCCTCGGCGCCGAGCTTGGCAAGGAGCTTCCAGGGGAGTTTGGTGTGAACGCAGACGGGAATGTCATAGGCAAAGATGGGCAGGTCGAGTTCCTCGTGCAGGATGCGGAAATGCTCCTCGACCTCGGTCATGCCCTGCAGGGCATAGAACGGGCAGGTGGCGACAAGCGCATCGGCGCCCAGCTCCTGAGCGACCTTGCCGTGCTCGATCATGCGCTCGGTCTCGGTATCGATGATGCCGACCAGAACAGGCACGCGGTGGTCGACGATACGGACGGCCTCGGCGATAATCTGGCGACGGCGCTCGTCGGTGGAGAAGACGACCTCGCCCGAGGATCCCAGGAAGAACAGTCCATCGACGCCGGCGTCGATCATGCGGTTGATGCTGCGCTCAAAGGAGACAACATCGAGCTGGTGATCTTCGGTATCGGGAACAACGACGGGAGGGATAACGCCGGTGAATTTCTGAGTTGCCACAAGAATCTCCTTAGTTGTCTGGCGGGCGGCCCTATGCCGCCCACTCTTGTTGGCAGTGTCCAGGCCGTCTAGGCCAAAGAACACGGGTAGAACGTTTGGTTAAAGAAGTCGACGACTTCGTTTTCGAACGCATTGATGCGCTCGTGAGCGTATTTGGCATAGATGATATGCCTCCGGTCACACTCAAGACCGTTGAATACAGCAAACTGGCCCTTGGGGTCGCTCGCGGCATCCATGAGCGATGTGCCCATGAGCACCGATCCGCGCACCCGAGACGACAGCGTCTCAAGGCCACCGGGAATTGGATTGGCAACCGCCGTGCAGGCAAGGCCACACTTATCCAAGGCGGAGACCGCCAAAGCGACACCGCCACCAAGGCCCTCGCCCCATGCAAAGATGCGGTCGGGGTCCATGCCATCAAGATTGCGCGCCACCTTCGCCAGCGCGCAACCCCAACGGACGCGCTCGACAAAAGCGGGCGAAGAAATCCCCCGCTGCAGGTCGTCCGCACCAGCAACATCGTCATCCAGCGCGAGGACGGCATACCCCATGGCGGCAAATCTCGTCATGTGATGCCAGCCGCGCACAGGCCGATCGATGTCGTGGAACATCAGGCACAGCGGCACGCGCTCAGATACTCGGGCACGACCGACAGGCTCGATCAAACGAGCGTGAATCGCATCGTCACCGAGCTCAAAGGAGACCTCCGAGTAACGGGCGCAGGGGTTAACAAAGTCAATCGCCGTAATGGCCAGGCCTTGAATCTCAAGATTCGAAGCGCATGTCTCTAAATCAGAAACATCTGCTTGGACATCACCGCGCCAGTCCCGATATTCTGCGAGCCTTGACGAAACCGTTCCAGGAATTCCCACAAGCCCGGGGACAATCAGCTCGTCAACATTGCTCTCGCACTTAGACATGAGCCTCCCCTCCCTTGCAGAAAAACGGAATGATCAGATCGTCAAAATCCTGAATCTCCTCGTGGCCAAAGCCTTCAAAGAACTCATGACGCTTTTCGCAGGTCAGGTTGTTATAGACCGCAAACTGCGTCGCTGGCGGACAGACGATATCGGCTGTGCCGGTGCCAAACAGCACGGGGCATTTGACCATAGGGGCAAAGTTCTTGGAATCGAAGTACGCCAGCTTGGCATAGGCTTCGTCAATACGAGTCGAGTCCTCATCAAACCAGCGAGACCAATAGCGCAGGCCCTCGTAGGCAATGTCGTCGGCATCCAAATCCCAGACCAGGCGGAAATCTGACAGGAAGGGATAGAGGATGGCGGCGCGATTGATAAGCTCGCTGTTAAGCGCACAGGTCGCAATGCCCAAACCGCCGCCCTGCGACGCGCCGTTCACAAACACACGCGCAAGATCGATGCCCTCGAGCTCGCGAACGATGCGGCACAGGATTCGAATATCTTGGTGTAAGCGGACATAGTAGAGGTTGGCAGGGTCGCCGTCGATACCGGCGACGATATGCCCGGCAACCGTTGTGCCCTCAAATCCACCAATGTCCTCGGAGGGACCTCCTTGGCCGGGGCAGTCGAGGGCGATGAGTGCCATGCCCATGCCCGCAAACGACGCCTGCTCAAACCAGCTGCGGCTTGCACCCGGATACCCATGGAACTGAAGTACCAATGGCACGGGCTCGTCCGAGACGGGTTTAAGGTACTTGGCATGCAGGCGCGCGCCACACATACCGGTATACCAGAGGTCGAAAAGCTGGCAGGTCGCGGCATCGGCGACCGATGCCGTCTCAATCGCATAGTCAAGCCCGACGGCGTCGGCCTCGGCCATGCGATCCTTCCAAAAGAAATCGAAATCTGATGGACGGGGCATGGCGCCTCGATATTCACCAAATTGATGTTGTAGCTCCTGAGCACTTGGCATGGCTCGTGAACCCAACCTTTCGAAATCGCAACGGAGGTGCGCCCGGCAAGGGAACCGGGCGCACGGGAGGGAAAGCGAGGCTACTCGCCGAGCTTGGGGTGCAGCAGCGACGGCGCAGCGCCGAGCAGCATCTTGGTGTAGGGGTCCTGGGGGTGCTGGAAGACCTGCTTGGCCTCGCCCTGCTCGACGATCCTGCCGCCATTCATAACGATGATGTCGTCAGAGATATAGCGGACCGTCTGGATGTCATGGCTGATGAACACCATGGCCAGGCCGAGCTCCTTCTTAAGGTCGGTCAGCAGGTTCAGAATCTGCGCGCGGACCGAAACGTCCAGAGCCGAGGTGGGCTCGTCGGCGATGATGGCATCGGGGTTCAGCGACAGGGCACGGGCAATTGCGACGCGCTGACGCTGGCCGCCCGAAAGCTGACCGGGAAGAACCTCGGCGGCGGAGCTGGGCAGACCGGTGAGCTCCAAGAGCTCCTTGACGCGCTTCTCCTGCTCGGCCTCGGTACCCAGGTTGTGGACGCGCATAGGGTCGAGCAGCTGCTCGCGAACGACCATGCGGGGATTGAGCGCCGTGGCCGGGTTTTGAAACACGACCGAGATGACGCGACCCATGTGGCGACGGTCCTCGGCGGTACGTTTGGTAACGTCCTTGCCCTTAAAGTAGACCTTGCCGCTCGTGGGGGCCTGCAGGCCGCACATGACGTTGGCGGTGGTGGACTTACCGCAACCGGACTCGCCGACGATGCCGATCGTCTGACCGGGCATGAGCTTAATCGTTACACCCTGGACGGCGTGAACCAGGTTGGGGTGCAGAATCGAGCCGGTACGGGTCCTAAAGGTGACGTGGACGTCATCAAGGAAGATGATCGGCTCGACGCCGTTGACTGCGGTCTCGCTCATCTACATCACCTCCGCGTGAGGGGTCAAACCATTTGCCTTGAGCACCTCGTCGGGGAGCTCGGAATAGAAGTGCTCGGTACCGGGCACGCGCTTGAAGACCGGACGGGTGTCCAGGCCAATACGCGGATGGCTCGAGCGGGGCGCGAAGCGATCGCCCTTGGGGAAATCGCGCGGGCTCGGAACGGCGCCGGGCACCTGGTGCAGGCGACCCGAACCGCTCTCGATGGACAGAACGGAACCCAGAAGACCGCGGGTGTACTCGTGGATCGGGTTGGTGAGCAGCTCCTTGGTGGGTGCCTGCTCGATAACCTGGCCAGCGTACATAACCGTGATGTTATGGGCAACCTCGGCGACCAGAGCCAGGTCATGCGAAACGAAGATCATGGCAAAGCCGAGCTTGGCCTGAAGATCGTTGAGCAGCTTGATGACCTGCTTCTGGACGGTAACGTCCAGAGCGGTCGTGGGCTCGTCGCAGATGACCAGCTTGGGGTCGCGGGTAAGGGCCATAGCGATCAGGACACGCTGACGCTGGCCGCCGGAAAGCTCGTGCGGATAGCTCTCGAGCGTGCGCTTGGGATCGAGGCCGACGAGCTCCAGGAGCTCCTCGGCGCTGCGGGTTCCGCCGCGCTTGGTGAGCTGCTTCATCTGGGCAGAGATGAGCATGGAGGGATTAAGCGAGGACAGGGCGTCCTGATAGACCATAGCGATATCGGTACCGCGCAGGCCGAACCACTCCTTCTTGCTCATCTTGAGCAGGTCACGGCCCTCCCAAAGAACCTCGCCGGAAAGATGCTCGTCATCGTCGGTCAGGCCCATGATGGCCAGCGTGGTGATGGACTTACCGCAACCGGACTCGCCCACCAGGCCCATGGTCTGACCAGGACGAACGTCAAAGTTGACATGGTCGACGACGTTGATATCACCGTGATGCTCAAACTGGATGCAGAAGTCGCGGACCGAGAGAATCGGCTCAACGGACTCGTCGGGCACGTGGCGATCGTCACGCTTGAGCTCGACATCGCGCAGGGCGCCAAGGCGAGCGGAGAGGGACTGGGCCTGCTCCTTGTAGGCGCGAACGGGGTCGGAGACCAGCAGGTCGGCCTCGCGACGCTTGGAGGAATCGGTAGGATCCAGGGCAGCGGAGGGCGCAGCGGCCATGGCGTCGGTAATGCCCTCGGAGAGGATGTTGAGCGCCAGGCAGGTGATCATGATGGCCAGGCCCGGGAACAGCGCCTGCCACCAACGGCCGGCGAGCACGCCGCCGCGGGCGTCGGCGAGGATGTTGCCCCAGGTAGCGGTGGGCTCCTGGATACCAGCGCCGATGAAGGTCAGCGAGGCCTCGAAGATGATGGCGTCGGCGACCAGGGTAACGGTGAAGACCATGATCGGGGCGATGCAGTTACGCAGAACATGCTTGATCAAAATCCACGGAGCCTTGGCGCCGGAAACGATGACCGCGCGGACATAATCCTCGCCGTACTCGGACACGATGTTGGCGCGTACGATACGGGCAATCTGCGGAGTGTACATAAAGCCGATGGCGAAGATGATCGACGGCACGGAGTTGCCCAGGATGGAGACGAAGACGGCCGCGAGGGCGATGCCCGGGATGGACATGATGATGTCCAGGATACGCATGATCGTCTCGGAGACGGCCTTGCGCGAAACCGCTGCAAGGGCGCCCACGACCGAGCCGCAGACCAGAGCCATGGCAGTGGCGCCAAAGCCGATAATCAGCGAGTAACGACCGCCGTAGAGCATACGCGACAGAATGTCGCGACCCTTATCGTCGGTACCGAAGATAAATCCGTTGCCGGGAGCCTGGCGAGCCGTAAAGATCTCGACCGGGCTATAGGGGGCAAGAAGGGGCGCCAGGATCGCAGTCAGGGCGACCAGCACCAGCACGACGGCGGCAATCTTAGAAGACAGCGTCATCTTCTTCCAGCCACCGAGCTTGAGCCCCTTGGAGGCAGCCTTCTCGAGCTGCTCGGTTTGCTTCTCTCGAATCTTTACCATAATCTACACCGTCCTGATGCGCGGGTTGATGAGCAGGTAGAGCATGTCAACCACGATGTTGATGATGATGAAGGCAAGAGCAACGACGATAACGACGCCCTGAACCAGGTTCGCCTCGTTGCCTTGAACGCCCTGCAGAATCGCGGTGCCCATGCCGGGGAGGTTGAAGATAACCTCGATGACGACGGCGCCGCCCATGAGGTAACCGATCTTAAGACCGAGGGTGGTGACCGGGGTGATCAGCGCATTGCGAAGAACATTGATGCCGACGACGACCTTCTCGGGAACGCCGGCGCCGCGAGCCATACGGACATAATCCTTGTCGAGCTCCTCGACCATGGCGGTACGCACGATACGAGTCATCTGGCCCGTCAGCGGAAATGCCAAGGCGATGGCGGGCATGATCATACGTCCCAGATAGCCAACCGGATTCGTGGTGAAGTGAGGCAGAGCACCCGATGCCGGGAGCACCTTAAGGTAGGAAGAGAACAGCAGGATCAACAGAACGGCAAGCCAGAACGACGGGGTTGCCAAGCCGGCGATGGAAAAGACGCGGATCACTTGGTCCGGCCATTTGTCGCGATACAGTGCCGCGATGACGCCGAGCAAAAACGAAACGACCGCACCGATGGCAAGACCGATGAAGGTCAGCTGCATCGTGACGGGCAGGGCCGTGGAGATGCGCTTGGCAACGGAGTTGCGAGCAGCACCATAGGTGCCCATGTCGCCATGGATCAAATCGCCCATATAGCGCACGTAGCGCACGGGCCAGGGGTCGTCCAGACCATACTTCTCATGGTACTCGGCAACCGCCTCGGGCGAGGCACCGTCACCCAACGCCGTGTAGGCGGGGTCGGTCTTGGAGAACGACATAAGGAAGAACACCAGGACGGTGACGCCCAATGCCATGATCGGCAGCGCCACAAGACGCCTTCCAATCAAACGTAGCAAGTTGTTCACGTTCTCTCCCCTTTCTTTTGTCGGTAGGACCAACTGGTATATGAGTACGGATACTCATTACAAGACCCGAGCGACATCGTTGCCGCCCGGGTCTTTGTTTCAACTATGAGGATACGGTCCCAACGACCGACATCCTGCATACAGACTCAAGCGAGTCTTACGCCTTGACGGTCGCAACGCCCCTGAAGGACATGCTCGTCGTGCCGATGCCCTTGAAGCCATCGAGGGCCTCGCCGTTGGGCGCAGTGGACGGATCGTCCCAGGAAGCGGAGACGGTCTTGACGTGGACAACGGGGTACAGAACGGCGTTGTCGGCAATGATGTCGAAGCACTCGTTCCACTTCTTCTGCTGCTCGTCGCCCTCGGCGGCAAGAGCCTCGTCCATGAGACCGTGGAGCTTCTGCCACTCAGCGGACTCCTTCCACGGGCAACGGGTCTGCATCCAGACGTTGTCGCCGTACCACCAGTTGAGCAGCAGGTCGGGATCAGCGCCGAAGCAGGAAGGATCGCCAGGGGCAAGGAGGATATCGTAGGCCTCGCCGCCGTCAATGGCAGCGTAGGTAGCCGGCGAGGTATCGGTCTGGATGGTCACATCGAAGCCGAGAGCGTCGAGGTCGTTCTTGACCTGGGCGGCCATGCCCTTAATCTGCTCGTTGTCGGTGGTGCGCAGGGTGATGGCACCCGGGGTGATGCCAGACTCCTCGATGAGCTTCTTAGCCTTCTTGGCGTCGGTCTTGTACACCGTGGAAGCCTCATGATAGTTGGTGAAGCTCTTGGGCAGGTAGCAGCTGGCAGCGGTAGCAAGGCCGGCGAAGGTGTTGCTGACCATCTTCTCGGTGTCGAGCGCATACATGACGGCCTGACGGACCTTGACGTTGTTCCAAGGCTCCTTGGCGACGTTGAACATGATGAAGCGGGTGCCGAAACCCTGAACGTTATCGATCTTGCAGCCGGCGCTCTCGAGCTGGTCGACGGCGTCAGCGGTAACGAGCTCCATAACGAGCGTGGAGCCCTCCTGCTGAGCGGTAACGCGAGCGGTGGGGTCGGTCAGGATGCTGTACTGGATCTTCTTATCCTCGGCAGCATACTCACCGTTGTACTCGGGGTTGGGAACCAGAGTGATCTCGGTATCGGAGATAGAGTCGTACATCCAGGGGCCGGAACCGATCGGCTGCTTGGCGCGATCCTCCTCGGTCTGGGTGGCCGGGGTAACGCGGACGATGGCCAGACGATCCTTGAGCAGGGAGAAGTTGGGGACCTTGGTCTTGACCGTCACGGTGCTGGCGTCCTTGGCCTCGATGGACTCGAAGGGCTGGAAGAACGGAGCATAGGTAGCGGAAGCGGCGCAAGCAGTGTAGGAGGCAACGACATCGTCAGCGGTGACCTCGGTGCCATCGGAGAACTTGGCGCCCTTGCGGATGGTGACCTCGAAAGTGGTGTCGTCCACAGACTTGGGATCGTCGGTGGCGAGCTCGTTGAAGGTGCTGTAGTCGTGGTAATCGATGCCGTAGAGGCCCTCGACGACGTGCCAGTTAGCACCCAGGCCCACAGCGGAGCCGGTGCTGGCGGGATCGAAGCTGGACGGAGCGTAAGCGGAACCAGCGGTGATCACGCCGCCGCCACGGTTAGCGGAATCGGTGGAACCGGAAGCGGAACCCTCGTCGTTAGAGCTGCCACCGCAGCCGGTGAGACCAAGCCCTGCGACAGCAGCGACGCTGCCGGTGAGGCCGAGGAACGAACGCCTGGACATACCCTTGTTGATGATGGCCATGTTTTCTCCTATCAATAGAGAATCTTACTCGGGAGCACCTAGACTTGCCCCCGCGCAACTTGCGGACGATATATACCTTACCTACCGACGAACCCAACTGAGGTGCCGCGCTCGGCGACCGATACATACATACGCTTGAACGGTATTTACTACCGTTCACCGAATTCGTTGACAAACGATTCGCCAGACAGTATGTATCGGCGAGGTGAGATATCAGTCTTCGTCAACCCGCAGGATAGCAGGGTTTTCGCTTGGGTTAGTCAAACGTTTTAGCGTTAATAAAACCCGAAACCAGCAGGCAATCATGGCGAAATAAATGGTTGAAAATCGCGCAATCATGTATATCAGTTGTTTAGGCTCGTGTTTAGCTATCGGAATGGCCAGCCGCCGCCTCGGCGCGCTCGGCATTCCACGCAACGAGCGCCTCGTGGACCGCCTTGGCAACATCGGCAGGTATGCCGCGAACTTCCGCGATCTCTTGCTCGCTCGCCGCGCGCAAACGCTTCATCGAGCCAAAATGGCGCATAAGGGCACGTTTTCTGGTGGGTCCCACGCCTGGAACGTCATCGAGTACCGAAACTGTCATGGCTTTATCACGCAACTCACGATGGAATGTGATTGCAAAACGGTGCGATTCATCGCGCACCTGTTTAATTAGATAGAGCGAAGCAGACCCGGTCGGCAGCACGACGGGAGTCTCGTCCCAAGGCACGAAAACCTCCTCATCGGCCTTTGCCAAGCCACAAACTGGTATATCGAGCCCAAGAGCCTCAAGTTGCTTGATCGCAGCGGTCAATTGCGGCTTACCGCCATCGACAACGAGCAAATCGGGGCGCGAGCCAAAGCGCTCGTCGGCCATGCGCTCGGGAGCATAGCGTCGTCCCAAAACCTCGGACATCGACACGAAGTCGTTTGCCTCGTCCAATTCGGCCTGAATTTTAAAACGACGGTACTGGCTCTTGTCGGCGCGTCCGTTGGTAAACACCACCATCGAGGCGACGGTAAAGGTTCCATGCAGGGTCGAGATATCGAAGCACTCGATACGCATCGGCGGCGCCGGCAGCGCCAGCGCGCTTTCGAGCTCCAGGAGCGCTTGATTGGTGCGGTCGTCAGCGTACCCCGTTCGCATCATGTAGCGCATGAGGGCATGGCGCGCATTTTTGGATGCCATATCGAGCAAACGGTGCTTTTCGCCACGCTGCGGCCTATGGAGATGGCAGGAACGCTCGCGCTTGCCTGCAAGCCACTCCCCCAGCGCCTCCGCATCCTCAAGCTCGACAGAGAGGTTTATCTCAGCTGGAATATCAGCCGTCTCATCGTAATAGCGCTTAAGAAAGCCCGACTGGAGCTCTTCCTCGTCAACATCAAAGCCCTTGTCGAGAATGAACTCGCAGGTGCGAACTGTTCGGCCCTCGCGAACGACGAAGACGCAAGCGGCAGAGATGGTCTCCTCGCGATAGAAACCGATGACATCGATATCGACACTGGAGGGAAAAACGACTTGCTGACGATCGTCCAGACCCCTGATGACCTCCAAACGACGTTTGACGCGTGCCGCGCGCTCAAAGTCGAGCGCCTCGGCGGCATCCGTCATCTCGGAGGTCAGCTCATCGACGACATCCTTGCGATGGCCCGACAAAAAACGTTCGACACGTTTGACGTTCTTGGCATAGTCCGTAGGAGAAATCGCGCCGACACACGCACCCGGGCCGCGCCCGACATGGTAGTCAAAGCAGGGACGCCCGTTTTGCGCGCAAATCATATTGACGATGTCTTCCTCGCCCCTGTGGGACTCGACGATACGACGACAACGACGCCACTCCGCACAGGATGCGGAGCAGATGGGGATAACCTTGCGCAGCGTATCTATCGTCTCACGTGCCGCACGGCTATCGGTATAGGGACCAAAATAACGCGTTCCCGGCTTATGACGCTCGCGCGTATATTTGATAGCGGGATACAGGTCGCCCTTTGTAATGGCGATAAAGGGGTAGCTCTTGTCATCCTTGAGGTCAACGTTAAAGTACGGATGGTACTGACCAATCAAATTGCGCTCGAGCACCAACGCCTCATGCTCGGTCTCCACCACGATATAGTCAAAGCTCGCCACCAGCTGCATCATCAGCGGGATCTTTTGACGCTCATCCTGCAGTGTCACGTACTGGCGCATACGGGAACGCAGGTTTTTTGCCTTGCCAACGTAGATGACATCGCCCTTGGCATCTTTCCAAAGGTAACATCCGGGCTGCGTGGGAACGCGCGAAACCTGCTCGGCGAGTGTTGGAATGTTGTCGTGACCGGCCACACGCACCTACTTGCGACGAAGCAGCGCCGAGACCTCGGGCATCTTAAGGACGACGGCAAGGCCAAAGGTAACAGCAAGCGAGACGGCACCGGCAACGCAAACGTAGCCAAGAGTAATCAGAATCGAGCCGCCAAGTGCGCCGACAAAGTGCTCAAGCGCCCACAAGACGCCGGCGCCTGCGGCAGCACCCAGGCCACCGAGCAAAAGGCCAAAGAAACCGCCATGCAGGATAGATTTGACCTGAAGGCCACGCAGACGACGACGCAGCCACCACAGCGAACAACCGACCAAGATCACGTAGTCGACGACATACGAAAGCGCGATTGCCGGCATACCGAAGCCCAGCACAACGCCAAACAGCAGAACCGAGCCGGCCTGGCCGATGGCGGAATACAGGCAATAGCGGCTATAGGGCTTCATGTCGAGCAAAGCAGAGAAGCTCTTCTGCATCAATACGACCACGCCGTAGAGCGGCAGCGAGAACGCCAGGTAGACAAGGAACTCGGACACCAGCGCCACGCCGGACTCATCAAACTTGCCGGCACAGTAAATCATGTTGAGCGGACGCGCGAAGACAATCAGGTACAGCGCGAACGGAATCAGGAAGAACAGCATCTGGGCGACGCCACGCGAAATGCCCGTGCGAACGCTGTCGTAATCCTTCTCCTGTGCGTCGTGAGAGAGCTCGGTATAGAGCGCCGTCGAAAGCGAGGCGGCAATCAGCGCGTAGGGAAGCGTGTACCACAGGCGCGCATAGGCGATGACGGAAGGGCCAGTCTCGGGCTGGACCACCAGCGCGGCAGCGTTGGTGATAGAAGTCGAGACAAACATGCACACCGTGGCGAGCAGCGTCGGGATACCGAGCGCAATCGTCTGACGCAACGCGGGGTCCTTAAAGTCGATATGGATATGGGGATGCACGCCGTGCTTGCCAAGCGCGGGGATCTGACATGCCATCTGAACAAAGACACCGAGGGTCGTACCGGCCGCAATCAAGATGATGCCGGCACGTTCGCCAAACTGTGCGGACACGGGCGCAAAACCCATAAAGCTCGCGATGACGATCACATTGTTGAGGACCGGGGCAAACGTCGACCAGAAGTAGTCGCGGTGTGCGTTGAGAACGCCCGAGAACACCGAGCCCAAACCATAAAACAGAATCTGGATGGCAAAGAAACGGAACATGAACGCAGCGGTATCCATGCTGCCGCCGTCACCCGAAAGGAACGATTGCGTCCAGATAAAGCCCGGGGCGAACACGGTCCCCAGCAACGAAATGCCACCCAGCACCAAAAGCAGAATGCCGAGCAGGTTGCCCACGTACTCGTTCGAGGCCTCGCGACCCTGCTCACGCCTCACGCCCATGTACACGGGCAAAAACGCCGTCACGAGCATGCCACCCATCACGAGTTCGTAGAGCATATTGGGCAGGTTGTTGGCGACCTGATAGGAGGACGAGAGTAGCGACATGCCGATAGCGGCCGCCATTGCCCACGTTCGGATAAAACCGGTAACGCGAGACACGATGGTCAGTATGGTCATAAGCCCGGCGGAACGACCAACCGTGGAGTAGTCCGACGAGCCCATGTCGTCAGTGTCATCTCGCGACGAAGAAGCTTCGGATGAGGGCGTCTGAGGCGCAGATTCTTTTGCAAAATGAGCTCCGCGCTTCAATTCTTCCTGCGGCATCGCTCAGTCCTCTCTCGTAATCGCGGCAACCGTCGCCCCGCAAAATGCAATTAAATCATCGGGTGCAAGCTCGAGCTGATAACCACGCTTGCCTCCCGAAATAAAAATGGTATCCCAAAGGACGCATGTCTCATCAATGAGCGTCCGGTAGCGTTTTTTCATACCGACCGGGCTGCAGCCGCCGCGAACGTAGCCAGTCGCCGCAAGCAAATCCTTCACATGCATCATGGCCAAGGACTTCTCCCCCGCGGCACGCGCGGCGGACTTTAGATCGAGCTCGTCGGCAACAGGGATGCAGCACACGACATAGTCGTTGGACGGCGTCACGCAGACCAAAGTCTTAAATCCTTGACCGGGCTCCTCGCCAAGCTGCTCCGAAATCGCGACCCCCAGGCCCACCGACTCATCACCATCGTCTTCGTACGTATGTAGAACATAGGAAATGCCGGCGCTTTCCAGCTCGCGCATCGCATTGGTTTTTGGCGTCTTTACAGCCTTTGCCATGACATATCCTTTCCCTCGCATTCGGACGCAAGGATTAAGTATATGTCCAATTCGACTGCATACGTCACTTCGGCACAGCAAGCGCCATCGAATCACAAGGAGTCGATGGCGCCCATAAACTGAATCGCCTATTTATTGAGCATCAAGTTGAGCCTGACGCTCCCGGTCACGCCTGAGCAACGGCGCCAAAAACTTGCCCGTATAACTCTGCGGACAGTCCGCAACCTGCTCCGGTGTGCCCGAAACCACGACGGTTCCGCCGCCGTTACCGCCCTCGGGACCCATATCGATCAGGCGGTCGGCAACCTTGATGACATCAAGGTTGTGCTCAATCACCAGCACCGTGTTGCCCGCATCGACCAAGCGCTGCAGCACATCGAGCAGCTGGCGGACGTCCTCAAAATGAAGGCCGGTCGTCGGTTCGTCCAAAATATAGAACGTCTTGCCCGTCTGGCGTCGATGAAGCTCCTTGGCGAGCTTCACACGCTGCGCCTCGCCGCCCGAGAGCGTCGTGGCGGGCTGGCCCAGGCTCACGTAGCCTAAGCCTACATCGTACAGCGTCTGGAGCTTGCGCTTAATCTGCGGGATATTCCCAAAGAAGGCCAGCGCCTCGGTGACGCTCATGTCGAGCACGTCCGAGATGGTCTTGCCACGGTAGGTGACCTCGAGTGTCTCGCGGTTGTAGCGTTTACCGCCGCAGGCTTCGCAGGGAACGTAGATATCGGGAAGGAAGTGCATCTCGATCTTGATCTGTCCGTCGCCCTTGCACGCCTCACAGCGCCCGCCACTCACATTAAAGGAGAAACGACCCGGCGAGTAGCCGCGCGCCTTCGACTCCGGCGTACTCGCAAACAGCGCGCGAAGATCATCCCACAGGCCGATATAGGTAGCAGGGTTGGAACGCGGCGTGCGGCCAATCGGCGACTGGTCGATATCGATAACCTTATCGATACACTCGATGCCCTCGATTTTCTTATACGGACCCACAGGGCGCGTCGAACGGTGAATGACATTCGTAAGGGCAGGCGCAATGGTGTCGGTAACCAGGGAGCTCTTGCCCGATCCCGACACGCCGGTAACAACCGTAAGCGTACCAAACTCGATCTTGGCGGTAACGTTTTTGAGGTTGTTGGCTCGAGCGCCCGTAATTTTAAGGCAGCCGCGACCGGGCTTGCGCCGTTCATCAGGCACCCGAATCATTCGTTTACCGGTCAGGTAAGCGCCCGTCATCGACTCAGGACACGCCATGATATCGGCAGGCGTTCCCGCCGCGACTACGTGCCCGCCGTTGACGCCGGCTCCGGGCCCCATGTCGATCACGTAGTCGGCGGCACGGATTGTATCCTCGTCGTGTTCGACAACGATAACGGTATTGCCGATATCGCGCAGGCGCTCGAGCGTCTTAATCAGGCGCTCGTTGTCACGCTGATGAAGACCGATCGAGGGCTCGTCCAGAATATAGAGCACGCCCATGAGACCCGCGCCGATCTGCGTCGCCAGTCGAATACGCTGTGCCTCGCCACCGGAAAGCGTCGCCGAGGCACGATCGAGTGTCAGATAGTCGAGTCCAACATCGACCAGAAAACGCAAGCGCTCCAGGATTTCCTTGACGATACGGCCGCCGATAAACTGTTGGCGCTCGGTGAGCTCCAGGCCCTCAAAAAACTCGAGCGACTCACGGCACGACAGACAACAAACCTCGTAAATGGACTTGCCGCCCACGGTGACGGCGAGCATCTCAGGGCGCAAACGAGCGCCGTGGCAGCTCGAGCACGGTTCCTCGCGAATGTACTTCTCCAAGCGCGCCTTGGTGTTCTCGTTCGTCGTCTCGGTATAGCGTTCGTACAGGATGTTGCGAACGCCCGAAAACTTGGTATCCCACTGGCTGCGACGTCCGTCAAGCTTTTGGTAGTCGACCGAGATCTTCGTATCGCCCAGGCCATCCAAAAATGCACGACGCACGCGAGGGGGCAAGTCCTCCCACGGCGTATCGGCGCTCACCTTAAAGTGTTTGCAGACCGCAGCAAAAATCTGCGGATAGTAGTTCGAATTGCCAAACAGGCTACCAAAGACTCCGTCGGCAATGGACTTCGAGGGATCCTCAATCAGCGCCTCGGCATCAACGGTTTTCTTAAAGCCCAGGCCGTCGCACTCAGGACATGCGCCATAGGGAGCGTTGAACGAAAAGTCGCGGGGTTGTAGGTCGTCGATGGAGTGCCCGTGCTCCGGGCACGCCAGTGCCAACGAATACTCCAGCAGCTCGCCCTCGGTCCCCTCGGGAGCATCACGATCGGGCAGCATATACACGTTTACATTGCCGTGAGCCAGCGCGGTCGCCTGCTCAACAGACTCGGCGATACGGCCCAGAGAATTCTCACGGATCACGATACGGTCGACCACGACCTCGATATCGTGCTTGAACTTCTTGTCCAGATCGATAGGGTCGTCAAGCGAGCGCACCTCGCCGTCGACACGCACGCGGCTAAAGCCCTCGGCGCGAAGGTCCTCAAACAGTTTGGTGTACTCGCCTTTTCGCCCGCGCACCACCGGTGCCAGCACAAACGCGCGGCGACCCTCCCCCGCCGCCAAGACTTTGTCGGCAACCTGGTCGGTCGTCTGGCGCTCAATGACGCGGCCGCATTCGGGACAGTGCGGGGTGCCCACACGGGCGAACAGCAGGCGCAGATAGTCATAAATCTCGGTTACGGTGCCAACCGTCGAGCGAGGGTTTTTAGACGTCGTCTTTTGGTCGATCGACACCGCCGGCGAAAGGCCGTCGATTGAATCCAGGTCGGGTTTGTCCATCTGGCCCAAGAACTGGCGCGCATAGCTCGAAAGGCTCTCGACGTATCGACGCTGGCCCTCGGCATAGATAGTGTCAAATGCCAGCGAACTCTTGCCCGAGCCAGAAAGACCGGTAATGACCACGAGTTGGTCGCGCGGAATGGAAACATCGATATCACGGAGGTTGTGCTCACGAGCGCCGCGAATAACGATAGAAGAATCAGACATGGAAGCTCCTTGCCTCCTATTGCATCGAATCATACTGTCGATGAGTTTAGCGCACTCGACGCGCACAGATGTTCGTAATACAAGATTCGCAGACCTTTAGCTTTGCGTATCGGGTGCTTTGTTTCTCGAAATGCCGTGGAAAGGTTACAGTAATCTACTACTGAACTTAATTTGCTGTAACAGAGGAACGTCCATGACCGAAGATATCCCCCTTGAAATCACTTCGAGCGACATGGCCAATCTGCCCATATTCATCGCCGTCCTTATCGTGGCCATCGTCGTGGTGCGCGTATATTTTTCAATCAAACACAATGAAAAGCCGCCCATTGCCCGCGTCTTTTGGTGCGCGACGCTCCTCATCCCGCTCGGCATGGTAGCTGCATGGATTACGAATCAATTGCTCGTAAATGAGGACAATTCCCTATGGGTCCTTTCTTATTCGGCGCTCGGTGCTACCGCCGTCATACTTCTTGTCGAGCCCTTGGTTTCGGGACTTATCGACCAAACCGATCTTGCGACGGGAACGGTTGCCTGTATTTGCCGTGACATCCTTGTCATCGCCGCTGTTTCAGCGCTCTCGTTCGTTTCACTCGAAATTGCCTGTAACGAAACGTTCTATCGCATTCCCGCCAACTCATTCGGGTTTTCCGTCGGGCTGCTCGCGACGGTTCTGCTCTCCCTTTATTTGCTGGGACAGCGTCATGGAGGCGTCATGGCCCTCGTGCCCGTCGCCTGTTGCATCCTTGGCATTGCCGAGCACTTCGTCATAACGTTTAAAGGCGAGGCCATCCTGCCAAGCGATATCTTGGCCCTTGGCACCGCAATGGAAGTGAGCGAGGGATACGAGTTTACCTTTACCGCCGGAATCGTAACCTCTCTCGCCCTGCTAGAGATTTCCCTGGGGCTTCTTTCGCTTATCCGACCGAGAAAGCTCCGTACGCCCACCCATGTCTTCCCCGCAATCGCCGCTAACCTCTGCGCTTTTCTGCTAGTGACCGTTGTGGGGCTCTCGGGCTTTTCCAACATCGACTTGGAGCAGGCGCTGAATTTTGGATTTGACCGTTGGCAGCCCATCACCACGTACGCGTCTCAGGGTTTTATCACTTCGTTCACCGAAATGGTCAACGAGTTGCCCATTGAGAAGCCCGAAGACTATACGCCCGATGAGGCGCAGAGCATCGAGCAGGAGCTCGCCGCCACCTACGACAGCACGTATGGCTCGAGCGAGCAGCGCGCGGCGGCCGTTGCCCAGTTCAATGAAATCAAGCCGACGATTGTTGCCGTCATGAACGAGAGTTTTAGCGACCTTTCGTGCTTTGAGCAGCTCCAGGCGGCCGGGTACACCGGCCCCGCATTCTACAACTCGCTTCCCGACACACTTGTTCGCGGCACCATGCTCGCTTCGGTCACCGGTGGCGGAACGGCAAACTCCGAATTCGAATTTTTGACCGGAGCGACAACGGCCTTTGTCGGATTAGGCAAGATCCCCTATCAGCTGTATCAGATGAATGGCGTCAACAGCCTGGCAAAGGACCTTAAGGAGCTTGGGTATACCGCTACCGCTATGCACCCGCAAAACCCCGTCAACTACCATCGAGATAAAATCTATCAGCAGCTGGGCTTTGGAGACTTTCTTTCAATCGGCGATTTCGAAGGTGCGCCCTGTTACCATGCCGGCGTATGCGACTACGCCACCTACGACAAGATACTCGACCTGCTTAGAACCGACGAAGCCCCGCAGTTCATCTTCGATGTCACGATGCAAAATCACGGCGGCTACGACTATGGCACCGTTCCCGCCGAGGAGCTGACAAACTATTGGGTCGAGGGAGCCAGCGAGGGTGCCAATAGCGCGCTCAACACCTATCTTACCTGCATCAACGCATCCGACCGGGACCTCGAGTACTTTATCAACGAGCTCCGCAATATCGGCAGACCGGTTGTCCTTGTCTTTTTTGGCGACCATCAGCCGAGCGCCGCAACGACTCTCAACGACGAGCTGTACCCTCAGGAAGATACGGCAAGCCACGCTTTCCGTATCTATCAGTCGACATATTTCGTCTGGGCTAACTATGAAATCGCCGGCAATACCGAGCTCAACGTCTACGACACCGTCGGGGCAAACGAGATTGCAGCCATTACCCTTAATAAGATCGGCGCCCCGCTCACCGACTATCAAAAGGCTCTGCTTGCAACAAGGTCAGATGTGCCCACCATCAATGTCGCCGGCTACCTTGGTGCCGACGGGCTGCGCTACGACTTGGAATCTGAAGACAGCCCATACGCCTCGACGATCGACAAGCTGCAGCGCATGCAATACCTCGAGTTCGCCAGCAAAGTTCAGTAAGCCCGCCCATTCGCTTGGACCCATCGTATTGCAAGCACGCTCGGCCCAAATGCATCGTAAATGGCTCCCGCTCGCAAACGAGGGTACAATGACGCTCGTGTCACATCACGGGGCCCCGGCCCCAACATATACAAAGGAGTCATACATGGGTTGCGAGCACGCACAGGCCGCCGGCGGACAAACATCGCCGTCGCAATTTGAGGAGAACACGCTGTCCGAGGTCAAACGCGTCATCGCCGTACTTTCCGGCAAGGGCGGTGTCGGCAAGTCGTTTGTCACCGGTGCCATCGCCACCGAGCTTGCCCGTCACGGCCACAAGGTCGGCGTCCTCGATGCCGACATCACCGGTCCCTCCATCCCCAAGATGTTCGGTATGAGCGGACGCCACGTCCATGCCCTTGGCAACCTTATGCTGCCTGAAATCTCCGAGCACGGCGTCAAGGTCATGAGCTCCAACCTGCTGCTCCAAAACGAGACCGACCCCGTCCTTTGGCGCGGTCCGGTCATCGCAGGCGCCATTAGGCAGTTCTGGAGCGAGACCTCATGGGGCCCCATCGACTACCTGCTGGTCGACATGCCTCCGGGAACAGGCGATGTCGCGCTCACCGTCTTCCAGTCGCTGCCCGTCGACGGCATCGTCATCGTCACGAGCCCGCAGGATCTGGTCTCGATGATCGTCGCCAAGGCGGTCAACATGGCCGAGAAGATGAACGTCCCCATTCTGGGCATTGTCGAGAACATGAGCTATATCGAGTGCCCCGACTGCGGCAAGAAGATCGAGGTCTTTGGCAAGAGCAAGCTCCCCGAGGTCGCAGAGCGCTATAACCTCGACATCTTGGGCCAGCTTCCCATTAATCCGGCACTCGCCGAGGCCTGCGATAAGGGCGAGGTCGAGACCGCGCTGCCCGATGGCATGTTGCCCAAGGCAGTCTCTGCCGTCGAGGCTATTACCCCGCACGAGACCGACGAGGCCTAAGTGAACACGAGCGCCTTCTATGACGTCCTGGTAATCGGCGGCGGGGCTTCAGGCCTCGCCGCCGCCATTACGGCCGCACGCGCTGGCAAAAGCGTCTGCATCGTTGAGCGCGATGTCGCCTGCGGCCTTAAGCTCCTTGCGACCGGTAACGGCCGCTGCAACCTCTCCAACGAATCGATTGATCCTCAGCGGTATAACCACCCCGCATTCGTCGAATCCGTCATGGGCCCCCAGCCCGAACAAGAGCTTATGGGTTTCTTCTCCTCGCTGGGCATCATGACAACCTCCGAGGAAGGCCGACTGTACCCGCGCTCCCTTCGCGCCGAATCGGTGCGCGACGCGCTTCTCAATGTTTGCGACCGCCTGGGTATCACCTTAATCTGCGGAGCCAACGTTGCCTCGGCACACAAAACTTCCGAAGGCTGGGCACTCCAAATAGACCGTCCAGCGCGGGCGCTCAAGGCAAAAAAGCACGACGACCGAAAATCGGAGCTCCGCTCGCTTCGGAAAGCGCTCGCCGATGTCCCTCGCAAGAACGAGGCCCTGCAGGCACATGCCGTAATTATCGCCACGGGCGGCAACCCCACCGGTATCGCCGATACGTTTCGCCTCCCCCTCACTTCGCTGCGCCCCATCCTCTGCCCCGTATCGGCAACGGTCGTCGGCGATCGGGCGGCACTCAAGACGTTGGATGGCCTGCGCGTCCGCGCCCGCTTGACGCTCGCCCGCAATCATAATGAGCTCTGGCACGAAGACGGTGAAGTCCTGTTTCGAACCTTCGGCATCTCGGGCGTCGCTGTCTTCAACCTCTCCCGTCGTATCCAGCGCGGCGATACGATCCTGCTCGACGTTTTCCCCGACCTCTCCAAAGACGAGCTGCTCGATATGCTCAACCGGCGCGTTGAGCTGCTCGGCGGCTTTTCGCCCCGCGATCCCCGTTGGCTCGACGGCATGCTCGCCCCGCAACTCTCCCGCGTCGTCTGCACGGCGTTCGAGCAGTGCCATCCAGACTCCAACGATGTCATCCACCTGGCCTCGATCCTCAAACACTTTAAGTTGCTCGTCGAGGGAACAGCCGAGGAGCGCTCGGCGCAGGTCACGCGTGGTGGCGTATCTGTCGAGAGCATCTCAATACCCAGTCTACGCGCGCGCAGCGCTGTCGACGCCCCGCTTTACCTCTGCGGCGAAGCGCTCGACATCGACGCCGATTGCGGAGGCTTTAACCTTGCGTGGGCCTGGCTCTCGGGCATTCGCGCTGCAAGCAGTTTGTAGCCGCGCAGTCTATAATCAAAAACGCATTCGGGCCGTCTGGGATACCGGACGGCCCCTTTCTTGCCTCTAAGGAGACCTCGATGATCGAAATCACCCAAGTCAACGCGTCGCTCGATGAAGCCGGCGATGAAAATGCCTGCCTCATTGTTGGCAAGCGAGTCGCCAAGCGCATCCTACGTTGCAAGGACTCCGAAATCAAGTCCATCGAACTCCACCGCAAGTCAATCGACGCTCGCAAAAAACGAGACGTCCATTTTATCCTGAGCTTTCGTGTTGAGCTGACTAGTCCCCACCTCGAGCGAGAAGCGGTCGACAGTGTTGCCGAGCGTGACCGCTCGCGCGTACGCACGATAGAAGACGATGGGCCTTCATTCCCCTCCCCCGTCTCCGACGCACCTCAAGAATGCCCTGTCGTTGTCGGCGCCGGATGCGCCGGCCTTTTCGCTGCGCTCACGCTCGCCAAAGCAGGTCTTAAGCCCTTGCTTATCGAGCGCGGCGACCCGGCATTTCGCCGCTCGCAGGCGATCGACCTCTTTCTAAAGGAGCGCATCCTCGACCCCGAGAGCAATATTCAGTTTGGTCTGGGCGGCGCGGGGACCTTCTCGGACGGCAAGCTCAATACGGGAACCAAAAATCCCGCCCATCGCCTTATCCTCGAAACCTTCGTCGAGGCGGGCGCGCCCCGCGATATTCTGTGGGATGCCAAGCCGCACATTGGCTCCGACATCCTTCCCACGGTTGTCACCGCTATATCCCAGCGCATCGAGCAGCTCGGAGGTGTCGTCCGTTATCGAACAAAGCTCGTCGACATTCGCATCGACGCGTCTGGCGCCATCACCGGTATCGATGTCCAATCGTCCCAAGACGCCGCTTACGAGCCAATTGAGACAAAGCACCTCATCCTCGCCTGCGGGCATTCTGCTCGCGATATTTTTGAGCTCCTTAAGGACCACAACGTGGCCCTCGCACAAAAGACCTTTGCCATGGGCGTTCGCATCGAGCATCCGCAGCGCGACATCGACCGAGCCCAATATGGAGCCTCGGCGGGACATCCTGCCCTCGGAGCAGCCCCCTACAAGCTCGTCGCCCATCTTCCCAACGGCCGCAGCGTGTTCTCGTTTTGCATGTGCCCCGGCGGGCAGGTTGTCGCCGCCTCTTCCGAGCAGGGCCACCTGTGCGTCAACGGCGCCAGCCTCAATGCCCGCGACGGACGCAACGCAAACGCCGCCCTGCTCGTTAACGTCACGCCTGAGGACCTTCCCAACGATGACCCGCTCGCCGGCATCGAGCTCCAGCGTGCCTGCGAGGCGGCCGCCTATCGCCTGGGTGGTTCCAACTGGAACGCACCGGCACAACTCGTCGGAGATTTCCTCGCAGGACGCGCCAGCAAGGCGCCCGGAAAGGTAAAGCCCACCTATCCGCTCGGTGTGACCTGGACGGCAATTGACGAAGCCCTGCCGCAGCATATCATCGATTCGCTCCGCCTGGGACTTCCCCTACTCGGAAAAAAGCTACGAGGCTATGACCGCCCCGATGCCGTTCTTACCGGCGTGGAGACTCGTTCGAGCTCACCGGTTACTGTCACCCGAGACCGAACGTGCCATGCCGTGTCGACCCCGGGACTCTACCCTTGCGGTGAGGGAGCTGGATATGCCGGCGGCATCATGAGCGCGGCCACCGACGGCATTCGTTGTGCCGAAGCCCTGATCGCAGACCTCTAGCGCACGAATTCCAGCACGCAAAAGACACAGGCCCCGAGCTCCACAGGGAACTCGGGGCCTGTTCGCTATTTCTTAAACCGTGCACCCTGGCGTTTTCTGCCCGATGCGAACGTGGAACCCTTGCGGGCCTGCGAACGTAAGCGCTCGATCGTCTCGTCCTCAGACGCACCCTCGAGCATCGCCCGAATCTGAACGACGGCATCGCGCAGGCGCGCCGCCTCCTCAAAGTCCATGGCGGCAGAAGCGTTGCGCATATCCTCTTCCATGGTTTCGACGATCCGCACAAGCTCGTCATGCGGCAGTTCTTCCAACTGCTCCGCAAGTGTCTGCTCGGGTGCCACCGTTTCCGGCACGCCGCCCTCGCCCGACTCATCGGGCGTATAGAATGCGCCATGGCCAAGGGAGTCGCCCTTCGAGCGCCCCTTGGAACCCACGGTTTTTTCGGCTTCGGCAATAAAACTTGAGATGTCGTTGATGGCCTTGCGCACCGTCTTGGGCACAATGCCATGCTCTTCGTTATATGCCATCTGAATCTCGCGGCGGCGCCGCGTCTCCTCGATGGCCTCTTTCATCGAATCGGTCACAACGTCCGCATACATGATGACTTCGCCATCGGCGTTACGGGCCGCGCGGCCAATCGTCTGAATCAGCGAACGGCGGTTGCGCAAGAAGCCTTCCTTATCGGCGTCGAGAATTGCCACCAGCGAGACCTCGGGAAGATCCAGGCCCTCACGAAGCAGGTTGATGCCAACGAGAACATCGATCTTGCCCTCGCGCAGCGTTCGCAGGATCTCGACACGGTCCATTGTCGCCGTATCAGAGTGCATGTAATTGACCTTAATGCCCGCGTCGAGCAGATGGTCGGTCAGGTCCTCGGCCATGCGCTTGGTCAACGTGGTCACCAGCACGCGCTCCTTGCGGGCAACGCGCTCGCGAATCTCGTCCTCAAGATCGTCAATCTGGCCGCGTACTGGACGCACGTCAATCTTGGGGTCGAGCAGGCCGGTCGGACGAATAATCTGCTCCACGTCGTTCTGGCTCACCCGCAGCTCGTAGTCGCCCGGCGTGGCCGAAACATAGATAAACTGGGGTATCCTTGCCTCAAACTCATCGAAACGAAGCGGGCGGTTATCGAGCGCCGAGGGCAGGCGAAAACCGTGTTCCACCAGCGTCACCTTACGCGAGCGGTCACCTTCGTGCATGCCGCGAATCTGCGGCACCGTCACATGGCTCTCATCGATGATGCAGAGCATATCCTTGGGAAAGTAATCGATTAGGGTAAACGGCGGCTCACCCGGTTTGCGACCGTCCAGATGACGCGAGTAGTTCTCGATGCCGTTGCAAAAGCCCATCGTCTCGAGCATCTCAAGATCATAATCGGTGCGCTGCTGCAGACGCTGCGCCTCGAGCAACTTGTCGGTCGCCTTGAGCTCCGCGACGCGCTTCTCGCACTCTTCGCTGATCGATTTCAGAGCCGCCTTGACCTTCGGCTTCTCGGTCACGTAGTGCGATGCCGGCCATACGGGGATGGCCTCGTACTCACGCAGCATTTCACCGGTGACCTCATCGATCTCGGCAATCAGCTCGACCTCGTCGCCAAAGAACTCAAACCGCAACGGATGCTCGGCATAAGGCGGATACACGTCGACAACATCGCCGCGCACGCGGAACGTGCCGCGTGCCAGGTCAAAGTCATTGCGATCATATTGAATGTCGATAAGTGCATGGATAAAGTCATCGCGCTCGAGCGGCACCTTTTTGTCGACGTTTGGAGCCAGACCCGCATAGTCCTCAGGAGAGCCAATGCCATAGATACACGAGACCGATGCGACAACGATCACATCGCGTCGAGAGAGCAGCGATGCGGTCGCCTGATGTCGCAGCATCTCGACCTCTTCGTTAATCGAGGAGTCTTTCTCGATATATGTATCGCTTTGCGGCACATACGCCTCGGGCTGATAGTAGTCATAGTACGAGACGAAGTAGACCACAGCGTTGTTGGGAAAGAACTCTTTGAGCTCGCTCGCAAGCTGAGCGGCGAGCGTTTTATTCGGAGCCATGACCAGCGTCGGCTTTCCCAGGGCCTCAATAGTCTTTGCCATCGTGAAGGTCTTGCCCGAACCAGTCACGCCCAGCAAAACCTGATAGCGGTCTCCGTCCCTCACGCCCTGCACAAGCGATTCAATGGCCTTAGGCTGGGAACCGGCAGGCTCATAGGGAGACACGACCTTAAACGGCACGTCAGAGCCTTCAACGCCAAAGCGCTTAAGTTCACCACCAACGCGTTCTACTTCAAATTCCGCCATGGATACTCCTAACTCATATATCTGCAGTATACGCAGGCGGCAGGCATAGTCCTATACGAACCGATCGGGATAGAGGGTCTTGTAGCGAGCCCAGGCATTATTGACACGAATCAGATACGCCTGCGTCTCGGGAAAGGTGATTGCATTATGAAGCGACGTACTCTGCTGCGCCCATCCGTCGACATTGCCCATGCCGGCGTTATAGGCGGCAATGGCACTGTCAGTCGACCCGTTAAAATACGCTAGAAGATACGAGAGATACGCACAGCCAAACTCGATATTCGTAGCCGGATCGTTAAGGTTGTCGGCCGAATACTCGCCACCGTCGACAAGGCCCTTGGCGATCATATCCTGGGCAGTCTCGGGCATCAGCTGCATTAATCCCTGAGCACCCTGATTCGACTCGGCCTCGGGATCCCAATTCGATTCCGACTTAATGACAGCGCACACCAGATACGGATCCAGATTATGCGAAATACTGGATTGCTTTACATACGCCTCGTAGTCAATCGGATACAGCGGCTTAAAGAAAGCGGCAGGAGCATACGAGTAAACGAATGAGATAAGGCCGAAGGCAAAAACGGCAGTCAGCGGTATAAGGCGATACCATGTAAGGAAACGTGTCTTAGGCATCGGCCTCCTCCTTATCCGCTACATCCCGGAACCCATGGCGCGCAAGCCATGCGTCCAGTTGTTCAAAGAGCGAGTTATCGCCTGCCGCATTGTCAATCACCGTTGCAGCGAGATTGCACAGCGCAGACTCTTCGGGCTGGCAAGCAGAACGGGCATCGAAATCAGATGGCTCCATACCACGTTGAATAGCGCGCTCGCGACGAACTGATAAAGGGGCGCTGATGACCAGAATTTCATCAGCCAAACCAAATGCATCCTCAAAACCAGTCGGAGCAGAAACCTCGACTACCGCAAAGGGATAACGGGGAGACGAAACCGTACAACAAACCGGATCGAGAATCCTAAGCGAAAGCTGTTCAATGAGAACGGGATGCACAATGCCATTGAGCCGAGCGACCGAATCAGGAGAAGCAAAAGCTCGAGAAGCGAGGATGCTGCGGCGAATGCCGCCATCCTCATCCAAAATGTCCCAACCGAATTCATCCGCGAGTGCATTGACGATATCAGAGCCCGGCACATACAGCGATTTTGCAAGCTCATCCAGATCGATTAGCATAGCGCCACGAGATTCGAAATAGCGGCAGGCAGTCGACTTACCCGAAGCAATATTGCCCAAGACAAATACGGTAAACATCAAGCCCTCCCTAACGCCAATGCGAGTAATTATCGCTCAAATACACTAGAAGGACTCAAAATACAGCCAAACAGTAAGAGCGAATACGGGGGAGCTAAATCCCAAAGTACAACGTGTATATAACGCAAAAAAGGGGGAGGCCGCGAGGCCTCCCCCTTCTCAGTTCAAGCGTACGGCTCGGTGCCGTCCACCGGTCAGCGGCGCCCTGGCCTCCCACGGGCTGACCCC
>CABSNL010000007.1 GCA_902479095.1 uncultured Collinsella sp. | reverse complement strand
GCTTCAAGCTGTTCTGCATCGACACCGGCATCCTCGGAGCACTCTCCGGCCTCTCGCCAGCCATTGTTCTGAACGGGCCCGCTGTTTTTACGGAGTTCAAAGGCTCGCTGACCGAGCAATACGTCGCACAGGAGCTTTTGCTCCAAGGCAAAACTCCCGCGTATTGGTCATCCTCCTCCGGCAATGCAGAGACTGACTTTGCCATCGACCATGCGGGGACCGTGCTTCCGCTCGAGGTAAAGGCGGCAGAGAACCTCAAAGCAAAGAGCCTGAGGATTGCCTGCGAGAAGTTCAAGCTCGAGCGCTGCGTGAGAACATCGTTAGCGGCATATAGAGACGAGGGCACGCTCGTCAACATTCCGCTCTGGGAGATTGGGCAAATCGACAAGCTGGCATAGGCGCTGTGGAGGGGGTGTCTCGTAAGGAGTGTCCCAAACTGCCGGCAGAAAAAGAACGTCCCCATCTGCCGCATTCCCGAAGCAAGGCAACGCCGATGTCTTGGCAACGGCAGCGAGCGGGCCGCATTTGAGACAAGGTGACGTGAAACGAAAGGGCGCCGACCTTCTGGTCGCGCCCTTGAAGTTGAACGTCAGATTGTCCAAATGCGGCCCGCGCAGCGTCGGTTGGTTACGGCGTTTGGTAAAACCGCGTAACCCTAAAGCTCCGTTACTTCAACGCTGTTGTAGACCTCGTCCCAGCGATCCATGACCAGGTGGCCGGTCTTGGGATCCATGGCGTTGAGCTTGCCACAGGCATTGGCGGTCTTGAGCACCGTGACGTCGTCGGCGCCAGCAGCAATGGCATGCGCAAAGCCGGCGATGGTCGAGTCGCCGGAACCCGTCGCGTTCACAGCCGCAATCGCGGGCGTCTTGGCGCGGAACGCACGACCCTCATGGAAGCCCACCGAACCGGCAGCGCCCATCGAAACGACAACCCAGGGAATACCGGCAAAGCGGTCATCGGCGGCGAGCGCCTCGCGCAGGGCATCGACATCATCGGTCGTAAAGGACGTACCCAGCAGGCCGTTAATCTCGGTCAGGTTGGGCTTTACGAGCTCAGGCTTAGCGTCGGACTCCAGCGCGGCCTCCAGCGATGCGCCCGAGGTATCGAGCAGCACCTTGGCGCCCGCCTCCTCGGCGATCTTGACGAGCTCGGCATAGTAGCCAGCATCGACGCCACGCGGCAGCGAGCCCGAAAGCGTCACAACGTCCGCCTTCGCTGCGAGCTCGGCAAACTTGGCCGTAAAGGCCTCGAGCTCGGCCGGGGCGATCTGCGGGCCGCTCTCCAAAAGCTCGGTCTGATTACCCTCGTGCAGAATATTCAGGCAAATGCGCGTCTCACCGGCGATGGGCACAAAGTCGTTCTTGACGCCATCGGCATCCATGAGCTCGGCCATATAGGCACCCATGTGGCCGCCGAGCAGACCGGTCGCGAGCACGTCGTCGCCCAGCTGCAGCAGCACGCGGCTCACGTTGAGGCCCTTGCCGCCAGCGGTCTTTTCGGGCGTCACGCGGTTCACGTCGTCGATGATCAACTTGTCGAGCTGATAGCGCGTATCAATCGACGGGTTCATGGTAACGGTCAGAATCATATTGAACTCCTGTTCCGGGGCACGACACGCGCGGCCCCAAACATACGATAGCTCGTTAAAGGATCTCGATCTCAAAGCCGCGGGTGACGGTCTCCCCCGGCTTGGCCACCAGGCAGCCGCGCTTGTGCTCCAGAATATCGTCCTCGTCGGAGCAGGTGGACAGGCCGCCCCACGGTTCCACGGCCACAAAGTCGCCCTCGGGCTTGCTCCACACAATCAGGTACGGCATATCGGGGAACGTCAGGCGCACGCCCTTGTCCTCGGTCTTCTTGGTCAGCGTAACCACGCGGCTCTCGAGCACGTCAAAGATGGTCTCCGCGAAGTCGAAGAGCTCGTGGGTCAGCGGCAGGTTCTGGTCGATCATGGGGTTCTTGCTGCGATGCTCAACATCAATCAGACCCGTCGAAGGAACGGCAGTACAGAGCTCGGCGGCCTCGCGCTGATCAAAATGGAGCTCGTAGTCGTCATAGGACTCGCCCTCGTCAAGCGGGCACTTAAAGCCAGGGTGGCCACCCACAAAGAACGGCATGTCCTCGGTGCCCTCATTGGTCACCTCGTACGACACGGCCACCTTAGCCGCATCGATCGTGTAACGAGCAACGATCTTAAACGGATACGGGTACTGCTCGAGCAACTCGGCATGGTCGGCAGAGCTTAGGCTCAGCGCGACCATGTTGTCGCCCTGCTCCTCGAGCTTCCACTCCTGTTTGCGAGCAAAGCCGTGACGGGCGAGCTTAACCTCGCGGCCGCCCATGGTCATTGCGCGACCGTCACGAACGCCGCCGCAGATCGGGAAACAAATGGGTGCCTGGCCCGACCAGACCGCCGGGTCACCCTGTCACAGGTACTCACGGCCGTTGGCCGTAATAGAAGTGAACGATCCGCCAGCCGTGCTCAACGCAATGCGGACAGAGCCGTTATCAAGAACAAACTCCATGGGAATCTTCTCCTTCACATATCATCTCGCACGATCCATTGTGAACGTCGTGCCTTTAGCAGAAAGGTAATGAGGCAGCGCCGCAAACAAAAGAACAATGCACGTCCAGCCCGCTGGGCCAATTGGGCTGATAGAAAACCGGCCCGCGCCCCATCACAGAAACGCGAGCCGTAAACGGACTAGTTAATTACGCCGGATACCCGCTAATCATGGTATTCGCCGCGGTCCCACTTCTCGAGGAACTCGTCAAAGAAGTGCGGGTCAGCCTGAGCCTCGGCGTCGGCCTTATTGCAGGCATCGATCTTGGCGATCAGGGCATCGTGCTCGGGGGTCTTCTCGTAGGGCTCCTCCAGGAAGGCAAGCATGATATCGGCCATCAGGAACTCGCCGGTGATCTTGCCGCCAAAGCCCACGATGTTGGCGTTGAGCTCGCGACGGGCATACAGGGCAGAGGTCATGTCGCGGACCAGGGCGCAGCGGGCGCCGGGAACCTTGTTGACGGCGTTGGTGATGCCGATGCCGGTGCCACACAGGGCCACGCCAAAGTCGGCCTTGCCGCTGGCAACAGCCTCGCCCACGGCCTTACCGTAGATGGGATAGTGCGTACGGGTGTGGCTGTAGGTGCCGCAGTCGAGCACCTTGTAGCCAGCCTGCTCCAGGCGGTCGGCCAGATAGATCTTCTCGTCCGTAACGATATGGTCGCAACCGATTGCGATGGTCTTCTTCATCAGAACGTCCTTTCGTCTGAATTCACAAGTTGAGGTAGAAGTTCGAGTTCTCGGTGGCTCTCGTTAGGCCATCTTGTTGAGCATGTCGACACGGATCTGGTGACGGCCGCCGGCGTACTGGGCGCGCAGGAACTCGCGGGCGATCTTCTTG
Organism: uncultured Collinsella sp.; assembly: GCA_902479095.1. GTDB lineage: Bacteria > Actinomycetota > Coriobacteriia > Coriobacteriales > Coriobacteriaceae > Collinsella. Next base: position 53,463 of record CABSNL010000007.1, on the reverse strand, counting down.
GCGACCTCGGTGCCCACAACGCCCGGGCCCATGGTGACCATGCGCGAGCCGTTGTGCTCGCGGGTCATGTAGGCGGAACGCTCGTCGGAAATGTTGGCGACGACCATGCCCTTGATCTTGACGGCGGCCATATAGGAGCCGACGCCGTACTTATCGAATGCGAAGCCCTGGGAATCCTTGTGCTCCAGCAGGTCCTTGGCAACGGCGGTCGCGGAATCGACAAAGTCCACGGCAGGGGTCTCGGAATAGTCGACGACCTCGTGACCGTCGGCGATGAGCATCTCCTTGATGGACTCCTTCATCGACATACCGTCGGCATCGGAAGCGATTACAACCCTCATGACATCCTCCTTGAGAGATACGCAGGTGCGTAGTTTCTGTTTGGAAGTGTTGAATCGCGTTCAGGTCCGGGCATCTGAATGTGCGGTTCTTCACTGTTCATGTTTATTTGAACACATTCGAACAGTAACTGCAACAACTATTTGTTTATCTTTGTTCTTTTTTGAACAAATACCGTTCACGGATGATTGCTGACCGTTTGAGCCGGGCGCGGACGTAGCGACCATGTGTTCAACAAACAAAAGGGCGGCCAAGAACGTGTCTCGGCCGCCCTTCGGCGGTATTCCCCGGTATATACAGCTGTTTTAGCTACTCGGACTGCCCACCCTTTTTGGCGTGCTTGGACGGAACACTCAGAAAACGGCCCGTCAAATAGTTCGCCGGGCCGGAAATATCGATTCCCAGCAGTACGTGTCCCAGCCACAGGAACGCCACGAGCACCAGCAGCGGGATAACGCACGAAGTCACGATCATCACGATGACGCCTTCAATCAGATCGGTCACCTGCCGCACAATCTCATCGGTCATCTGCTTGGCGCCGCTGGTCACCGACGTAACAAGGCTCGATGCCCCATCAGTCAACTGCTCGAGCACGTTTTTGGACTCCGTGGCCTCGGATTTTTTCTTGTTCGATTTTGAGCTGGTCTCGGCTGGCTTGTCCGTGGTGTCGGCCGCGTCCGCAGCGTCCGCAGCCTTTTGCTCAGCTTGCTCAATACTTACGCGATACGTTTCATCGACCTTCTGCGACACCCATACGCTCGCGGGCACGAGCGCCATGCCGATCACGGCAACCACCAGCACGCGCGTCGCCACACGGCGCAGGACAGCGCTCGTGCTCCAGCGCCCGTGAATGCCGAGCGACACCGCAAAGAGCACCAACGCAAACGGGATTAAGATGCCCAGGCCAACCGACCACAAAATGGTTAGCAGGTATTTCTCTAGGTAGAGCACGGCAAGCACGATACCAAGGTTGCCTGAAAGCTGCGCGAGCTGCTCGGCAACCGGCGTTCCCGTATCACCCGGCAGCGCGGTAATGCCCGCAGACAGCGCCACGCATGAAGCCGTGAGCGCCAGTACGTTACCCTTCTTTTGGTCGATGACCTCGATGGTGGAGTCCCAAGTTTTGGTATCGGCGAAATGCGGACGAGCTACAAAGCCCGACAGCAGCGCCAGGACCACGAGCGCAACGATAAAGCCAATCTGCAGCTTTTTGTTTGCGCACACGACATCGGACAGACTGGGCTGCAGCTCGGTTACCGTCGTGTGCTCGGTTATCTGGACAGGACGCCCATGAGCCATCTCGTGCGCGTCTCTTTTTTGTATTGACCCGTTATCCGGCATTTGGATACCTCCTCAGTCCGGCCTGTATTGCGGATGGAAGTATACCCACCCAGCGAAAAACCGAACGGGAGGACGAACGGAGCGCACCAAGACTGTCCCCAATGACTAGTCGTTTAAGAACGTCCCCAATGACTATCTCGGGATGAGTTGCGGGGAGGAGGACAGAAAAAGCCCTGCCGCGGGTAACGGCAGGGCTTTTGGAAGGGGACTTGGTTGTGAGGGCTCGTTAGGCGAGCTTGGCCTCGAGCTCAGCGATGCGCTTGTAGGCATCGATGGTAAAGCGGGCCTGCTTCTCCAGGATCATGGTGGTCATGAGAGTGTCCTGAGCATGGGCCATGATGAAGGTCATCTCCATCTCGCCACCGCCGGCCTCCTGCGAAAGCAGCTTGGTCTGCGTGTCGTGGGCGCCGATAAGTGCATCGCTGGCATCCTTGTGCAGCTGTTCGGCCTTCTCAAAATCACCCTCGCGAGCAGCATCGAGCGCTGCAAGCAGATCGGTCTGGGCGTCACCTGCGTATGCGACAATCTCGAATCCAACCATCGAGATTTCTTCTTTGGTTGCCATATTGCGTTCCTTTCACATATGAACCAATGGAGAGCATCGCGTCCGGGCATACGCGCTGCGTTCTGTATGGCAGAAACATTAACATTCAAACAAAAAAGAACAGCGCAAAACGTAATTTCAAGCTATGAACGGTCAATTTTTGCCCGTGAACGGTTTTTAAACCAATTTAAACAATATCGAACACAATTAGCGGCAACCCAAACAGACCCGCGCCCTAGTGCCAATCGCGCACCGTATCGCCCTCGACGAGCACGCCCGGAAACAGCATGTGCTCCACACCGGGTTCAACGCCCTCAGCGCCGGCAATCTTGTCAACCGCCCACATGCCGACGCGCTTGTTGTCAAAGCGCACCGTGGCCAGGCGACAATCGGGCACGATATCGCCCAAGCTGTCATCAACACCCACCACGCTCACATCCTCGGGCACGTGCTTTCCGCGCGACTCGAGCCCGCGAATGCAGCCATATGCCATGGCATCGTTGGAGGCATAGATGGCAGTACAGGTCGGATCATCCGCCAGAGCCTGGCCTGCGGCATATCCGCTCTGTGCCGTCCAGTCGCCGCGCACGAGCTGCGGGGGCTCAATGCCATGCGCGCGCAATGTCTCGCGCCAGCCTTCCTCGCGCCGCATGCCCGAAAGCGAGCGCTCGGGGCATGAGATAAAGTGCACAGTCTTGTGCCCCCGCCCCAGCAAGTACTCGACAACTTGACGCGAGCAATCGAACTGGTCGTTATCGACCGTTGAACAGAGCGGGTGCTCCAACATCGTAACGAGCACCGTCTGCATGCCGGGCAGCGGCTCGAAGGTTCCAAAGTCCGCCGGCATGCGGTTCATGATCACGACCATACCGTCTACCGGCAGCGCGCTCATGCGTGACGATGCGCCCTCGAGGGTATACGGATGCCCGTCTACTTTAGTGAGAGTGATGGCATAGCCGTGCTTATCGGCGGCGGCGGCAAAGCCCTCCATACGGTCGAGGTTGCCGGTGCCGGTAATATTGAACATGGCGACGCCGACGGTCTTAAACTTACCGCGACGCAGCGATCGACCGGCAAAATTGGGGCGATACCCCAGCTCGCGCATGGCGGCACGCACGCGCTCCTTGGTCTCGGGGCGCACGCTGGGCGAATCGTGCACCGTACGCGAGACTGTCTGCTCCGAGACGCCCGCGAGGCGCGCCACGTCTTTGACGGATACCGATTTTTTAACAGCGGCCATAGGTCGATCTTTCTATGTCAACGATGCCATTGGTGGCACCCTACGCAGTCAAATGAAACGTCTTCAAGTATATCTAACGCCTCCCCCACCATACGCTCACCACCCAAAACCTACCGTTCACCGACATTTTTGCTTCCCCGAACGGCTTTTGGCGCCCAAATGTTAACGTTGCCATTGTGCAAACACAGAGCCACCGGGCGGCTCAAACGTTTACGCGTAAGGAATCGACGGTTCGCAGGCACAGGAACCACCGCTTCGCTTCTTTTTATGTGTCACAAAATGGCAACGTCAACATTTTGGCAACCGAAAGTCAAAAGCTACCATCGTTGCTAACCCACCGACTCTTAGGAGCATTGCATGGAGCAACTTATCGCCATCATCGAAAAGGGCCAGCCCTTTTTCAACGCGATCGCCCGCAACAAGTACCTCAAGGCGATCCGCGACGGCTTTATCTCCGTCATCCCCATCATCATCTTCTCGTCCATCTTCTGCCTGGTAGCCTCGGTCCCCAACATCTGGGGTTTCTACTGGCCCGATGACATCAACAACGCTCTGTGGAAGTGCTACAACTACTCCATGGGCATCCTGGCCATCGCCTGCGCCGCCACCACGGCCAAGCACTTCGCCGACGCTCAGAACCGCGACCTGCCCAAGAATAACCAGATTAACTTTATCTCATGCATGTGCGCGGCCATCATCGGCTTCTTGCTCCTTTCGAGCGACACGGTCGCCACGGACGCCGCCAGCGGCTTCAACACCACCTACCTTGGTTCCAAGGGCCTGCTGACCGCCTTCATCGCTGCGTTTGTGACCGGCATCATCTACAAGTTCTTTATCAAGCGCAACATCACCGTCAAGATGCCCGAGCAGGTTCCGCCCAACATCTCGCAGACCTTCAAGGACATCATCCCCTTCTCCGTCTGCATCACCGTCTTTTGGGCTTTTGACATCGTCTTCCGCGTTGCTTTTGGCTTCTGCTTTGCCCAAGGCGTCATCCAGGTGTTCCAGCCCCTGTTCACCGCTGCCGATGGCTACATCGGCCTCGCTGTGATCTACGGCGCCATGAGCCTGTTCTGGTTCGTGGGCGTCCACGGCCCCTCGATCGTCGAGCCCGCCATCGCCGCCGCCCTCGTTGCCAACATGACCGACAACCTGGCTGCGTTCCAGGCTGGCCAGCACGCTTCCGCTGTCCTGACCCAGGGTGCCCAGTACTTCGTCGTCTGCATGGGCGGCACCGGCGCCACGCTCGTCCTGGTCTTTATGTTCTGCTTCCTGGCCAAGTCTCAGGAGATGCGCGCCGTCGGTAAGGCCGCCATCGTCCCCGTCTGCTTTGCCGTCAACGAGCCGCTGCTGTTCGCCGCACCCATCGTGCTCAATCCCGTCTTCTTTGTCCCGTTTGTCTTTGCCCCGATCGCCAACATCTGGATCCTCAAGATCTTTATCGACTTCTTGGGCATGAACGGCTTTATGTACACCCTGCCCTGGACCGTCCCCGGCCCCATCGGCACCATCATGGGCCTGGGCTTCCAGCCGCTCGCCTTTGTGATGCTCGCCCTTATCCTGGTCGTCGACTTCGTTCTGTACTATCCGTTCTTCCGTGCCTATGACGCCCAGAAGTGTGCCGAGGAGGCCGAGATTTCCGAGGAGGAGCTCGCCGCCAAGAACGCCGAGAAGGCCGCCAAGCTCAACGATGCCTTCCAGGGCAAGGCTGACGCCAAGAGCGTTGCCGCCGGCGCTGCTGCCGAGGCCGTGAAGGCCGACGCCCCCGCCGCTATCGCCACCGAGGCAACGACCGCCAGCGACCTCAACGGCAAGCGCGTGCTCGTGCTCTGCCAGGGCGGCGGTACCTCGGGCCTTCTCGCCAACGCGCTGGCCAAGGCTGCCAAAGAGCGCGGCATCAATCTTGAGACCGCTGCCGAGGCCTATGGCAACCACGTTGACATGCTCCCCGACTTTGACCTGGTCGTCCTGGCCCCGCAAGCCGCAAGCTACCTGGCCGACCTGCAGAAGGACTGCGAGCGCGTGGGCAACAAATGCGTCGCCTGCCGCGGTAAGCAGTACATCGAGCTCTCCCAGAACGGCGACAAGTCTCTCGCCTTCGTAAGCGAGCAACTCTCGAAGTAAGTAACGCTCAGGGCCAGCCGACCATCCAAGACCGGCTGGCCCTTCGATTTAGACGATTGGATCATCATGTCCGTTAACCCCGCTAGCGTCACCAACCCGCCTGCGCAGTTTCCCGAGGACTTTGTCTTTGGCGGCGCCACCGCTGCCTACCAGGTAGAGGGCGAGACCCGCACCCACGGTAAGGGCAAGGTTGCCTGGGACGACTTCCTGGAGGCCCAGGGGCGCTTCTCCCCCGATCCCGCTTCGGACTTCTACAACCAGTACCCCGTCGACTTGGAGCTGTGCGAGGAGTTCGGTATCAACGGCATCCGCCTCTCCATCGCCTGGAGCCGCATCTTCCCCAACGGTACCGGCGAAATCAACCCCGAGGGTGTCCAGTTCTACCACGACCTCTTCGCCGAGTGCCACAAGCACCACGTTGAGCCGTTTGTCACGCTGCATCACTTCGATACGCCGCTGCCCCTCTTTGAGAAGGGCGACTTCCTCAACCGCGAGACCATCGACGCCTTTGTGGACTTTGCCACCTTCTGCTTTAAGGAGTACGCCGACCAGGTGACCTACTGGTTCACCTTTAACGAGATCTGGGCCGACGCCTCCAACACCTACATCGAGGGCACCTTCCCCGGTGGCGTTAAGGCACATCTGGCCGAGGCCTTCCAGTGCGAGCACAACATGATGCTCGCCCACGCCAAGGCCGTGCTGGCCTTCCACAACGGCGGTTTTAAGGGCAAGATCGGCGTCATTCAGTCGCTGGAGTTTAAGTACCCGCTCAACGAGAACGACCCCGCCGACATCAAAGCCGCCAACAACGAGCACGTGCTGCAGAACCAGTTCTTGCTCGACGCCACCTTCCGCGGCGACTACGCGCCCGACACCCTCGAGTGCGCCAACCGCTTGGCTGCCGTCTCGGGCGGCACCATCGAGATCCTAGACAAGGATCTGGAAATCATGCGCGAGGCCGCGCTCTACAACGACTACCTGGGCGTTAACAACTACCAGTGCCGCTTCTTGAAGGCCTACGATGGCGAGAACGACCTGCACCACAACGGCACGGGCGAGAAGGGCACTGGCCGCTGGCGCGTTAAGGGCATTGGCGAGCATGTGAACAAGCCCGGCGTCCCCACCACCGACTGGGACTGGATCATCTATCCCGAGGGCCTGTTCGATCTGCTCGTCTACATTAAGCAGCGCTACCCCAACTACAAACAGATCTTCATCACCGAGAACGGCATGGGCTACAAGGACCCCTACAAAGACGGCTTTGTGGACGACCAGCCGCGCATCGACTACATCGAGCAGCACCTGCGCTGGTTGCTCAAGGCCATGGAGGTGGGCGTCAACGTGGGCGGCTACTTCCTGTGGAGCCTGCAGGATCAGTTCTCCTGGACCAATGGCTACAACAAGCGCTATGGCTTCTTCTACGTTGACTTTGAAACCCAGAAGCGCACGCCCAAGGCAAGCGCATACTGGTATAAGCACGTGGCGCAGACCCGTCGTCTGGACTAGCGGCTGGCGGGGTCGCCTGCCCACATAACCTGTCCCCATTTCTCAGCCGGGGGCGGCACGTCACACGGCGCGCCGCCCCCGGCCTTTTTTGGGCGGACCGGGGGCCGCTTGTCTCAATCTGTAACATCTAGCCGAGTTTTTCGGTCCAAGCTGTTACAGATTGAGACGAACAGGATTGCTCTTTCCGAAGAATCTAAATCTGTAACACGTAGCCCGCTTTTGACCGTCTACCTGTTACAAATCGAGACAAACGGAGTAGGACCTAACCCCGTATGTCCCTAACAGTCGAGCGTTCGACCAGCGTACTCGGCACATGAATCGCCTCGATAGACGAGCTCTCTCCAATCGCCGCCTCAAACGCAAGCTTACCGACACCGCGCAAATCAAATCGCAGCGTCGTCAGTCGATTGTGAGGAACAAGTCCCTCGAGTGCGTCGTCGATACCAACCACGCTCACGTCGTCGGGCACGGACAGGCCCGCGTTCTCGAGCGCGGCGATAACGCCCAGCGCCATCTGGTCATTTGCTGCAAGCACGGCAGTCGGCGCCTGCGACCCGCCGGCAAGCACCTCGGCCGCAATCCGCTCGCCCATGGCGTACCCACTGTCCGCACTCCAATCGCCACGCAGCATCGGAGCGGCATCGACATGAGCACGACCCAGCGTATCGCGCCAACCGGCCTCACGAAAACGTGAGGAAATCGAGTTTTCCGGACCCGCCACAAACCGCATATTCGAGTGACCATGTTCCAGCAGATAATTGGTCAACAGCTCGCACGAACCATACTGGTCGGAGTCGATCGTCGTGCAGCGCGGATGCGCATACATGGACAGGATGACCGTTCGCACTCCCGGCTGGGGAACAAACTCCTCAAAATCGGGAGCCATGCGGTTCATGTTGAGAATCATACCGTCGACGGGTCGCTCGACCATGCGGCGCGAGGCATCGGCAAGTGCATAGGGCTTGTCGCCGCCCATCTCGATCATAGTGACGGCAAAATCGTGCTCGCGCGCCGCTTGCATGATACCCTCGAGCGTCGCCAGGTTACCGACACGTGTGATGTTGTACATGCACAGGCCAATAGAACGATACGACCCGCCGCGCAACGCCGCTCCAGCAAAATTGGGACGAAAGCCCAGCTCTTCCATGGCGGCCAGCACACGCTTGCGCGTCTTTTCCGTCACGTTGGGCATACCGTTGACCACGCGAGACACAGTCTGGCGGCTCACGCCAGCGAGCGCCGCAACCTCTGCCGCGCTCGCCGAACGACCATTCCTTGTCTGCTGATCCATGCCTTCCACGCTAACCTGCTTCCCAACTATTCCCCGCGCCCATGGCGCATCGTACATACATTGATAACGTGCTCATGATACCCGAGCCATATACCACAACATGAAAACTTCTGTCAATCAAAACCGCTTACCGAACAAATACAACCGTTCGCGGCTGTTTGAAGTTGTTTTGTTTCTATTCATCCCAGCCGGATGTTAACGTGCTCATTGTCAAATGTTCACGTGCTCATTTTGGTTCTAATCATTTTAAGATAGTGTTTATCGGGCTTTTTCACCGCTGAACGCTAACCAGGGAGCCTCCTGAGCGCAAACGCACAATATCGAACAGCGAGACGAGAGGGTGTATGCATATGTCTTTGCTAAACCGCGTACAGCAGCTGCCGAAGGGCTTTGTTTGGGGCGCCGCAACCGCCGCGTACCAAACGGAAGGTTCCACGAAGGTGGCAGGCAAGGGTAAGACCATGTGGGACGATTACCTTGTCGCCCAGGGTCGCTTTTTGCCCGACCCGGCCAGTGATTTCTACAACCGCTACGAGGAGGATATCCGCCTTTCTGCTGAGCATGGACTCAACGCCATTCGTGTGTCCATCGCCTGGACCCGCATCTTCCCCAACGGCGACGATGCCGAACCCCTCTCCGAGGGCGTTAAGCACTACCACGAGCTGTTCGCCTGCTGCAAAAAGTATGGCGTCGAGCCCTATGTGTCCCTGCATCACTTTGACTCCCCCGCCGCCCTGTTCAACCAGGGCGACTGGCTCAACCGCAAGACCGTCGACGCCTATGTGCGCTATGCCGAGTTCTGCTTCCGCGAGTTCCGCGAGGTTAAAAATTGGTTCACCATCAACGAGCTCATCAGCCTCTCGCACTCCCAATACATCCAAGGCAACTTCCCGCCCAACCATCACTTTGATGTGACGAGCGGCATCCAGAGCCAGCACAACGAGCTCGTTGCCCACGCCCGCGCCGTCAACCTGTATAAGGATCTTGACGAGACCGAGCACCTGGGCGGACGCATTGGCATGGTCAACGTCCTGACGCCGGCATATCCTGCCACCGACTCGCCCGCCGACCAGCACGCCGCCGACCTGTACAACGCCTTCTACACCGACTTCATCATGGACGGCGCCTTCCTGGGTCACTACTCCGCGCGCACCCTCTCACTCATCAACGAGATTCTGCGTGCCAACAACGCCACACTTACGGTTGAGGACAGCGACATGGAGGAGCTCGCCAAGGCGGCGCCCCGCAACGATATGTTCGGCCTCAACTACTATCAGTCGGCGTTTATCGCCGCCTACGATGGCGAGTCAACCAACAGCTTTAACGGCACCGGAGACAAGGGCACCTCGTGCTTTAAGTTTAAGGGCGTCGGGCAGCAGGTCGATATGCCGGGTATCCCCACCACCGACTGGGATTGGCTCATCTACCCGCAAGGCCTCTACGACACGCTCAAGCACATCAGCGCCACCTATCCCAACCTCCCCGTCATCTATATCACCGAAAACGGCCTGGGCCACAAGGACCCCGAGCCCGACGCAAACGGCATCGTCGCCGATCCCGAGCGCATCGACTTTGTCGACCAGCACATGGAGAAGGTGCTCCAGGCGCGCGCCGAGGGCGTCGACGTCCAGGGCTACTTTATCTGGAGCCTGCAGGACCAGTTCTCGTGGGCCAATGGCTATAACAAGCGCTACGGCCTGTTCTACATCGACTTCGACACGCAAAAACGCTACATCAAGCAGTCGGCACTCTGGTACAAGGAGCTCGCCGACACTATGGCGGACGCGCAGTAGCGCATCGCCTCGCTTTCCCCCGAGAAGGGAGCGGCCCTATGCGATACAAACCCAGCCGCTCCCCTCTCTCCCCCTGGGACCGACCCCGCCTGCACCCGGGCTTTTAGCAAGCGGGAGACCATATAGGTTTTCAACGTGCATGCCATTAAGATTTCATGCAAAGAGGAGCGTGAACTATGGAATCGATCGTTAAGTTCTTGGAGAAAGGTCAGCCGTACTTCGACAAGGTCTCTAAGAACATCTACCTTCAGGCCATTAAAGACGGCTTTTTGGCAGCAATGCCCATCATCCTGTCTTCTTCTGTCTTCCTGCTTATTTCGACCCTGCCGGGCGTTGTCGCCACGGTCGGCGGCTTTACGCTGCCCGACTGGTGGAACGTCGACGTCGTGAACTTCTGCAACAAGGTTTACAACTTCACGATGGGCGTCGTGGGCATCATGGTCGCCGGCACCACCGCAAGCGCGCTGACCGGCTCCAAGAACCGCCGCATGCCTGCCGGCAAGGCCATCAACGCCACGAGCACCATGGTCGCCGCCATGTGCGCTATGCTCATCTTGGCCGTTACCCAGACGAGTGCCAAGATCGACGGCGCCGATGTCTCGGTGTTCTTTACCGACAACATGGGCACCAAGGGCCTGCTGAGCTCCTTTGTCGCCGCATTTGCCACGGTCAACATCTATGCCTTCTGCATTAAGCGAGACATCACCATCAAGCTGCCCAAAGAAGTCCCCGGCGCCATCGCCCAGAACTTCCGCGACATCTTCGCCTTCAGCTTCTCCATCCTGTTTGTCGCCGTCATCGACGTTATCTGCCGCACCTGCTTGGCCGTCCCGTTTGCCAACGTCATCTCCACGCTGGTGAGCCCGCTGTTCGCCGCTGCCGATTCCTACGCCGGCCTCGCCCTCATCTGGTTCATGATCCCGCTGTTCTGGTTCATGGGCATCCACGGCCCCTCGGTCGTTAAGCCTGCCCTCAACGCCGCGCTGTTTGGCAACATCACCACCAACCTCGCCACGCTGCAGGCCGGCGGTCACCCCGCCCTCGCCCTGACCGAGAACTTCGGTAACTACATCGGCGAACTCGGCGGCACCGGCGCCACGTTCATTGTCCCGATTATCTTCCTGCTCTTTATGCGCTCCAAGCAGCTCAAGGCCGTCGGCAAAGCCTCTGTCGTACCCGTGATGTTCGCCGTCAACGAGCCGCTGCTGTTCGCCGCGCCCATCATCCTCAACCCGTACTTCCTGATCCCGTTCCTGTTTGCCCCCGTGGCCAACGTCCTCATTGGTAAGTTCTTCATCGACTTTTTGGGCATGAACGGCTTTATCTATGCCATGCCGTGGGCACTCCCCGGACCGATCGGCACCTTCATCGACACCAACTTCCAGCCGATCTCTCTGGTCCTGGTTGTCGTCCTGCTGGTCGTTGACTTCTTGATCTACTACCCGTTCTGCAAGGCCTACGACAACGTCCTGTGCAAGCAGGAGGCCGAGACCCTGGCCGAAGAAGAGGCCGAGGAGACCAAGGCCGTCAAGACCGCTGCCGCCCCCGCCGTTGAGGCTCCCGTTGTCGAGACCGCTTCTGCCACTGAGGCCTCCGCAGCTCCGTCCGCCCTTAAGGGCAAGGATCTGAGGGTTCTGGTTCTGTGCGCTGGCGCCGGCACCTCTGCACTGCTCGCCAACGCGCTTAAGGAAGGCGCCGACGAGCTGGGCATCGACATTACCGCCAACGCCGGTGCCTACGGCAGCCACTACGCCATCATGGACCAGTACAACGTCATCGTCCTGGCTCCGCAGGTTCGCACCTATTACAACGAAATGAAGGCCGACACCGACCGCCTGGGCATCACGCTGCTGTCGCCCAAGGGCAAACAGTACATCGACCTCACTAAGGATCCCAAGGGTGCCGTCGCCTGGATCGAGGAAAACCTCGAGGCATAAGACGCTGACACCACCTGCCGCTCGCAGACAATAAATGGCCCGTGCATCGATGTGTGATGCGCGGGCCATTTTGTTTAGACCGCACCCGTCCTCCTGTTCATCTCAATCTGTAACATCTAGCCGAGTTTTTCGGTCCAAGCTGTTACAAATTTAGACGAACGGGCGGCCCGGGCCGAACAATCTCGATCTGTAACATGTAGACCACTTTTGACCGTCTAGTTGTTACAGATTGAGACAAACGGAATAAGCCGGGCCAAAAATCTCGATCTGTAACATCTAGCAGGGGTTTTCGGCCCTACCTGTTACAGATTTAGACGAACAGGCCGAGCGCGTCTACGCCCGCAGGTCCTTTACGCTGGAACGCTCGACCAACACGCCCGAGACGAGCGTACAGCTTCTGGAGCTCGGAGTTTCTATGCCCGCAACGACCTCGTTAAGCGCACGGATGCCCAGCTCGCGGTGGCGAAACTTCACTGACGTCAGAATCGAGTTGGGAATCGTCTTGTAGAGTTCATCGTCGAAGCCGATCACGGACACATCATCGGGCACACTGAGCCCTTTGTCACGTAGAGCCATCATCACGCCGTTTGCCATGCAGTCGTTAGCAGCGAGGACCGCCGTGCAATCGGGCTTATCGGCAAGCACAAGGCCCGCGGCATAGCCACTATCCGCATTCCAATCGCCTTGCAGAGGCTCGGGCGGCTCAATGCCACGCGCCTCGAGTGCCGCTCGCCAACCTTTCATACGGCACTGGCTCGACAGCGCTTCTCTCTTACCAGAGACGAAGTACACGTTCTTGTGCCCGTGATTCAAGAAGTACTCGCACGCCATGCGCGCGCCGCCCTCTTGGTCGTCACTGACGGTAGAGCAGGTAGGATGTTCCATCGGTGTGATAATCACCGTCTTGAGGTCTTTCGGTGCCTCAAAAGTATCAAAGTCATCGACCATCTGACGCAGGTTGAAGATCATGCCATCAACAGGCAGCTGCGACATCCTACGCGCCGCTTCGGCAAGGGTCATCTTCTCCCCCGCCCGCTTTTTGATCATCGTGAGCGCAAAGCCACGTTCTTCGGCGGCATCTGCGATACCGTCAATCATGTCCACGGCACCGCCCGACAAGTGGAACAGCACCACGCCGATGCACCCGTAACGGCCCAACTTGAGCGAACGAGCGGCAAAGTTGGTTCGAAATCCGAGCGCCTCCATTGCCGAATGGACCTTATCGCGTGTCGACTCTCGCACGCTATCGGGCTCGTTGATCACGCGCGACACCGTCTTGAGAGAAACGCCCGCGGCAACTGCCACATCATTCATTGAGACATTTTTCTTGTCCATCGTTGCCACTACTTCTCCAGTCGGTTTTACATCGCTTGTTTTTTGCGTTCTAGCATACACTACCTGCCCGACTGACAAATCAGCCGTTTATCGGACAATATCGACCGTTCACCCGTAAATCCTTGTTGCTCTTCCAAAAATGTCTTACGTTGTCATTAACGAAATGACAACGTTGTCATTTCGCAATGCCTTCCTTAAGCAGGAAGGCTTCCGGGCAGTCCTGACCATCCATCGACGACCAGTTCCATCCACATGCATCGCGCATCAAGTAGCAAAGGAGCTCTATGGACGCCATCGTAAAGATGCTCGAGAAGCATCAACCGTTCTTTGAGAAAATCTCGAGGAACATCTACCTCCAGGCCATCAAGGACGGATTCCTTGGGTGCATGCCCATTGTCCTCACCTCTTCGATCTTTCTGCTCATTGCCACCCTTCCCGGCGTAGTCGGCATCACGCTGCCCCAGCCGCTCATCGACTGGTGCAACAAGCTGTACAACTTCACCATGGGTGTCATGGGCATCATGGTTGCCGGCACCACTGCCAAGAACTTCACGGCATCCATGAACCGTCGTATGCCCGCCGGCAAAGTGCTCAACGACGGTTCCACCATGGTGGCCGCCCAGTGCAGCATGCTTTTGCTCGCTGTTACGCAGTTCACCACCAAGTTCAACGGCTCCGAACTTTCGGTCTTCGATTGCACCAGCATGGGCACGCGCGGTCTGTTCTCGGCCTATATCGCCGCGTTCATTACCGTTTGGGTCTATAAGTTCTGTGTCTCGCGCGATCTGACCATTAAGCTGCCCAAGGAGGTCCCGGGCGCCATCGCTCAGAACTTCCGCGACATCATCCCCTTTGGCGGCGCCGTCATCATCTGCGGCATCATCGATGTCGTCGTGCGCAACCTCATGGGCGTTCCGTTCTCCGAGCTGCTTATCAAACTGCTCTCCCCGCTCTTTACCGCTGCAGAAACCTATCCTGGCCTTATCCTTATCCAGGCAGCCACCGCGTTCTTCTGGTTCATCGGTGTCCACGGTCCTTCGATTGTCCAGCCGGGCATCGACCCCATCCGTCTTGCCAACCAGGCCGAGAACCTGCAGGTTCTGCTGGCAGGCGGCCACCCCGCCCACTCCCTCACCTTTAACATGTCGCTCGTGGGTGAGTTCGGCGGCACCGGCGCCACCTTCATCGTGCCGCTTCTGCTGATTCTCTTTATGAAGTCCAAGCAGCTCAAAGCCGTCGGTAAGGCCTCGATTGTTCCTGTTGCCTTTGCTGTCAACGAGCCGCTGCTCTTTGGCGCGCCGATGATCCTTAACCCCTACATGCTCATCCCCTTTGTTGCCGCCGGCTGCGTCAACGTGAGCGTTGCCAAGTTCTTTATCGATAACGTGGGCATGAACGGCTTCTCCTTCGTGGTGCCTTGGGCCACCCCCGCCCCCATCGGCATCTTCATCACCACGAACTTCCAGCTTATCGCCCTGGTATTTGTCGCGATCATCATCTTGCTGGACGCCATCATCTACCTGCCGTTCTTGAAGGCATACGATAAGCTGCTCTGCGACCAGGAGGCCGAGCGCGCCGCCGAGCTGGGTCTCGAGTCCAATGGTGCCGCTGCCATCGCCGCCAGCACCTCTGCGCCCGCTGTCGAGCCGACCGCCGCTGCCGCCGACAGCAAGCCTGTCGCCGATCAGCCCGAGCCCGCCGCCGACGCATCCGCTAAGAAGGATGTCGACGGTCTGAAGGTCCTCGTCCTGTGCGCCGGCGCCGGCACCTCTGCCATGCTTGCCAACGCCATCAAGGAAGGTGCTGCGCAGACCGGAGAGAACATCGCTTCCTCCGCAGGCGCCTATGGCCAGCACACTGCCATCATGGATCAGTACGACGTTATCGTGCTTGCCCCGCAGGTTCGTAGCTACTACAACGACATGAAGGCCGACACCGATCGCCTGGGCATTAAGCTGCTCGCTCCCCGCGGTAAGGAATATATCGACCTTACCCGCGACCCCGCTGGCGCCATTAAGTGGCTCCGCGAGAACCTCGACTAGGTTCCTCCCTCTGTTGGTGCCCGGATCCCCAGTTCGGGCACCTCTCCCTATTCGAATCCCACAGAAAGGATGACTCATGACCAACCCCATGCAGTTCCCCGACGGCTTTGTGTTTGGCGGCGCCACCGCTGCTTACCAGGTTGAGGGCGAGACCCGTACGCACGGCAAGGGCAAAGTGCCCTGGGACGATTTCCTGGCAGCCCAGGGTCGCTTCTCTCCCGATCCCGCAAGCGACTTCTACAACAAGTACCCGGTCGATATCGACCTGTGCCAGCGCTTCGGCATCAACGGTATCCGCGTCTCCATCGCTTGGAGCCGTATCTTCCCCAGTGGCACCGGCGAGATTAACCCCGAGGGCGTCGCTTTCTATCACGAGCTTTTCGCCACCTGCAACAAAGCTGGCGTTATCCCCTATGTCACGCTCGATCACTTCGATACGCCCGAGGCCTTTTACCAGAACGGCGGCGAGGGATTCCTGACGCGCACGACCATCGACGCCTTCGTCGAGTACGCCAAGTTCTGCTTTGCCGAGTTCACCGAGGTCAAGCACTGGTTTACCTTTAACGAGATTCCCGCAACCGCCGAGGGCAGCTTTATCGTCGGCAACTGGCCGCACGGCGAGAAGTACCGCCTGGACAAGGCCTTCCAGCTCATGCACAACATGATGGTGGCCCACGCCAAGGCTGTCGTCGCCTTCCATGAGGGCGGCTTTGAGGGCGAGATCGGCATTGTCCAGAACCTGGAGCCCAAGTATCCCCTCGATCCCAACAGCGCTGCCGACTGCGAGGCAGCTCGCATGGCCGACGTCATCAACAACCGCTGGGTACTCGACGCCACCTTCCGCGGCCACTATGCAGCCGATACCATGGAGGCTGCGACCAAGCTGGCCCATATCGCCGGCGGCGAGCTCGACGTCCGCGACGAGGACATCGCCGCGCTGACCGCCGCGCTCCCCTACAACGATTGCTTGGGCGTCAACACCTACAAGTGCCAGTTCCTGCGTGCCGCCGAGGGCGAAAACGACATCAACCACAATGGCACCGGCGACAAGGGCTCCTCGCGCTGGTTCCTCAAGGGCGTGGGCGAGTCATGCGTGCGCGAAGGCGTACCCACCACCGATTGGGACTGGATCATCTATCCCGAGGGCCTGTACGATCTGCTGCTGCGCATTAAGAACGATTACCCCAACTACAAGAAGATCTACATCACCGAGAACGGCATGGGCTATAAGGACGACTTTGAGGACGGCTTTATCGACGACGCCCCTCGCATCGACTACATGCGTCAGCATCTCGCATGGATCCTCAAGGCAATCGACGGCGGCGTAAACGTCGACGGTTACTTTGTGTGGTCGCTGCAGGACCAGTTCTCCTGGACCAACGGCTATAACAAGCGCTATGGCCTGTTCTACATCGACTTTGAGACCCAGAAGCGCTATCCCAAGGCGAGCGCGTACTGGTACAAGAACGTCGCGGAGACCGGCCTGCTCATGGCCTAGTTTCCGCCGCATACCCCCTGTCGGCCGCATACGAATCCCTCCACGGGTTCGCATGCGGCCTTTTTGTTTTGGTTCGGCCCGTGCGGGCCGTTTATCTCGATCTGTAACATCTAGCAGGGATTTTCAATCCTAACTGTTATAGATTTAGACGAACGGGCGACCAGGGCTGAAAGATCTCAATCTGTAACACGTAGCCCACTTTCGACCGCCTACCTGTTACAGATCAAGACAATAAGATAGTCAAATCCAAACTTTCCAAGCAGTTATAAAGCATGGTTTCTAGTTTTCGGTATCACGAACATACTTTCGGTATCATTTAATGGTATTATGATACCGAAAGTATGTTCGTGATACCGAAAGGAGCCGCATGCGCCAGTTCGATTACACCACAGTCCCAGCGGAACTCGAAGCAACTCCAATCACCAACCTCCTCCTCTCGATACGCGAGCATAAAGGCCGACAGCTTGCTCTGAGTCAAGTCAAACCCGAACTTCTATCGTCCCTTATGGAGGAAGCTAAGATCCAAAGCACCCAATCCTCCAACGGACTTGAAGGAATTGTTACCACCCAAAAAAGACTCAAAGCGATCATGGCGTATTCCGCCAAGCCAAGCTCCCGCGCAGAGGAAGAAATCGCTGGATACCGAGATGTGCTGTCGCTTATTCACGAGCAACACGATTCCATTCCCGTAACGCCATCGGTCATTCTGCAGTTGCATCGTGACCTCATGGTACACACAGCAATCTCGTATGGGGGCCATTGGAAAGATAGCGATAACGAAATCATCTCCATCGACGATCAAGGCAATCGATTTGTGCGCTTTAGGCCGCCTTCGGCCCTAGCAACCCCCGGACTTATCGAAGAAGCCTGTCGGTCCCTCAACGACGCCTTATCTCGTCAAGTTTGCGACCCCCTCCTTATATCATTCCGCTTCATCTTCGATTTTGTCAGCATTCATCCCTTCAACGATGGCAATGGCAGGATGAGCCGGCTCCTTACAACGCTGCTACTCGAAAAGACTGGATACGACGTTGCGCGTTACATCAGCATCGAACGACTTATTGAAGACAACAAGGCGCTCTACTACAACGCCCTCGCTGCAAGCTCCGCTGGATGGAATGAAAATCAAAACACCGAAGCACCCTTTATCCGTTTCATGCTCGGAACAACCCTGGCCGCCTACCGACAGCTCGAGCAGCGTACCTTAATTGAATCAAGCACTCGTCCCATGTCGAAGCAAGCGCGCATCGCCGTTCTATTTCAACAGAGACCCGGTGTCATTAAGAAATCCGACATCCGATCCAACTGCCCCGATATCAGCGAGGTTACCGTTAAACGAACCCTCGGTCAGCTTGTTAGTTGCAGCGCAATCGAAAAAACAGGAGCGGGTCGTTCGACGGGCTACATACTCAAAGACGTCCATGCTCTAGAACTATTCTTGCAATCCACATTACCCGATAGCGAGGCCGCAATAACAAAAGAGGCTCCAAAGGATAAGCTCCTTGAACGTGTAAACCACGCCGAGGATGAAAGCAGAGAGGGGCTCTATGAAGACTACGATTCATTCTCAAGGGACATAAAGACGAAATACGGAGTCTAGTCATATCCCAGAATAGCCTCATCCTTGTTGCCCAAAGTTATTTACGCGTCATTGTAAAGCGGTACCCCCGCGCCGGCAGGGGGCAGAAGTATCGCCTGCAGCGATAGCTAGCAGATGACCCGCGTGTGCTCCTCGATGGCGACACGATCCTCGGCGGCGATACCCGGCTCGCACACCACGGCGTCCAAACTGTCCAGGCGGCAGAAGGTGTAGAAGTCGCGCTTGCCGATCTTGCTGGAGTCGGCGATCAGATAGCGCGAGTCGGCCTTGCTAAAGGCGAGCTGCTGGATACGACCCTCATCCATATTAGACGTAGACACGTCGCCATCCAGAATGCCGTTGGCGCCGATAAACGCCGCATCGATACCCAACGCACGCAGAGTATCCTCGGCCGTTGGCCCCACAAAAGCAGCGGTGCGGCGACGGTACATACCGCCCACGAGGCACAGGTCGCAGTCTTCGCGCGCCTCGAGCAGGTTAAACACCGAAAGCGAATTAGTCACGATGCGTAGGCGGCACGCCGGCAGCATCGAGGCCATCTGCTCAACTGTAGTGCCCGTCCCCAAAAAGATGGTCGAGCCTTCCTCGATAAGCTCCACAGCACGGCGCGCAATCTGCAGCTTTTCCTCGGCATGCTTGGTGCGCTTTTCGCTGTGTGAGTACTCATGGCGCAGCATAGCGTGGGGACGGCCCTGTGCACTGCGGGCTCCGCCGTGCACGCGCTCGATCTCGCCTAGGCTCGCAAGCTCCTCAAGGTCGCGACGGATCGTCATGTCCGAGACACCTAACGCATCCGAAATCTCCTTAACCGAAACCGTGCCCTGCTCATCGAGCAGCTGGCGAACCCTATCCTGTCGCTCTGCCTTAATCACGATGAATCCTCGCCGTTCTATGCGTGCATATCATTCAAACAGTAACGAACAAATTGTATCAGACCCGTGCGCGTCAAAAATGAACGCCCGCACAGCTCCAATCATCACTTTTTTGAGAAAAATACCCCCTGCTTTAGTGGGGTGTAGTGATAATCTCGCCTGTTCGCGCTACAGTTTGTCGGAAATACCTCGATGTTAGGAACCAAATGATCACTTCCGAGCTTTTCGGCGCCGCGCCGTGCGGTACCCCCGTTCATCGTTACACCCTCAACGGGCCCGAGATCTGCGTTCGCATTATGGACTATGGCGCCACCGTGCTTGGTATCGACGTGCCCGACATTCCCGGCAACGTGCGCGATGTGGTGCTGGGCTTCGATAAGCTCGAGGATTACTTTGACAACCCCGCCTGCTTTGGCGCGACCATCGGCCCCGTGGCAAACCGCACCGCGGGCGCCACGATCACCATCGACGGTACGGACTGGCATATGCCCGCCAACGAGGGCGCCAACAACCTGCACAGCGATCTTGAGCACGGTCTGCATAAACGCGTGTGGGACGTTGAGCTCGACGAGACTCACAACGCCGTGCGCATGACCACCTCGCTTGAGGATGGCGAACTGGGCCTTCCCGGCAACCGCACCTTTACGGCCGTGTTTACCGTTACACGCACCGGCGTCTTTCGAATCGAGTATGGCTGCGAGAGCGACCGCGCCACCTACGTGTCCATGACCAACCACACATACTTTAACCTTGCCGGCCATAACGCCGGCATGGACTGCGAGCACTTCTTTGTTGCCAACGCTGCCCACTACCTGCCCATCAACGAGCAGAATATCCCCACCGGCGAGATCGCTCCGGTCGAGGGCACGCCGTTTGACTTCCGTGAGCTGCGCCCCGTCGCGCCCGGCATGGAAGCCGACAACCCGCAGATTAAGCAGGCGCGCGGCTATGACCACTGCCTGTGCATCGATGGATATCAGTACGGCCGTAATCTGCGCCGCGCGATGCACGTCGAGGAGATGTGGACCGGTCGCGAGCTGGACTACTACACCACCGCACCGGGCGTTCAGCTCTACACCGGCAACTGGCTGGGCGACGAGCACGCCAAGGACGATGCCAACTATGGCTGGGGCGCTGGCTTTGCCCTCGAGGCAGAGATGTACCCCGACACGCCGCACCAGCCGCTGTTCCCGCAGGGCATTGTGGGCCCGGGTCACCCCTACAGCAATGTGATCGAATACCACTTTATGAGGCACTAAGCCCATAACGCAACATATCGCACAGTAACGCCCGCCGGCACACCGCCGACGGGCGTTTTGCTACCTAGTCATTGGGGACGTTCGTAAATGACTAGTCGTTGGGGACAGTCTTTAACGTTTGGCAAGAAAGACTGTCCCAATCTGCCGGCACTTGGGGACGTTCCTAAAAGGCCGGTACATAAGGAACGTCCCCAAGTGCCAAGGGTGTCCCGTTTGACTAGTCATTTAAGAACGTCCCCAATGACTAGTTGGATGGGGTCGGGGTTGGAGCTGGGGAGATAGCGGATTTCTAGTTCTATGCCGAGCTTTTGCAGCTCTCTGAGAGCAGCGACGTCTGTGTCGTCTACGGCAACCGCGGGCGTTATGAGGCGCTTACCCTCCCCTGCTTGCATGTGACCGATGCTGATCTTGGTAATGGGCACACCGCCCTTAACCAGCGCGAGCACATCCGCGGGCGACGCCACCATGATGAGAATCCATTGACGCAGCGTCGCGGTATGAATGATGTCGATGGTCCTTTGCACCGAGAAAAACCGCGTCCAGACACCCTCGGGTGTCGCCACCCTCATAGGGGCCCACTTGCTCGAATCAGCCGCAATCTCATCGTTGACGATTAAAACAAGGTTGGAACCCACGGCTTCGTTCCACAGCTCAACGTCTTGCCCGTAAATAAACCGGTCATCGATGCGTGTGAGAAGAATCTTGGGTTGAGCCATCGCTGCCCCATTCTGCTTGAGATCTGCAAGAGCAAGACATCACGCCTCCAATATTAGTGCATTTAAAGTGAGAAAAGCCGCCAGAACCCTTGCGCGGATTTGTGATGTCCCGTATCATAGACAGCCGTTGACGCCTCAGTTGCGTCACCACATGGCCGCCAGCGTAGCTCAGTTGGTAGAGCACCGCTCTCGTAAAGCGGGGGTCACCGGTTCGAGCCCGGTCGCTGGCTCCATTGCACAAGATAGCCGCCTTCGGGCGGCTTTTTTGTTGCCGATTTCTGGTGAACATCCGCCAGCCCAAGCACAACGCCGCAGGTAACTCCCCTACTCAACAACAAGCCCCGCCAACCGCAATCCCCAAGGGGACCGCGATCAGCGGGGCTCAAACGCGTTCCCCAAGGGGAATCACGCTAGCTCACGAGCAGTTCGTTACTCTTCCCAGTAAGCGTCTGCAAGCAGCTTAAAGCAAATCTTCTTGACCGGCTGTGCGCCATCGCCCGGGAACTCGAGCGTGGGCATGTGGGGCTCGCCGGCAACAAACAGCGCAAACTTATCGTCGGCAAGATCGCCCGCAATCGAGGCGTCGGAATCGACCAGGTCGTAGTCGTCCTTCTCGTCAAACTCCTGAACCAGCGTCAGGCTGCCCGTGGCAACCTTAAAGGCCTCGCGACCCTCAATGTCGATCTGCAGGTCGTGATAGCGCTGATGCGTCTCGTAGTGGGCCTCGGCCTCGGGACGAGTCGTGGGAGCCATGACGTTCGCAAAGACCTTGTCGCCCAGAATCGGATGGCTGCCGACCTCGAGCTTCGCCGGATCATTCTCCTCGAGCCAATCGATCAACACGTCGAGGCCCTTGAGCATTCCGCGGTATTCCTCGATATCGCCCAATGCACCGTAAATCATCTAAATCCCCTCTCGGATCGTTTCTTTGGCGGCTACTCGGCAAACGCATTACCGACGCTGTTGCCACCCACATACGTCTCGACCAGGGTAAGGTCGGGATTGAACACGACAACGTCGGCGTCGCGCCCCAGCATAATGCTATCGCACTTGTCGTCGACATGAGCTAGCAAACGATGCCGGGGCCGTCGCCCAAGCCCTTACAGCTCGGTCACGACAACGCCGTTGTAGACCTCGTCCCAACGGTCCATGACCAGATGGCCGGTCATGGGATCCATGGCGTTGAGCTTGCCGCAGGTGTTGGCGGTACGCAGCACCGTCTCGTCGTCTGCGCCAGCAGCGATGGCATGTGCGAAGCCAGCGATAGTGGAGTCACCAGAGCCCGTGGCGTTAACGGCAGGGATATCGGGCGTCTTTGCGCGGAACGCACGGCCATTGTGGAAGCCAACGGAGCCGGCAGCGCCCATGGACACGACGACCCAGGGGATATCGGAGAAGCGGGCATCAGAGGCGAGCGCGGCGCGGAGCTCGTCCACATCGTCGGTGGTAAAGCTCGTGCCCAGAAGGCCGTTGATCTCGGTCAGGTTAGGCTTGACCAGCTCGGGCTTAATTTCGGACTTAAGGGCGGCCTCGAGCGAAGCACCCGAGGTATCGAGCAGCACCTTGGCGCCGGCGTTCTCGGCAATGCCCGTGATCTTGGCATAGTAGTCTGCCTCGACACCGCGGGGCAGAGAACCCGAAATGGTGACGACGTCGGCCTTGCCCGCAAGCTCAGTAAACTTGGCGGTAAAGGCATCGAGTTCCTCGGGGGCAATTGTCGGGCCACTCTCGAGCAGCTCGGTCTGGTTGCCGGCGTGGAGGATGTTGAGGCAAATGCGAGTCTCGCCCTTGATGGGCACAAAGTCGTTGTTAATACCGTTGGCGTCCATGAGCTCAGCCATGTAGGCGCCCATGTGGCCGCCGAGCAGACCGGTTGCCACAACGTCGTCGCCCAGCTGACCCAGCACACGGGCCACGTTGAGGCCCTTGCCGCCAGCGGTCTTTTCGGGCGTCACACGGTTAACGTCGTCGATAATGAGCTCATCGAGCTGATAGCGCGTATCGACAGACGGGTTCATCGTAACGGTGAGGATCATTTTTAGCTCCTTATCTCGCAGGCTCCTTGTGCCTCGCGATACGAGTCGACAAAACGGAATTACAGAATCTCAATCGTGAACGAGCGAACGACGGTCTCCTTGGGCTTGGCGACAAGGCAGCCGCGTTTATGCTCAAGCACGTCGTCCTCATCGGAGCAGGTCGAAAGGCCGCCCCAGGGCTCAACCGCCACAAAATCGCCCTCGGGCTTGCTCCACACAATGAGATATGGGAAGCCCTCAAAGCTCAGGCGGACGCCCTTGTCCTCGCCCTTTTTGGAAAGCGTGACCTGACGGCTCTCGAGCACGTCAAAGATGGTCTCCGCAAAATCGAAGAGCTCATGTGACAGAGGCAGCGTCTTTCCCACCATGGGGTTCTTGGAGCGATTGGTCACGTCAATCAAGCCAGTCGAGGGGACGGCAGTGCAAAGCTCAGCAGCCTCGTCCTTCTCAAAGCGCAGCTCGTAGTCCGTATAGGCCTCGCCCTCATCGAGCGGACACCTAAAGCCGGGATGACCGCCGATAAAGAACGGCATGTCCTCGGTGCCCTCGTTGGTGACCTCGTAGGAAACGCGCACGGCAGCGTCCTCGAGCGTATAGCGGGCGACAAGCTTAAACGGATACGGATAATCGCTCAGCAGCGCGGCGTTATCCTCCGAAGCCAGGCACATCGCCAGCTCGCTCTCGCTCTGGCTCAGCAGCTTCCACTCCTGTTTGCGCGCAAACCCATGGCGAGCGAGCTTTACATGATGCCCGGCAAACGTCATGGCGTTGTTATCGCGCAAACCTCCGCAAATCGGGAAGCAAATCGGTGCCTGGCCGGACCACACGGCGGGATCGCCCTGCCACAGATACTCGCGACCTCCGGCCTCGATCGAGGTAAACGAACCACCAGCCGTGGACACCTTAATAGAAATCGAATCGTTGGAGAGAGCGTATTCCATTGCCCATCCTTTCGAACAACTGCTTTTTGCTCGCAAGTACCCGTCTCGGCCCTAACCAAAGGACAAACCCGCACGTTCATCGATGCGTCCGGTATCCCAGCCATGTAACGGGGTACCATACAGACATTGATGCAATTACAGCTGAAAGGCCTTCTTATGCGAACCATCATCCTCTACGCCTCGCGCCATCACGGCAATACGAAAAAGCTCGTGGACGCCATCGTCGAGGCACACCCCGAGATCGATACCCTCGACGTCAAGGCGCTTGGCAAAAACGAGTACCCCGACCTGCACGAATACCATCTGATTGGCGTCGCCACGGGCATCTATTACTCCGAGATCGACAAGGACATGGCACGAGTGCTCACGAACGTGCTGCAGCCGCAGGACAAGGTGTTTGGCCTTATGACCTACGGTGGCAAAAACAAGTGGTACGGCAAGGATATCGATGGCATCTGCCGCATGAGGCAGGCCATCTTTATGGGTGTCTACGGCTGCCCCGGCTTTGATACGTGGGGGCCGTTCAAACTCGCCGGCGGTGTCCAAAAGGGACACCCGACCGCTGAGGAAATTAAGGGCGCCGTCGACTTCTTCGACAAGATCGAAGACGAATATGGCGATATCATCGTCGAAGAGTACGCCAAGCGCGAGAAGCGTCTAGCATACGAGAAGGAGCATCCTGCAGGAGGCCTGGTGGCCGGCGTCAAGCGCACGGCAAAGAAGATCGCTAACAAGCTGTAACTGTGAAGGTGCTTTTGAGCGTTTAACCCATACGGCGGGTCCGAGCAGATTCGGGCCCGCCGTCTTTTTCTATCGTTACTCGGTAAAGGCGTTGCCGACGCTCTGGCCGCCAACATACGTCTCGACGAGGGTAAGCTCATGGTCGAACACGACAAAGTCGGCGTCGCGACCCGGCATGATGCTGCCGCACTTATCCTCGATGTGCGCGGAGCGTGCCGGCACCTCGGTTGCCATGCGAATGGCGATATCGGCGCTGGCGATGCCCCAGTCAACGATGTTCTTGACGCCCTGGGCAAGCGTGAGCACCGAGCCGGCAATGCTCTTGCCGTCGGCGAGCCAGCACAGGTTGTCCTTCATGATGACGTCCATGCCACCACTGGTGTAGCTGCCCTCGGGCATGCCGCCGCAGCCCAGGCAGTCAGTGATGAGCACCGTGTGTTGCCAGCCCTTTGCCTGCAGCAGCGCCTTGATGGCGGCAGGGTTAACGTGCTTGCCGTCACAGATGATCTCGGCGTAGGTCTCGGGCGTGGACATGGCAGCGCCCACGACACCGGGCTCACGGTGATGCAGCCCGCGCTGACCGTTATAGGTATGCGTAAAGCAGCTGGCACCGGCGTTGATGGCGGCGATGCACTCATCGTAGGTGGCGTCGGAGTGACCGATGCTGGTCACCACACCCTTGGCATTCAGAGCAGCCGCATAAGCAGCGGCACCGTCGCGCTCGGCCGCCATGGCGCTCTTGACGATGCGACCACCCGCAGCCTCCTGCCACTGACCGAAGACCTCCTCGGAGGGATCGATCAGGTAAGCGGGGTTCTGCGCGCCCACGTGCTTCATGGTAAAGAAGGGGCCCTCCAGGTAGATGCCCTGAATGCGGGCACCGCAGAAGTCGGGGCCGCGACCCTCGTCCGCCTGAGCGATGGCGGCGCAGGCGTCCTTGATCTGCTCGACGCCATCGGTGAACGTCGTGGGCAGCCAGCTGGTGGTGCCGCGACGGGCGAGCTCGGTCGAGCTGATATCGATGCCCTCGGGATCGTTATCGGTAGTTGAGTGGTTGTAGAAGCCATGGATGTGAGTATCGACCATACCCGGTGCGATCCACGATCCCGTGTAGTCCTTAATCTCGCAAGAGGGCTCGTCGGCCTGCCAGGCGCCAAAGACGCCATCCTCGACCATAAGATAGCCGCCCAGTTGCGGGCCTGCCGGCAAGAAGAACTTGTCAGCCTTAATTGCGTACGTGCTCATATGCACTCCTCGCTTCTAAAGCAGTTGACTGTGGTGATGCTTATACCCAGCTCACGTAAAACAAAAAGCGCCCGCCCGCCGTTATGAGCGGACGGGCGCCCTTACAGGGGGACGCGATTAAGCGGTGAAGGGGTGAATCGTCACGCCCTTAACCACGCGGTTGACCGTGCCAGTGGGGCTCGGCGTGTCGGGCGTGTTGCCCACGCGCACGGAGTTGAGCAGGCTGATAGCCTGGGCAAACATCACGAACGGCAGAGCAAGGTAGCCCTCGGGAAGTGCCTCGTAGCCCTTAAAGGTGAAGGACTCACCCTCATAGACGGTGGCACCTTCCTGCTGAACGGCGATGGTGTGCTGAGCGATCTCGTCGCCACCGATCTCGTTGAGGATGTCGATGTCGTACTGACGGGTGTAGGCGTCGTTATTGACGAACACGAAGACGAGCGTCTTATCGTCGACGAAGGACTTAGGTCCATGACGATAGCCCATGGAGGTGTCGTAGGAAGTAGCGACCAGACCGTGAGCGAGCTCGAGGATCTTGAGCTGGCTCTCCTGGGCAAGGCCACCAAAGGAGCCAGAACCCAAGTAGGTCACGCGGTTGAAGTCGCCAGCCAGGTAATCGGCGATCTCGGGCTCACGGGAGATGACCTCCTCGCCCATCTTGGCAATCGTCTCGACCCACTCGGCCTTCTGCTCATCAGAGGCAGTGTCGAAAATAAGGGTAGAGAGCAGGGTCATGCAGGAATAAGAACCGGTCATGGCGAAGCCCTTGTCGTTGGCGCGCGGAATGAGCAGCGTCAGCGCGTTGGGATCATCGGCAGACTCGACGGCGAGCTTGCCCTCGGGAGCGCAGGTGATGTTGAGGAACTTGACGTTGTGGACGAGCTCCTTGGCAACGGCAACGGCGGCAAGGCTCTCGGGGCTGTTGCCAGAGCGGGCGAAGGAAACCACGAGCGTGGGATCCTCGGCGCGCAGGAAGTCGCGCGGGGCGCTCACGATGTCGGTCGTGGCGATGGGCTTAAAGTCGTAGAGATCAGTGTTGCCAGCGTGACGCAGGTACGGGGCGCAGGTATCGCCAACGTAGTCGGACGTACCGGCACCGGTGAAGACAACGGACAGACGACCCTCGCCCATAGCGCGAGCCTCGGCCAGGAAGGCCTCGATGGCCTCCTTGTTCTCGCGATAGATGTTGAGCGTATCACGCCAAAGCTCGGGCTGCTGAGCAATCTCGGCCGTGGTGATCTGGGCGCCGAGCTCGGTGAGCTCCTCGACACTCTTCTCGAACATTTCTAATACCTCTCTCTAGAAGTAATCCTCTGACGTGCAATTATACACTTCGGTTGGTTATCTGGTAGTAACCAGTTAAATGCAAAGAATCATCATATGGAAACGATGCGAACACTAGTCGCTACGCTGGTGGTAAACCTTGTATTTAAACTGATCGGCACGAGCAACCGAGAGTGTGTACTCCACAACCTCGTTTGACTCGTTATACGTAGTCCTGACCAAATCGAGCACAGGCGAGCCCTCGACAATTCCCAAAAGGTGGGCATCGGTGGGACGGGCTATGCTCGCATAGAACTCCTCTTCGGCCACGCGTATCTTTTGCTGAAAGTCTTGCTCAATCACATCGTAAAGCGGCTTACGCTCCAGCAGCGGTCGCTTTAGGGACAGAAATTGACGAACTGGTAGATAGCTGCGTTCGACCATCATGGGCATGTTGTCGGCAGAACGAAGGCGCTTAAGCTTAAAAATGCGATCACCGATACGCAATCCCATATGCTCGGCCAGATTTTTATCGGCCTCCATCTCGCAAAACTCGAGAATCGTGGTCTCGGGGTCGCGACCCATCGCGCGCATCTGCTCGGTAAAGCTGTAGGACTGCATAAGATTGGTTGCCTTTGCCGAACGGTCGGTCACAAAGGTACCGCGACCGTGCTGCCGAACCACCAGTCCTAAACGCTCCAGTTCCTGCAGAGCCAGGCGTACCGTAGTACGCGAGAGACCATAGCGCTCCGAAAGTTCGCGCTCGGAAGGAATCATGTCACCGGCGCGATATTCATGGTCGATCTTTTCGGTCAGAATATCGACCAGCTGATCGTACAGCGGTTGCTTACGCGCTCCGATCGCCATTCTATCCTCCCTTTTGCTCGAATTCGGCTAACTACCTAGGTTGTTTAGCATTATCTGTCTGCCACACCCGAATCATCAAGAAAACAAAAGCCGCGCGCTCTTTCGAGCACGCGGCTTTTAACATACACATGGCTTAAGGGGTCGGGGTGTGAGCCGCGTAGGGACACACCCCTCAAGCTAGAGCCTTACCAGATGCTCGGCCAGAGACCAAGCGGGCCAGCGCCCAGGATGCCAAGGACGAAGAGCAGGAGAATGCCCTTGGTCGGGGTCCAGCTGTGCTTAGCGAACATGTAGTAAAGCAGCAGCGTAAGCATAAGCGGGACGAGCTTCGGGACGATGGTGTTGAGGGTGTCGGCAACAGAGAAGTTGACCGGATCCTCGGTAACGGTGCCGTAGGTCACGGACTCCATGCCGTTACCCAGATCGGTGACGCCGCACTCGACAGCGTTGCCGTCGGCATCGGAAGCGGTAAGGGCGTTGCCGTCCTTATCGGTCATGGCGATGGTACCGGCCTCAGCGGTCTCGGTATCGATGCCCTCCATACCGGTGAAGTTCTTGGCCTCCTTCTCGGAGACGATCACGGTAGTAGCGGAGAGGCCACGGGTGGTGCCGTTGGGGATCTGGAGGTTGATCTGGGTGCCACCCATGGTGACGACCAGGCAACCGACGACGAAGACGCCCATGATGGAAGCGGCACGCGTGAAGGCCTGCATGTTGGCGGTCAGAGCGTCAATAGCGCTGGTGCCAAGCTTGTAGGACCAGTTCATGAGCCAGAAGCGCAGAGCGAACTGGACGGCGTTGAAGATCACCAGGAAGATGATCGGCGCAGCGGCGTTGCCGTTGATGGCCATGTTGGAGGTGATGCCGGCCGTGATAGGCACGAGCGTCAGCCAGAACAGGGCGTCACCGATACCACCGAGCGGGCCCATTGCGGCGACGCGGACGGCGCGAATCGTGGGGATGTCAACCTTGTTCTGCTCGAGCGAAAGCACGATGCCCATAACAAAGGTGACGAGGAACGGGTGGGTGTTGAAGAACTCCAGGTTGTGGCTCATGGAAGCCGCGAGGTCGTTCTTGTTGGTGTGGATCTTCTCCAGACCGGGGATGATGGAGTAAAGCCAGCCAGCGGCTTGCATGCGCTCGTAGTTGAACGATGCCTGCAGGAAGCAGGAGCGCCAAGCCATCTTGTTGAGGGTCTTCTGGTCGAGCTGCGGAGCAGGAGTGAGATCCTCGTAGTGCTCCGGGATCACATACTCATTAGATGCCATCTTCGAAGTCACCTCCGTCAGAAACAGCTGCACCCTTCAGCTCGGTCTGCTGCTGGAAGTCCCAGAAAGCGATGCCGAAGCCGATGAGAGCGAGGATGAGCAGAGCAGGGGTTGCCAGCGAATCGTTGGCAACGGTGATGAGCGCGAGGCCGAAGCCCATGAGGAAGAAGCCCCACATATCGCGGTTCATCATAACCTTGAGCAGGACG
This sequence comes from uncultured Collinsella sp., assembly GCA_902479095.1. Taxonomy (GTDB): domain Bacteria; phylum Actinomycetota; class Coriobacteriia; order Coriobacteriales; family Coriobacteriaceae; genus Collinsella. Next base: position 23,456 of record CABSNL010000007.1, on the reverse strand, counting down.
GCGAAGCCGACGAAGCGCATCATGCCGCCTGCAGCGGATAGACCGGTCTGCAGCCAAGTCGGGATGGCAGAAGCGATGGTCTGACCGATGGTAGCGCCAGCGATGAAGAACAGGGTGACGACGACAGCGAAGATCAGGCCGAGCAGAGCCATGGCGAAGTAGTTCAGGCGCTCGATTCCCTTGGTGTCCGCGTTGTGAGCCATGTTATCGGCCGTGGACATAAGCGGGGACATAAGCGTGAAGACCAGGGTAACGCCAAGCTGGCCAAGCAGAGCGAACGGAATAGCGAGGCCGACTGCCGCGTTGGGCTCGAGGCCCGTGGCGATAGCGAGAATGGCTGCCATGATGCCGCCGATGACGGCGTTAGGCGGCTGAGCGCCTCCGATCGGCATGTTGCCGATCGTCATGAGCTGATAGGTACCACCCACGAGAAGACCGGTGTTGAGGTCGCCAAGGATAAGACCGATGACGGCGCCGGTGACGATGGGCTGATAGAGAGACTCGAGGAAGTCAAACTGGTCGATTGCCGCGATGAACGTGACGACGAAGACCAGAGCGATCTGGATGATCGAGTATTCCATCTTGCTCCTCCTTTCAAAATGAATGTACGCACTTTGGATATCACGTACAGAACGTCAGGGTTTCACTCCTGACAACGTTGATCACGAGGATTACGAGAAGAGCTTGCTCGTGTCCTCAACAGGCGTGCTCGGAACGCGCCTGATCTCCAACTCCACCCCCAATTCCTGCAGCTCTTTAAACGCAGCGACATCCTCGTCGTTAACTGCGACGGAGGTGGCGACTTGGCGCTTTCCTTCCGACATGTGCATGTTGCCGATGTTTACCTTCTTTATAGGCACACCGCCCTTGACGAGCGTAAGCACGTCTTCCGGTGTTTCGGCCACGATGAAGATCTTCTGGCGCGGGCTCGCCTTGCCAATGACGTCGATGGTCTTCTGCAGGGAGAAGAAACGCGTAGCGACGCCCGCGGGAGCGGCCATCTTCATGAGGTTCTGGCGCATGGTGTTGGACGCCACGTCGTCGTTGGCGACGAGGATGAGGTTGGAGCCCAGAGTGGAGTTCCACTGGGTGGCAACCTGACCATGAACCAGTCGGTTATCGATGCGGGTAAGAAGAATGTTGGGTTCTGCCATGTTGATCAGCTTCCTTTCGATATTTGCTGACGACAGTTACTTGATCTCCTGAATCGCGTAACGCGAAACATCTACGACGGCTCCGGATCGGACTTTGATCTGGACCTTCTCGCCTTCGATGCCTTTGACGGTTCCGTAGATACCGCCGGCGAAAAGAACCTCCTGACCCGGCTTGAGCTCGGTGTGCAGCTCCTTGAAGTACTTCTGCTTCTTCTTCATGTTGATTTGCGACCAGATGGTGTAAATCAAGCCCATGATGACAAGCAGGCCTAAAAGGGCGACCGAGGAGCTCAGGACGTTGGCTCCGAAATCGGCCATTAGATGCCGTCCTCGTCGCCGAAGATATCCTCTTCCTCGGAGCCGGCAACGGATGCGACCGTCTGGGCGGTGATGCCCGTCTGGCCAACGGTCACGGCCTGCTCGCCAAGCTCGGCGAGCGTGGCATTGCCGCGGAGGAACAGAAGCTCAATAACCATGGGAAGGTTGGTGCCAGTCAGAACCTCGACGTTGTCGACATCCTGGGCAATCATCATCGACTGGTTGAACGGGGTGCCGCCAAGCAGGTCGGTAAAGACAAGCACGCCATCGCACTCCTCGCGCATGGCGGTAATAGCGGCGCGGAGATCCTCACCGTAGGATGCGGCCTGGTCGCCCTCAAAAGGAACGACGGTAAAAGCAGGCTGGTCGCCGGCAACCATAGCGATAGCGCTTGCAAGGCCGGGTGCGAACTGTCCATGACCGGTAAGAATAAAGCCAACCATTCAAATTTCCCTTCCGAAGGTGTGTACAATCTGAGTCCGATGATTTTCGGAAGCCAGCGGGCACTCGCCCTTAAAGCTTCTTAGAAAGCGTTCTTTGAAGACCAGTGGTTTCTAAACTGGTAGTAACCACGTGACGTGTTGTTGTCACTATATCACCCCAGAAGAGGTCGCTTTCGTTGATTCATACGGTAAAACGTTTTTGCACCGCTCACGGTGATAAATCGACCGTTTACCGGTCGTTAACACTTCTACCTACGGTTTTGAAACCGTTTCGAAATGCTTTGGCAAAAAATCGGATCTTTTCCTGTGTCTAAACAACGCAGGGCGGCTAAAAATAGCGTGTAGAAAAATTGCAGGTCATTGTGAAGATATGTGAATTGGTCTTTTTGACTTAATACCAGTTAGAACCAGTTTTGAGATTATCGGTGAACGGTAGTTTTCGACCGTTCACCGGTTACTTGCAATCGTTTGCAGTTGTTTTCCCAGATGAATTAGGGAAACGCGATGGAGCGCTTGCGCGATCACAGGAAATTTTGGCATTTGTCCTTATCCCCCACGCGCCAAACTCCGGCATCCAAAATGAGCTAATAGCTCACGCTAATCGTTTTCAATCATTACATACTCAGTATCCGTAATTATTTATCGTTTATCGTTAATTCTGATATGATACAAGTATCATCCCAAACGCCGATTGGAGGGGTTCTGGTCCATCGAAACGCATCTATATCGAATGAAACCATCAGCCGCGAACAGACGGTAGCCAAACTGAGGAAGCTCGCTCGCATCTGCAAATGGGCCACGATCTGCATTACCACCGCGCTCGCTCTGGGGCTCCTCGCAGTCATTGCGATTGACCTTCTACTCATATTGCCTGGCCTCTCCCAAGGCCCGTGTCTCCAATCCGTAGAACTTCAAGCCGGCGAAGGGCCGTGCCTTGCTATCGTCGGTACCGATGTGCAGGCCCCACTTATGCTCGTCGCACACGATGGTCACACTGCCATAGGGAGCCTCTTGATGACATGCCTCGCGCTTACCATCGCGATAAGCGTGCGCAGGCTTTTCTTCAACATTGAAAAGGAAGGCAGGCCCTTTGACCTTGAATGTAACCAGACACTTCGTCGAGTAGGACATTTATTCCTTATCGGCGGCGTTGCCGTGAGGCTTCTTGGCGCCGTAATCACGGGAATGATACTCTCAGGATTTGGCGGCAGCTTTACGGATGCGTTCGTCGGCCAGTTATTCGAGCCCTCCATGCTCTTTGCAGGCCTGATTATTTGCCTGATTGCCAGCATCTTCCGCTACGGGTATATCCTGCAAAAGCAAGATGACGAGTTGCTCTAGGGGGAATCCATGATTATTCTGCGGCTTGACCGCATGCTCGCCGAACGCAAGATCTCATCCAAAGAGCTTGCGGAACGTGTGGGCATCTCCCAGGTCAATATGTCACGCATTAAGACGGGCAAGGTTTCTGCCATACGTTTTTCAACTCTTGACGCAATATGCCGGGCACTCGACTGCCAACCGGGCGATGTACTGGAATATATATCCGACGATGAAGCCGATAGCCTTTTTGGGCTTAAAGATTCATAGGCATAATTTAGCCACCAGCGCCTAAACGCAAATAGCCCGCTAGAACAACATCCGTTCTAGCGGGCTTATTCAGATATTTCGGCTACGCGCTCGGTGGCTCAGACAAATCTTTACGCAAACAGGCCGTAGATGCTGATGTTGGCCTTGGCATAGAGGCCGTTAGCATACTCGGTCCACTTGGAGCTAGCGCCTGAGGCCTGCGAGGAATACTGCTGGTAGGCGGTGTAATAGGCGGTCATGGCCTGCTTATAGGTAGCGCTATCGGCCGTAAAGGCATCGTCAGCGAAGACCTTGGCATAGGTGCTATCGGCGTCCTTCCAGGTGCCCTTCTCGCTATCCCACTCGTCGCCGGCAAGGTTGATAATGTAGTCGGCGTAGTCTTTGCTCGCGGTCTCCTCGTTGCCGTCAGCAGGCTCGGTCGGGGCGGTCGGCATGCTTGCGGAGCTATCGCCCACCTTCTTCTTGTAGAGCTTCTGCAGCGTCGCGGACTGACGGACGATCTGCTTGGCCTGGTCCTTGGACACGCCGTACTGCGTGGCCATGGTCTTGTAGTCGGAGGTGCCGATGGAATCCTCGGCGTACTTCTTCATCTCCTTGGAAGAGACGGTGATGCCCTCGTCCTCGGCAGCATCGAGCAGAATCTTGTTGCGCACGTAGGACAGGATGACGTCGGCAGAGGGAGCGGTGTAGTTGCCATCGCCATCCTTGACGGTATCGAGGCTGTACTGGCTCTCGATGGCCTCACGCGCGGTGATGTCGCTCTTCTTGCCGTTGTAGCTGTAGCTTGCCACGGTCGAATCGAGCTGGTCCTCGGTGAGGGTCGCCGAGCCGACGCCCTTGCCGCCAAAGCCTCCATTGCCGATAAAGAAGCCGACCATCGCAGCGATCACGACTGCAACCACGAAGGCGGCAATCATCGTCTTCTTGTGCTTGGATGCGTGGTCGTCCACGTCGGAGTCGTTGTCCTCATCCTGCTCCTCGGGCATCAGATTCTCGTCAGCGGCATCCGCGGCAATCTGAGCCTCCAGGCGGGCGTCCTCCTCCTCGGCGGTCGTGCCGGCAGCAATGTGCTCGGCAGACGTACCGGCGACCAGGTCGATCTTCTCGTCCTCGTCACCGTCGGGGCCTTCGCCGCGCTCGATGATCTGGATGCCGTCGATCTCGTCCTTCTCGTCCTTCTTTTGAATCAGGCCCATATCGGTTACTCCTTGTTAGGAAACATAGTCCTCAATAGAATACGCCCGACAGAGCGCCGGGCGTATTGATTCTCAGGTTATACGCAAACACTTAAGTACTATTTAGGCGTTTGCAGTCTGCATGCCTTAGACCAGGTGCGCGATAACGGCATCGGCAAAGGCTTGCGTGCCCACAGCACCCTCAACGGAGCCGGTCTGGGCACGACGCACGTCACCGGTAACCTGCTCGCCCTCGTCGAGCGTGGCAGATACGGCGGCGCGAATGCGATTGGCAGCGTCGTTCTCGCCCAGGTGATCGAGCATCATCGCAGCAGAGAGGATCTCGGCCGTGGGGTTGGCGATATCCTGGCCAGCGATATCGGGCGCGGAGCCGTGCGTTGCCTCGAAGATAGCGCAGTCGGCACCGATGTTGGAGCCGGGGGCCATACCCAGGCCACCCACCAGGCCGGCGCACAGGTCGCTCACGATATCGCCGTACAGGTTGGGCAGCACCAGGACATCGAAGTCGTTGGGATTCTGGACCAGGCCCATGCAGGTGGCGTCGACAATCTTGTCGTTGAACTCGATATCGGAATAGTTGGAGGCCACCTCGCGCGCAACGCGCAGGAACAGGCCGTCGGTCGCCTTCATGATGTTGGCCTTATGCACGGCCGTCACCTTTTTGCGGCCGCAGCGGCGGGCGTACTCAAAGGCATACTCCACAATGCGGCGGCTCTTGGCGATAGAGATCGGCTTGATCGAGATGGCGGAATCGGCGGCGAAGGTCTTTTGGCCTGAGCGCTCGACGAGCTGCGAGAGCTCCTCAACCTCGGCAGCGCCCTCATCGAACTCGATGCCGGCGTAGAGGTCCTCGGTGTTCTCGCGCACGATGACCAAGTCGACGTCGCGGAAGCGCGAGCCGTCGCCCGGCTGCGACAGGCAGGGGCGCACGCAGGCATACAGGTCGAAGTGCTTGCGCAGGGCCACGTTGACGCTGCGGAAACCCGTACCGACCGGCGTGGTGATGGGGCCCTTGATGGCAACCTTGGTCTCGGTGATCGCATCGAGCACGTGCTGGGGCAGCGGCGTGCCAAACTCGTCCATGACGCCGGCACCGGCCTCCTGGACGTTCCAATTGATCTGGACACCGGCGGCCTCGACCACGCGGCGCATGGCCTGCGTAATCTCGGGACCGATACCGTCACCGGGAATCAGGACTACATCGTGCGCCATAATCTGTTACTCCTCGTCTTCGGCGTCGTCAGATTTTTTAACGCTAGCACGCTTCTTCTTTTTGGAGAGATCCAGGCCAAAACGTTTAACAAGCATTTCGCAAATCTCGCTCGAACGGGCCTTGAGATAGCTGCCCTTGCCGTTCTCGGCGTCGAACTTAAGGCGCAGCGCGAGCTTCTCGGCGACCTCGGCGTCAATCTCGCCCTGACCAAACTCGTACAGGCAACCGAGCATGTCGCGATACTCGAGGTCGCCATGGTAGCACTGGATGGCCTCGTCCAGGATCGGCCAAGCCTCGCGCGAACGCTCGACGCTCGTGGCGCCCCACACGCACAGCAGGCGGAAGGCGGCATAGCGCAGCGTGGAGGAAATCTCGTCGAACAGCGCGGTCTCGGCGCCCTCAAAGGCATCGCCCAGCTGCTCGGGGCAGGTGGTGGCGAGCGCCGCAAGGGCATCGAGGGCCTCCCAGCGGGTCTGAGCCTCGGGGCGGTCAAGTGCCTCGATCAGCGCGGGCACGCAGGGCACGACGCGCTGCGGATCGCGCTCGGCAAGCAGGTGCAGCACGCGGGCGGCAAACTGACGGATGCGGCGCGTGGGGCAGCCGAGCTCCTTGACCAGACGGTCGACGGCGTTCTCGTTCTCCTCTGCCAGCTGAAGCTGTGCCAGCTCCTCATCGGTGAGCTGTTCTTCCTTGTTTTCTGCCATAGTTACCTCTTCTTACTATTTCTTAGCGTGCTTGCCAGCACCCTTGCTGTCATCGGTGACCGAGATGAGCTGTCGGTCGGCTGCACCATTGTGACGCGCGCGGCGGCGCTCCTCGGCGTCGCCCGCATCGGCGGCGGCGCGGTGTGCCTTGTTGACGTTAAAGACCTCGTCGTGCTTGCGCCACGGGCCGACGGACTCGCCAAAGCTCATCTTAAGGCCGGCGATAAAGCCGCCGAGCCAGCCGATCGGCGCAAACTGCACCAGCGGGAACAGCGAAAACACCCAAGTTAGCAGGACGACTGCCGCCGCACCTGCAAAATTGGCGATCCAGTAGTCGCGCTTGGTGATGACGCGCTTTTCGCAAGCCCACTGGCCGCACAAAAAGCCGATGTAGATCGCAAAGAGAAAGAGCACCAGCGCGAGCACCACGAACGTCCAGCTCATGGGCGCTACTCCTCGTGATGATGGCCGCAGCAGCACTCGTGGCCGTCGTCATGGCCGTGGCCGCCGCAGCACTCGTGGTCCTCGCCGTGGTGGTGGCCGCAACCGCACTCGTGGTCGTCGCCGTGCTCGCCGCAACCGCAGCCTTCCTCGTGAGCACCATGCTCCTCGGGACGATACTGCGACCAGTCCAGACCGGCGGCGATGGCGTCGGCCTCCTCCTTGTAGAGTACCGTGATGGCCTGGGTGCCCAGCTTGGCGCCGCCAATGGCGTCGAGCATGTCGTAGAGCGTAAAGGCCACGTCGGCGCCGGGCAGCGCAAGCTCGCGGTCGTCGGCGTAAGCGAGCGCCAGGCGCAGGTCCTTGATGAAGTGCTCAACCATAAAGCCGGGCTTGTAGTCGCCGTCGAGCGCCTTGGGCGCCAGGCTCTCCATGGCGCCGGACTTGCCGGTACCGCCCAGGATCATCTGGCGGGTCTTCTCCAGATCGAGGCCGCTCAACTCGGCAAATGCCATGGCGTCCGCCATGCCGACCATGCAGGCGCCCAGCGACACCTGATTGGCGAGCTTGGCAGCCTGGCCCTTGCCGGCGCCGTCGAAGCAGCAGATGTTGGCCGCAAAGGTGGCAAGGATGTCGCGGACCGGGGCGATGTCGTTCTCGGTAGCGCCCACGATAGCCGTGAGCGTACCGGCGATAGCGCCCGACTCGCCGCCGGTGACGGGGCAGTCAAATGCCATGCGACCAGAAACCTGGGCGGCCTCGGCAATGTCACGGGCGAGCTCGGGCGAGCTCGTGGTGAGGTCGATCAAGACCGCGCCCGACTTGGTGCACGCAAGCAGGCCGTTGCCCGCCAGGTAGAGCTCCTCGACCTCGGAGGGATAGCCCACCATGGTAAAGACGACATCGGCGTTCGCCACAGCGTCGGCCGGCGTATCGGCCCAAACGGCGCCGCGCTCGATAAGCGCCGCTGCCTTGGACTTGGTGCGGTTGTTGACCGTGACGGGATAGCCGGCGTCCAGGATGTGGCCGGCGATGGGGGCACCCATGATTCCGGTGCCGATAAATGCGACGGAGAGCTTGTTTGCCATGAAACCTTTCCTTTTGGGTTGGATGTTGTTACCAGGTTAAATACTCGGTGCCAGCGTTTCGGCCGTGACTTGAGGGCGCTTGCAGCCGCAGCGCCTGTCTACTCACCGCGCACACGGCGTGCGATGCGGTCGGAAAGCGAGGCTTTCTCGGCACGGTTCTTGCCCCAAAACGCGCAAGCCACCATGCCGGGGCCCACGTGCGAGCCGATGGTGGGACCGACGGAACTACGGATGATGGTGACGTCGGCGCAGCCCTCCTCCTTGCGGATGGCGGCCTCGAGCCAGTCGCCGTCCTTCTCGGCATCGGCCGTCATGATGGCGATGGGCATGGTGCGATCGGGCACGTAGTTCTCGCGGAACGACTTGAGGATGGACTTGAGCGCCTTCTTGCGGCCGCGGTTGACGCCGATCAGCGACAGCGAGCCGGCCAGGTCGTAGGAGAGCTCGGGTTTGACGTCGAGCTTTGCCGTGAGCTGCGCCGCCGCGGGCGGAATGCGGCCGCCGGCAGCCAGCGCATCGAAGCTCTCGAGCGTAAAGTAGCCGTGGACATAGGTCTTTGCCTCGTTTGCCCAATCGACCAGCTGCTTGGCGGTCAGTCCCGCCGAACGCTGGCGCACGGCCTCGAGCGCCAAGAGCGCACCGGTCGCGCAGGGCAGAGCGTTGTCGACCACGTAGAGCTCAAAATCGGGATACTCGGCGCGCACGGCGTCCGCCGCCTGGCACGCAGAGTTGTAGCTCGACGACAGCGCCGAGGTAAAGCACAGGTAGACCGTGGGCGTGCCCTCTTTGGCGCACTCGGTAAAGAACTCGATATAGCGACCGAGCGACACGGCGGAGGTAGACACGCGAGCGCCGGCGCGCATGCGGTCGTAGAACTCCTTAGGGCTCATGCTCGACCAGATGTCGTCCGTGCGCTCCTCGCCATCGATAATGAAGGGGAAACCTAGGATATCGACATCGAGGTTCGCGGCGACCTCGGGGCTAAAGTCGCAGCAGGTATCGACGACGATGCGGCAACGGTCCGAATGACCGGTAGATGCGGCCTTGTCCATCAAAGCGACTCCTTACGTAAAAAGGCGGCCATCCGCATGGGATGGCCGCCAACCGTTAACTCATGCAAGTTAACGTATTTTACTCGTCAAGTGTTTCGATGCGGGGCTTGATGATGCCATATCCACCATTCTTACGGTGATACACCACATTGATAAGGCCAGTCGTCGCGTTCTCGAACACGTAGAAGTCGTGGCCCAGCAGATCGGTCTGCACCAGCGCCTGCTCCTCAGTCATCGGGGTGACATCGATGACCTTCTCGCGGACGAGCAGGTCGTCCTCCTCCTCGGGCAGCAGCAGGTCGGCCAGATCCTCGACGCGCTCGACCGGTGCGACATCCGCCGCGCTGGCACCGCCCTGGCGGTTGTCCACGACCTTGGTCTTGAACTTGCGCAGCTGGCGGGTGACCTTATCGGCGGAGAGGTCGATGGCGGCGTACATATCTGCACCGTGCTCGGCAACGCGAATCACCGAACCGCGAGCGCGAACCGTAACCTCGACGATTGCCGGGTTGGGGTTCGAGGGGTTCTTCTCATAGCGAAGTACAACGTCGACCGTCATGGGCTCGATATCGAAAACCTTGAGCGCCTCGCCGATCTTCTCATCCACATGCGCACGCAGAGCATCGGTTACCGTCGTCTTGCGTCCAGAAACCTTGATATCCATACGTGGCTCCAATCTGCCTCGGGGACTTACTGTACTGGCTATGTACCCATTGCCGTGCATTTAATCACGCGGATTCCCAAAGACCCGAATAACGATTGCTTGATACCGCATACCGAAGTCTCGCACTTTTCTGTGGCAAAGTGCGCTATGGGAGGGCGACGGCGACTTTGGTTTTGCACCTAAAAAATGTCTTTGACCTGCTGGTTTTATGGAAACGAAAAAGCCGGGCTCCCCTGTTGGGAAAGCCCGGCAATGCGTGTTGAAACCATGAAGAGGCGTCTCTCCTAGCGCATAGGAGACGCCACCCCTAGCAATAACTAGCTATTGAGCTTGTTAATGTCGTCGTCGGTGATAGTGCCCTCCTGGCTGGACGATTTATCCTCGGAGGTTGTACCCTCGCTGCTCGAATCGGAGGATGCGGACTCGCTGGATCCGGTGTCGGTCGACTGCACGTCGGCGCCCGAGACCGTCTTGGTGGTGAGGTCATAGGGCATCGTGCCGTACCAGACGGAGTGGACCGCCTCGAGCGTGCCATCGACCGTGATACCGTCGAGGGCATCGCTCACGGCACGGCATAGCTCATCGTTGGCCGCGAGGCCCGCGACGCCGAGCGTCGAGGGCGTCTCGAGCGCGCCGACGTAAGAGATCTGGCTCATCAGGCGCGCAAGGTAGCCGCCGGCCGTGGAGTCGCAAATCACGTAGTCGATCTCGCCGGACTCGAGCGCCTCAAAGCACTCGTTGATGTTGGAGAAGGTCTTTTGGTTGGCCGTGATACTCTGCTTGGCGAGCGCTTCCTGCGAGGCCGAGGAGGTCTGAACGCCCAGGGTAGCGGTGTTAAGCGTTTCGGTGGAAACGCTCAGCGACTCGCCGTCGCTCGTCTTTCCGAACACTGCAGCAGCGTCATACAGGCAAGTACCAAGCGTGCTGATGTCACCATCCGTGGAATTGATGTCGCCAATGAAGATGTCGGCCTTTTTGTCGCCAAGCGCGGAATCGGCAGAAGACGCATCGACGAAGGCAACCTTGAGGCCCATGCGACTTGCAAGGGCGCGGGCAGCGTCGACCGCGTAGCCCGTGAGGTTACCATCGGCGCCCTGCATGGCCTGCGGGGCATCGGAGGTATCGAGGGCAACCGTCAGGGTGCCGGGAGTGACCAGGGCATCGTCCGACACCGTAGGGGTAACGGTCTCGCGCTCGATCTGGTCAATCGTGGGTGTCGTGAACGTGGACAGTGGATTGAACGCGCATCCGCTCAAGCCCAATACGGCAATGACCACCGCGGTCCCAGCACCTAACCGAGCCGCGTGCATCAAGCTGCCCCTCACCATGTCCACTACCCTGCCTTCTGTGTCGTATACAATCCGTGCGTTGCGCGGAATAACGGGTTGTTCCCACCAGCTGACCTGGTATTTGACCCCACACTTGCGCACCGGGGTGTTTGCTCGGGAGGCCGTAGCCACCTTCACGACTGGCCCGCTCGCCCGCGAGGCGGTATTGCCCCAAAGAAAGTAGAACGGACGGTGCGGCTTACATCTAGGACGCGCCATGATCGCGCCGCGCGCACGCGGTCGCTTACGTGGATCCCTTTGACCGCGTCTGTCTTGGACTAGGACGGGCATTTCGTCCGTCCGCAACCACAGCCTGGTAGGAACGAAGCGCATTATAGCTAAGTTCAAGCTAAAGTTTAAGGTTAGGGGCGTCATTCGCATCGCGAGTACAGATTTTGCGGGTCGGAGCGGACCATTCGTGCCCCTATGAAGCCCGGAGCTCCCCTACGGGGAGCTCCGGGGCACCCGTCTCAGGGTGCCGTGTGCAAAAAACGGCAAATATGAGTACTGTTACCAATTTAGTAGCAGCGTATTACCGCCTCACGAGCCCTTTTTGAGTTCCGCACAGCCTGCTTGGCGCCAAGATATTCCACATTCGTTTATTATCTCTTCGCTGAATCCAGATTATCGGCCCAAGTTTCTTTGTTTTTGCTGTCACTAATCTAGTAACAGTACTCATATTTGCCGTTTTTTGCACAGAGCATATAAACAGACCCCCTATAAAGCCATAGTTTTACGCTGGTTTGAGCCCAAAGCACGCTCGGAGCGTATTCAGCAGAGCATCTTGCCTCTTTCGACGAGCCTCTACGCGATTCTGATATCGCTTACCCATACGCTGGTGGATGCGCCATGCGAGTGCTTCCATCGCTTCCATGTCGCAGAGCATTTCGTTATTGACCGTCGCGACCTCGATTCCCATAGTAATCAAGCCCGTGTTGCGTTTTTCATCATGGATACGTCCCCTCCGGGAGGAATGGCCCCGCTCACCGTTGTATTCCAGGTCAAACTGGGCTGCTTCCTGATACGCATCGCAAACCGCATGCGGCATCCCCGAGATCGCCTGTGCACGGTCGTTGAACTCGATCTTGTAGTCGGTCTTAAAGGGACCACAGGCAAATCCGCCATAGGAAAACGGAAGCGAAAACATGGCAAGCATGATGCACTCCATGGGTGAACGCAGGTTTTCCGACAGATAGGGACACAGCCGCCGCAGCTGCTTGGCCGCGCTCCCCTTGCATGCCGCGAGGTAATCTACCAGGCAATCGGGTGTCAGCACGGACTCGACCTCAAAGTAACCGACATCTGGCGGCTGGTCTTTGTCCTTTGCCAATTTGTTCACGACAGGCGAGGTGTAGGGAGGCAGATACTTCCCGCGGTCACTCAGTGAAATCTTAGAGCACAGCTCCTGGGCCAGGGCAAATGCCTGGATACAGCCGACCTCGCGGGCGACGACAACACAAAGGGCCTCGGGAGATAGACTGTACACCCCCGGTTCCACCTCTAGAATCGAGCCGGCGGGCAACCCGGAGCATACGGACCAGCTCACGCCAAGAATGCGGCGGCGCTGCGCTGCAGACCCTACCAGCAAGCACAGATCCTCTTGTACCTCGCTGCTTGCGGCCCCAATCCGCACCAAGTCGGGAAGATAGATGTCCTCGGTCGAGGGCGACGACGTGCGCAGCACACGGCGCTCTTCATCGGGACTGAGGTCCCTCCAGCCGATATAGCCCATCTGCCGGCGCTCGGCGCGCATCATGCGCAGCGCCGAGGCGCCGGTCAGGATTATGGAAGCCGCTAGCTGTTCGCCTGTCGGCTCGTTGCGCCGCTCAATCTTTACTGACACAAAACCACCCCTACCAAACGCGTGCGATAGCGAGGCCACCGACCGCTGCGGCGCCGGCGCGCTTGAGTTCCGCCGAAGCCGCGGCCATCGTCGCGCCCGTGGTGATAACGTCATCGATAAGCAGCAGGCGGCGGCCATGCACATCCTCAACCGTCTCGTACATGCCTCGGGCACGCTCGCGGCGCTCCTCACGACCGAGTTCGCGCTGGTCGCCATGCCCGTACTTGACGAGAGCATCGAGCAGGGGAACACCCGACAGCTCGCAAAATGGGCGCGCAATGGCCTCCATATGATCAAAACCACGCCGCCGAAACGCTGCCGCCGTCGCAGGCACAAACACCACCGCATCCGCACCGGACAGCACACCTCCGTAGCGATCGGGCGCTACGACCTGGGCATGCAGGGCGGTGTCGTAGAGCAGCTCCGCCAGATACGGAGCCAGACGTCGCTCGCCCGCGTCCTTGTACGCTTTAATGATGCGCGGCAGCGGATGCGCATAGACGGCGCACGCCAGGCAGCGGTCGAGCGCCTCCGCCATTGCCAAGGACGTGCCCTCGACCGAACACTCAGTGCACAGCAAATCCCCAAACGGGGCGCCGCATCGGGTGCAGCTATGACGTGGGTCGATGAGCGTGAGCGCAGCCAGGCAGTCTTGGCAAATAAGCGTACCGGCGCGCTCGCAGCCGGCACATCGTGTTGGCGACAATGCCTCGAGCGTCTCGCGTGCCACCCGCTCGGCAAACGGTAGCAATTCGTCCGCAAACGGTAGGGCACCGGCACCCTGCAGACGGCTCAATATGTTCAGATGGCTCTTCAAGACACAACCCTCCCTACGCTCGGTCGCAGGGAGGGTTGTTGATTCGGCGCTATGATACCCCGATGCGCTCGGGGCAAGGCGGGCTAAATCCGCTCGCGGGCGTTATTCGCCGGCGGGCGGTTGCGGTGCGGGCGAAGACGGGGTCGAGCCCTCGCCACCATCCTGGCGCGGCTTGCGGGAACGACGACGGCGACGGCGCTTTTGACCCTGGTCGGCCGAGCCCTCGCCACCGCGATTCTCGCGCGGCTCGCGCTCGTCGCGAGCGGCGCCACGCGAAGCCTTGGCAGCCGCTCCCCCGCCATCCCCGGGACGACGGCGCGTGACCTTGACCTCGCCATCCGAGACCTGATCGGCCACGGAAGGCACTGAGGGCTTCTGTTGCGCGCCCGAGGAATGGCGACGGCGCGGACGCGGCGCGCGCTCCTCCTCGCCACGTGACTTGCCGCTCTTGTCGACAGGCGCATCGGAGGCCGAGGCGCCCTTGGAAGCGGCACCGGCCTCGCGAGCAGCTGCGGCGCGGAAGGCGTCCTCGCGCTCCTCGCTCGACAGATGACGGCGGCGGCGACGTGTGGGGTTCATGCCGCCACCGCGATTCTGCTGCTGGGGCTGCTGAACCTCGCGCTCGCGAGAGGCGTTCTTGCCCGCGGCTGCAACCTCGGTAGCATCGCCCGAGCCCGCGCGCTTGCGACGGCGACGGCCATCGGCCGCCCCCTCGGCCTCGGGTGTCTCGGCCTTACCGCGGCCTTTTCCGCGGCCACGGCCCTCGCCCTGACCCTGACCGGCGCGGGCATCGGAATCGGCATCGCGACGACGGCGCTTGGGCATCGACGTGCCGGCCAGACGGTCGGCACTCGACAGGCCATCGCCCACGTCGACGCCATTCTCGCGATCGAGTTCCATGAGCGCCAGGCGCATCTCGGGCGACTCGATGCGCTCGAGCACGTCGCGCGTCACGCAGTCGGGGCGGCAGCTGCAGCCCTGCTCGGCGGCCTTCTTTTTGCAGCCCTCCGAGCACGTCATATCGGCCAGGTTGACCTTAAAGACTTTACCGTTCTCCAAGCGCAGCACCAGCTGCTCACGCGGCGTGTCATACTCCTGAATACGCGCCTTGCCAAGCGGCGTATCGATGAGCGTCTTCTTTTTGGGCGCACGGCTCTTAAAGTCCTTGTACGCCTCGAACTCATAACGCAGGCAGCACATCAGACGACCGCACACGCCGCTGATCTTGGAGGAATTGAGCGGCAGGTCCTGCTCTTTTGCCATGCGAATCGAGACGGGCTCAAACTGTCCGCCAAAGCGCGTGCAGCAGAGTTCCTGTCCGCACTGGGCATAGCCGCCCACCAGGCGGGTCTCGTCGCGCACGCCGATCTGGCGCATGTCGACGCGAATGTGCAGCGTCGAGGACAGATCCTTGACGAGCTGGCGGAAATCGACGCGCTCCTCGGCCGCAAAGTAGAACACGGCCTTCTCGCCGCCAAACAGGTACTCGACGCCCACCGGCTTCATCTCGAGGTCGAGCTCCTTGACCAGGCGGCGGAAGTCGACCATGGCCTCGTCGCCCTGGATGGCCAGGTCGTCGGCAAGCTGGAGGTCGATGTCGCTCGCCACGCGCAGCACGGGCTTGAGCGGCTGACCGATCTCGTCTTGCGGCACCTCGAAGGGATCGGCCGTGACCAGGCCGATCTCGGTTCCGCGCTCAGTGGAGCAAATGGCATAATCGGCCTCGAGGATATCCAGATCCTGCGGGTCGAACCACAGGTCGCGCGAGGCGTAGGTAAACTTAACGGGTACGACTAACGGCATTTCAGTGCCTTCCTGATATCGAACAGCATGACCTCGATGGCCAGCTGAGGAGTAACGTTTCTGGCGATGTTGCGCTCGGCGGTTGCGACCGCCTCGAGCGCCCGCGTGGCACCCGCAACATTCGTCGCGGCGGCAAGCCGCCCGATCGTGTCGCGCACGTCCTCGTTCACAACGTCTGCCGCCTCGTCCTGAAGCGTCAGCAGCACGTCGCGCATGAGCGTCCGCGCGCTCGCCAGCGCTTCCATGATACCCGAACGCTCGCGCGCGTTGAGTTCGCGCTTGTTGCGGTCCTCAAGCTGCTTCAATGCTCCACGCGACAGGTAATCGGCATTTTGCTCGAGCACCTTTTCCTGCGTGGACTTGACCTCGGCGAGCGGCGCCTTAACGGCAACGATGAGCGACTTGGCGCGACTAAGTACATCGGCCTCATCGGCGGCGATGAGCGAATCGATGGCGCGAACCATCTGACGGCGGGCGTCCTGGCGCTCGGCGCTCTTGAGAAACTCGATGCCACGCGTGGGGCTTCCCGCTACTGCGACGGCCATGCGGCAACGCGCAGGGTCCTGACCGGTGGCGCGGCTCACGGCCTGCGCGGCGACGGCGGGCGACACCAGCCGAAACGGCACGCACTGGCAGCGGCTCACGATGGTGGGCAGCATCACGTCGGCGGAGGTGCCCAGCAAGATAAACATGACGCCCTCGGGCGGCTCCTCAAGCGTTTTGAGCAGTGCGTTGGCGGTGTTGGCGCGCAGCTGCTCGGCACGGTCAATGATGTAGACCTTGGCCTTGGCGCGGATGGGCGCCAGGGGCACGTCGTCGAGTAGCTCGCGCGTCTGGGCGATGAGGTAGCCCGTGGCGCTCTCGGGCGTGTAATAGTGCACGTCGGGGTGCGTATGGCGGGCGACGCGCACGCAGCTATCGCATGAGCCGCAGCCATCCTGCTCGCACAGGAAGGCTTGGGCGAGCGCCCACGCGGCGTCGAGCTTGCCCGCGCCGGGCGCGCCCAAAAACAGGTAGGCGTGCGATGCGCGACCGCTGGCGACGGCATTGGTCAAAAAGTCGCGCACGCGCTGTTGGGTGTCGAGCTTGGCCAGCAGGCTTGCCTGAGCGGGGGCCATGTTACTCGGCCTCCTGGGCTAGCGCGACAGCGACGGCATCCTGGGAAATGTCGAGGCCGTAGGCGCGAACCTGCTCGACCGTCTGTGCGAATACGTCCTCGATGGACGCGGTCGCGTCGATGAGCTTTACGCGGTTTGGCTCCTCGGCGGCAATTGCGCAAAAACCCTGGTAGACACGCTCTTGGAAGGCCATGCCCTTAGCCTCCATGCGATCTGCCGCGCCACGGGCTGCCATGCGCAGCGCCGCCTGCTCGGGCGTGATGTGATAAACGAGTGTGAGCGCCGGGTGCGTACCCGCGACGGCCAGGTTATTGGCGTCGCGCACTATCTGGCGATCGAGGCCATCGGCAAACGCCTGGTAGCAGGTCGTGGAATCGTAAAAGCGATCGCACAGGACCACCTTGCCGGCAGCGAGGGCGGGCGCGATGACCTCGTGCACCAGCTGGGCACGGGCGGCCTCATACAGCAGCAGCTCGCAAGTGTCGCCCATCGCCGTATTGGCGGGGTCGAGCAGCAGAGCACGGATCTTTTCGCTGATAGCGGTACCGCCCGGCTCACGCAGGGTCACAACCTGGTAGCCGGCAAGGTCGAGCGCACGGGCAAGCAGGCGCGCCTGCGTAGATTTACCGGCGCCATCGACACCCTCGAGCGTAATGAAGCTATGTTGAGCGGGCTCAAAAGCCATGGGCGCAGCCCCTTCCTGCAAGGCGCGTAAATGCAGATATATATCAACCAAGCCATGATACCCCAGTGCTCGGTGCGTCCCCAATGGCTAAAGGTGCCTTTCCAAAGTTGCGGTGAAATAGGGACTGATTGAAGCTCTGAGACCGCCAAACAGTCCCTATTTCACCGCAACTTATGAAGGGGAATTTGGGGTGCTGGGTATAATCGTCGTATTGCATTGAAATGTGGCGAAAGGAGTGGCAATGTCTCGGTATTGCGCCTCGTGCGGCAAGCTTCTTGCAGATAATGCCAAGTTCTGCACCTCGTGCGGTGCACCCGTTGAGCAAACAGTCGCGAGCGATAGCCAGCCCGCTTTTGAGCAGACCGGTTCCCTCGATACGCCGCAAGCCAAGGCGGACGACCCCCTCGCCTATCGCCCCGACCCCGCCGCAGGCCCCGCGGCCGTCGAGACCACGCAGCGCATACCCGTCGCGAGCGGCTCGTCCCAACAGGAGCCGGCTCCCGCATACGCGCCCGCTTCGCCACAGACCCCCGCCCCCAAAAAGAGCGGCACCGGGCCGCTTATCGCCGTTATCGTTGTGCTGGTGGCGATCATCATCGCCCTGGTCGTTTTCTTTGTGATCAAGCCTTTCGACAACGCCGCCACGCAGACGACTGCCGAGGTAGCTAAGCTGCACCATGACGTCGACGAAGATGACCTAAAGCCTCTCGGCGATCCCAACAGCCCGTACGACGATGATGACGATGACGACGAGGATGGCGGCGAAGCAACACTCTCCGAGCAGAACCTCTACCGCCGACTGAGCGAATACTACGACTTGCTCGAAGACCTCGACAACTACGTCCGTGGCTGCGCGCAGAACTTCAACGGCAGCTATCTGGAAGAGGATCGAACCACCCGTCAAAATCTCGCCGACGTCGCTGAGCGCACGGAGAACACCATCGAGCAGTATTACGACATCGTCGAGGACCTAGACGTCCCGACGAGCTCCAAGAACTACAGCTCCTGGAAGGACATCATCGCCCTGTACGACGACCTGGATCACCGCATTGACGCAATCTGTGATGCCTGGGAGATCAGCCTGAAATACGCCAAGCCTGCGGACCACAAGAATGAGATCGTGGCACCGCTGTCGCGCGACAACGTGGCAGGCACCAATGACAATAAGTACCGCCTAGACTTTGAGGAGCGCTATCCCGGCGCCAAACCCGTCGAAGTGAACTAGCGCTTTGTCGTTCCCGAGCCGGCAGTTAGGGACGTTCCTAAACTGCCGGCAGAAAAGGAACGTCCCTAACTGCCAGATAAAAAACGAGCGAGGATCGCGGGGTCCTCGCTCGTTTTTGTTTTAGGTGATGTTTCGACCGTGCGGCTACTTGTCGGCAGCGGTCTTTTTGGTAGTCGACTTCTTGGCCGTCGTCTTTTTGGCGGTCGTCTTCTTGGCAGCAGTCTTCTTGGCCGCGGTCGTCTTCTTGGCCGTGCTCGCCTTGGTCGTGGTCTTGCGGCCGCGGGCGGGCTTCTTCTCCTTGGTCGGGCAGTCCATGTTGACGCAAATACGCCACGGACCGCGCGCCGTGTTGACCACCACGATGGGGGCGCCGCACTCGGGGCAGGTCTCACCCGTCGCCTCGAGCTTACCGCGCGCCGGTAGAGGATAGCTCACGCCGCAGTCATCGTAGTTGGTGCAGCGGATAAAGCGCTTGCCGCTCTTCTCGCTCTTGTGCGCGATCAGGTCGCCATGGCGTCCGGCCTCGGCGCACACCTTGCACTCGCCCACCTTAAGGTCGGGCTCGTAGTTGGTGGGGCACGTGGGGTTCACGCAAATCTCGAAGGCCTTCTGGCGGAACGGCTGGCACTTAATGCGCGGCGCGCCGCACTCGGGGCACACGGCTGCCTCGCCCTCGAGCGGGCTTACCTTGACGCCGCTCGGCACCGGATAGGTCACGTCGCAGTCGGGCCAGCCCATGCAGCCAATGAAGCTGCCACGGGTCTTGGCGCTCGTCTTCATAACCAGGTCCTTGCCGCACTTGGGGCAGGCGCCCACGCGCGCATCGGCCGTGACGGCGTCGCTGATGGCGTCGCCCAGCTCCTGCGTGTGCTTGAGCAGCTCGTCGAGCACGCCGGCCAGCAGCGCGCGCGAGTGCGTCACGACATGCTCTTCGGTGTCCTCGCCGCGCTCCACACGGGTCATGTCGCCATCGAGCTCGCTGGTCATATCGGGGCTCGTGATGCGCGGGGCAAACTGCGTCAGTGCATCAATGATGGCGATGCCCAGTTGGCTCGGCTCAACGGGATCGTTTTTGAGATAGCGCACGGCGTACAGGCGCTCGATGATGCTCGCGCGCGTGGACTTGGTACCCAGGCCGCGCTTCTCCATCTCCTGCACGAGCTTGCCCTGGCTGTAGCGCGCGGGCGGCTCGGTCTGCTTTGCCTCGATCTTAATGTCGAACACGTCGACCGTGTCGCCCTGCTCTAGCGGCGGCATCTGCTCGTCGCGCTTAAGGCCGTACGGGTATGCCTCGCGGAAACCCGGGGTCACGAGCACGTCGCCCGAGGCCACGAACGGCTCGCCGTTCACATCGAGCTCGAGCTTAGTGTTCTCGATGGTCGCGGGTCCCATGAGCGTTGCCAGGAAGCGACGGGCGATGAGGTCGTAGAGCTTACGCTGGCCGCCGTCGAGCGTGGACGGATCGCCCTCGCCCGTGGGATAGATAGGCGGGTGATCGGTGGTCTCGACCTTGCCGCGCGTGGGCTTCATGGGACCGGCGAGCACCTTTTTGCACACCGGCGCCAGCGCCGGGTTGATCTTTGCCAGATCGCTCACCACGGCACCCAGATCAAGCGTCGCGGGGTACACGGTATTGTCGACACGCGGGTAGCTGATGAGGCCCGCCATGTAGAGGGACTCGGCGATGCGCATGGTACGCGCAGGCGAGATACCCTCGGCTGCGGCGGCAGCCTGCAGCGAGGTGGTCGCAAACGGCGTGGGCGGCTGCTGCTTGCGCGAGCGCTTGGTCACCGCGGCGACGGTTGCCGTCTTGACACCGTCAACGTGACCGTACGCCGTCTCAGCAGCATCCTTGTCGGTAAAGCGCGCCGTCTTGTGCGCGATCTTAAAGCGATCGTCCTCGGCAGCGCCTTGCGCGGCGCCCATGCCGCGAATCTGCCAATAGTCCTCGGGCACAAACGCCATGCGCTCGCGCTCGCGCTCGACCACCAGGGCAAGCGTCGGCGTCTGCACGCGGCCGGCGGAACGCACGTTGCCAAAGCCGCCAAACTTGGCGAGCGTCAGGTAGCGCGTGAGCACCGCACCCCAAATGAGGTCGATGTGCTGACGGCTCTCGCCGGCGTCGGCCAGGTTCTGGTCGAGCGAGACAAGGTTATCGAAGGCCTGCGTGATCTCGGCCTTGGTAAACGAAGAATACTGGGCGCGGGCGACCGGCAAGTCGGGCGCCACCTCGCGCACCTTGTTGAGGGCGTCCGAACCGATCAGCTCGCCCTCGCGATCGAAGTCCGTGGCGATGATGACGCTGTCGGACTTTTTGGCGAGGTTCTTAAGCGAGCGGATGAGTTCCTTCTCGGCCGGCAGCTTAATGACGGGTGCCCAGGTGAGATAAGGCAGGCTCTCGAGCTTCCAGCCCTTGATGGAGATACCATCGGCAAGAAACGGCTTGCGCTTGGTGTCGTAGGGCGGACGAGCCAGGCCATCGGGCATGTCGGCCGGCAGCATCTCGCCGTCCTCAGTAACCGAATACCAGCCCAGCTTTTTATCGAACAGCACGCTGTCGCAAAAATCGGGCGCAAGGATGTGACCGGCAAGACCGATCGTCACGCACTCCTCGCCCTTCCACTCAAAACGGTAGATGGCGGTGTTGTACACCTTGTCCTTTTTGGGTTTACCCGTGGACAGACGCTCGGCAATCTGCCGCGCGGCGTCGTTTTTCTCGGCGATGATGAGCTTCAAAAGAGGCTCCTATCTCGTGTCTCTGCGGCTACGCCCGCCCGTATGGCGGCCGATTTACGCCCTTGCTTGCTCGATCTGCCCGATGAGCCAATCGCACCAGGCATCCATGCCCTCGCCCTTGCGCGCGCTCACGGCAAACCGCGGCGCCTGCGGATTGAGGTCATCGAGTGTCTTAGTATACCTATCCATGTCAAAATCGAAAGCCGGGGCCACGTCTACCTTGTTGAGCAGCTGTGCGCCGGCGTGCTGGAAGATGCCCGGGTACTTGATAGGCTTGTCGTCGCCCTCGGGCACCGAGAGAATCATGATGGACAGGTTCTCGCCCAGGTCAAAGTCGACCGGACAGACCAAGTTGCCCACGTTTTCGATAAAAATGACGTCGATGTTATCGAACCCAACGGCCTGGTCGAACGCGTCGACGGCCTCCATGATCATGTTGCCCTCGAGGTGGCACAGGCCCCCCGTGTTGATCTGGATGGCAGGCATGCCGGCTTCCTTCATGGTGATGGCGTCGACGTCCGAGGCGATGTCGCCCTCGATGACGGCGCAGCGCAGGCCCGCCTTGTCACGCAGGCGCTCGTTGGTGCCCAGGATCGTGGTGGTCTTGCCCGAGCCAGGGCTCGACAAGACGTTGATCACATAGGTGCCTGCCTCATTAAATCGCTGACGCAGCTGATCTGCCAGGCGCTCATTGCGCGACAGGATCGGCGACGCGATATCAATCGTTTTCTCAGCCATACTCAGCGCTCCTTACTTTTGCCCCTTTATACCCCGTCCCCAGGTGGCTGATGGGCTAATCGTCGGGGGTTTCGATTTCGATACTTGCGATGTCGAGTTCGCGGCCGTGCAGCAGGCGCACGTTGGCGCCGCCACATTGGGGACAGCGGCAATGGAAGCGATCGTGCTCAAAGACCTCCCCGCAGTCCAGACACTCGCTTTGTGGATGGACTTCCTCCACGGCAAGCTCGCAGCCTCGCGTGAGCGGGTCCTCATCGCGAAATGTCTCCCACGCAAAGTCGAGCGCCTCGCGCACAACTTCGGTCATATCCCCGATACGCAGCGTTACCAAAACGGCGCGCGAGGCCCCCGCCCCACGCGCCGCGCGAATCACTGTATCGAGTATGCCGTTGACAATGCCAACCTCGTGCATACCGATTTACTCCTCGTCGTCCTCATCGTCCGAGAACAGGTCCAGACGGCTCACAAACAAGCCCTCCTTGCCCTCGCGCGCGGTAATGACCACGCGGGCAATGGCGAGCGAAATCTCGTAGAGCGAGAGCAGGGCGCCATACATGAGGCCCAGCGTAATGGGCGAGCCGTCGGGCGTAATCACAGCCGAGCCCACGAGCAGGCCCACGTACACGTAGCGCCAGGCGCTGCGGAAAGCCGCGTAGGACACGATGTGGAAGACGGACAGGTAGAAGATGATGAGCGGCAGCTCAAACGCCACACCAAAGCCGATCATAAAGAGCAGCTCCATGTTGACATAGTTCTCCAGATCGGGCCACGCCGTGGCGACGGCCGAGGTCTCGCCGATGAGCCACTCAAAGCCTGCCGGGATAATGATGAAGTAGCAAAAGATGGCGCCCAGGAAGAACAGCACCGTCGAGGCGAGCACCGTGGGCACGACCCACTTGCGCTCGTTGGGGCGAAGCGCCGGCAGGAAAAACGCCAGAATCTGCCAGATGATCATGGGTGTGCACATGACCATGGCCATCTTGATGGCCAGCGAGAAGCGCAAGGCAAAGCCGCCGAGCGTGGTGGTGATGTAGAACTTACCATCCGGCACAAAGGAGCGGATGGGATCTTTCAGGATGTCGAGCACAACAGGCGTGGCGAAATACAGCACGATAGCTGCGGCAAACACCGAGACGACCACGATGGTCAGGCGGCGACGGAGCTCTCCCAGGTGATCGAAGAGCGGCATACGCGCAGGTCCGATAGGCATTACTCATCGCCTCCCTTCGGGGTGTCGGCGGCAGCGGCGTCGTCCCCGTAAGCGCAAGGCCGTCATCGACCAGCTCGCTCGCGAACTCAA
>CABSNL010000006.1 GCA_902479095.1 uncultured Collinsella sp. | reverse complement strand
CAGATCACCCGGGCGCGCTCGCGACAGCAGGGCCCGTGGTCGCGTCGAGCGTCACGCCTCGCGCCCGGGTGATCTGGGCGGCCTCGGCGAGGATCTGCTCGCAGAGCTCGGCCGGCCGCATGGGGGCCTTCTCCGCCCCGTCGGACCCGCGCGAGGCTTCGATGAGCAGGCGCACGTAGCCGTCGAGCCTTTCGACACTGCCGGCTATGTCGCGCGCGGCGGCCGCGAGGTCGGCGTCTTTCTCGTCTTCCAGCTCCTCCGCCACGAAGTCGGCGTTGGCGCGCAGCACGGTGAGCGGCGTCTTGAGGTCGTGGGCGAGCGACGCCACCTGCTCGCGCTGCCCCCGCTCCGCGGCCCAGCGGGCTTCGAGCGACTCGGCGAGGGAGGCCCGCATGGCGTCCATCGCGGCGAGGACGTCGTTCACCTCGCGCACGTTGGTGCTGCCGACCGCGAAGTCGAGCTCCCCCGCGCCGACGCGCTCCGCCGCCTCCGCGAGCGGCGCCATCTTGCGCGAGATCACGCGGCTCGCGCGGCGCGCCACGAGCGCGAGCGCGAGCGCGCTTCCCGCAGCGGCGCCGACGAGCATGAGGTTCTGCGGGTTGGGAAGCAGACCGGCGAGGTCGCGCGAGACCCACTGCGGCAGGTACTCGCTGACGAGTGCGCAGGCCCCGCCGCCCTTGAGCGGGAACGCGGCGTAGGTGAGGCCCGAGCCCCCGCCCTCGATCTCCACTGTGCCCGGATCCGCGGCGAGTGCCGCACGGGCCATTTCCGTCGCGTCCTCGAGCCGCGTGCCCTCGAGGTCTGTCATCAGCACGTATCCGTCCTTATTCAGGATGAGGTAGCGGTACGCCGTCGGCACGTCCTGCTGCTCGCAGACGCCGTCGCGTGCCAGGCCCTCCGCGACCTCGCGCGCATTGGCCGGCCCCCAGCTTGCCTCGTAGACGAAGCCCGCGTTGATCGCCGCGGAGAGCGCCATGAACGAGGCGAGCCACGCCGTGGCGACCGCCGCGAACGCGTAGGCGAAGTAGCGCGCGATGACGAAGGAGAGCGGCATGCCCCCGCGACCTCGCGCCCCGGTCCTCAAAGCTGCCACTTGTACCCCATCCCCCAGACGGTCGCGATCGGATCGGCGCCGGCCTCGGAGAGTTTCCTCCGGGCGCGGCTGACCTGCATGGATATGGCCGCGTCGTCGGCGTCGCTCTCCCAGCCGAGCACCGCCTCGCGGATCTGCGCGCGGCTCATGACCTGCCCGGGGTGGCGGGCGAGGTACTCGCAGATGGCGTACTCGGTGGGCGTGAGCGGCACGGCCTCGCCACCCACGGCGAGGCCGCGCGCCCCGAGGTCGATCCGCACCTCCCCGAAGGAGAGGGTGTGCGAGCGCGGCCGGCGCTCACGGCGTAGATGGGCCGCGACCTTGGCGCGCAGCTCCGCGGCCCCGAAGGGCTTGCGGACGTAGTCGTCGGCGCCCAGGCCGTAGCCGGCCACGGCGTCCTCCTCGGCCACGCGCGCGGTCAGGAAGATGATGGGCCCGTCGAAGTCCGGGCGGATCTGCCGCACGAGCTCGAAGCCGTCGAGCCCCGGCATCATGACGTCGCAGAGCACGAGGTCGAAACGCGAGAGGTCCATCCCCGGGACCGCCGTCGGGTCCGCCGCCCTGACGACCTCATGGCCGTCGCGGCCGAGGACGCGCGCGAGTGCGTCGAGGATCGCCCGTTCATCATCCACTGCCAATATCCTCGCCATGTTCGACCTCCTGAAACTTCCGTCGGAATTGTACTAGCGCTGCACTCAGCGGTCCAGAGCCCTGCGCGCAGCCGCGGGCGCCTCGGCCGCGTCGCACGCGCGGTAGCGCACACCCGAACCGCCGCGCGCCTCGATCTCGAGCCAGCCCTCGCCGTCCGACTCCCGCCTGAAGAAGATGAGCTGGAGCTCTCGGACATTGCCCCTGTCGTCCGCCGCGTCCACCAGGTAGACGTAGTTTGTCCCCGTCCCGGTGCCGCCGGCGTAGGAGCTCGCGTGGCTGCCGGCTTCGGGCGCGAGCACCCACATGGTGATCTCAGGGTTGGGCAGCGCGCGTTCGGCGATCGAGCGCAGCGCCGACCCCCAGCCGGCGTCGAGCAGGGCATTCCCGCCCAGGACGAGCGCTGCGGAGAGGAGGACGAGCATGGCGGCGAGCGGCCTCCTACGCATCTGCCCTCCCGTCCTCGAAGCGGTAGAACCAGGCGAGAAGGACGGCATCGGCTGCCAGGGTGAGCACGAGGCTAGCGAGCGCAGTCGTGAGGAGAGGGCCCGCCGCGCGTGCGGCGTCGATGAAGGCCTCCACCCCGAGCGACCCCAGGCGCGCGGGCCAGGCGAGCGGCACCCAGCTCAGGGGCGTCGCCAGGACACCGGTGAGCTCGCCGGTCATGAGGCCGTGCGCAAGTCCGCCCACCGAGAAGAACGCGAGGAGCACCCCCGCCGCGCCGGCGCCGATGGCGGCGTTGCGGCCGAGTCGCAGGGCCACGCCGAGCCCCAGCGCGTAGAGGGGCAGGCTGCCCAGCACGATGCCCGCCCAGGCGGCCGCAAGCGGAGCGGGCCCGAGCGGCAGGCGCCCGGCGACGGCGAGCACGGCCCCGAACACGCCGATCGCCACGGCCAGCGCGGCGGCACCGAGCGCCGCAAGGGCGAGCAGCTTCGCCGCGACGGCGCGCCCGCGCGAGGGGACCGCCGTGAGGTTGGCGAGGCGACCGGCAGCGCGCTCCTCGTCCACGGCGAGCCCGCAGACGATGGCGGACATGATCGGCATGAGGGCGCCGAGGAACTGGACGTAGGCGTCCGCGCCCAGCGCCGGGTCCCATCGGGCTACGGAGAAGTACTCGCCGCAGGCAAGACCGGCTGCCAGGCCGCAGACGAGGTGCACCGCCGCGAGCGGGGAGCGCGCCAGGCGCAGGGCCTCGGAGAGCAGGGCCCGCGGGAGAGTCATGCGCGGAGTCGGGTCGGAGAGTCGTGTCACGGCCATCACCTCTCCTCGGAGCGCGCGAACCAGGCCGCGCCCGCCGCCGTGAGCGCGGCGAACGCGAGCGCGCAGACCGCAAGGCCCGCCAGTGTGAGCATGCCGTCCGCCGCGAGCGCCCCGCCGAGCGCCATGTCCGCCGCGAGTGGCTCGCCGCTCGGCAGCACGGGGATGAAGCTCGTGGGGATGACCATGCTCGCCGACGGCGGAAAGAGCTGCGGCAGCGGCACCAGCGACCAGGCGAACCCGCCCACGAGCTGCGCGGCGAGCGGGCAGAAGATGCCCGCGAGCATGCCGAGCCGCGCCGTGAGGAAGAGCCCTGCGGGGATCATCCACGCCGCGGTCACCGTGTTGGCGAGCGCGCAGAGGAGCATCGTGAGCGTGCCCGCGGCCGTGAGGCCCTGCGAGGTGAACGCCGATCCCGCGAGGTAGATGCCGAAGACCACGAGGTTCGAGAGCGTGCAGAGCGCGAGGCACCAGAGCGCCTTGGCCCACCAGGCGCGCCTGAGCGGGAAGCCCAGGCCCAGAAGCCCCCGCATCCGCGTGCGCGCGTCCGCCCGCGCGACGCACGCCACCACGAGCGAGAGAGCCACGGGCAGGAAGAGCGCGTACCAGTAGTTCCACGCGCTGAAGATCTGCACGCCCCGGTAGGGCATCGCGCCGAGCAGCGGCATCGGCAGCGCCATGAGCACGGCCAGGCGAACCGGTGCCGCGTGGCGCGACTTCAGGGCCTCGGCGCGCAGGCCCGCGAGCAGGCCGCCTTTCTCGCCCGTCATGCCGCCACCTCCCCGCGCGCTCGACGCCCCTCCCGGCAGACGCTCATGAAGAGTTCCTCGAGGTCCTGCCCGGGCCGAAGCGCATCCTCGTAGGCGAGGCGCCCCCCGTAGATGATGCCGATGGTGTCAGCCATCTGCTGCACCTCGGAGAGGATGTGGCTCGAGACGATCACCGTCGTGCGCGCCGCCGCGAAGCCGCGGATCTGGTCGCGCAGCTCCTCGATGCCGATGGGGTCGAGGCCGTTGGTGGGCTCGTCGAGCACGAGCAGGCGTGGCCGGGCGATCAGCGCCAGCGCGAGCCCCAGGCGCTGCCGCATGCCCATCGAGAAGCGCCCGGCGCGCTTCTTCCCGGTGTCCGCGAGGCCCACGGCGGCGAGCACCTCATCTACGCGGCTCTCGGGAAGGCCCAGCAGCGTGGTGCGCACGCGCAGGTTCTCGCGCGCGGTGAGGTTGGGGTAGAGCGGCGCCTCCTCGATGAGGCTGCCGATTGCGTAGAGGTCCTCGCGGCGCCAGGCGTGCCCGGCAAAGAGGATCTCCCCGGCCGTCGGCCGCAGCATCCCGCAGATCATCTTGAGCGTTGTCGACTTGCCGGCGCCGTTGGGGCCGAGCAGCCCGTACACCTCGCCCTCGCGGATATGAAGGCTCACGTCGGCCACGGCATCCTGCGCCTGGTCGCCGCGGCCGAAGCGCTTGGTGAGCGCGCGCGTCTCGAGCATGTAACCCATGGGTTTATCCTTTCTCTTCCGGGCGCGCGGGCCGAGTCGCCGTGCCCGCGCGCCTTACCTTTCGGGTTCACCATCCATGGTGGGGCGCGTTTCTAACGAAGCTGTAACGGCCGTTGGGCTCTTTTGGCGCCAGCCCTTCTCGACCCGTACGCCACTCATGGTATGTTTATCGCGATAACAAGGACGGAGGTGTCCGTGGCACGCAATAAGTACCCGGAGGAGACGGTCGAGAAGATCAGGGGTGACGGCCCATCGAGTGTTATTTTGCGAGCTAGGCGCATCGAAAGCGACCTTTCGTGGTATAAACTACTTGCCGGAAGCCGCGGCTTTCAGAGTACGGCTTACGTGTACGTTTAACCTCCGTGGGCGACGGGGTGCCGCAAGGCGTAGAATATCGCCCACCTGTAGGGGCCTGCAGCGATGCGGGCCCCGCTTCGTATGAAGGGGGTGTAACCGATGAAGATCGTATTCATCCCCAGGATTTCTTCGACCTCGTCGAGGGCGACCGCGAGCTCATGCTTAAGCACAATCGTCCTTGCATCGTGGTGGTGAGGCTGCGTTTCCGCGGGAAGCGCAGGGACTTCGCCGTGCCGCTGCGTTCCAACATCGCCCCTAACGTGCCCAAAGACCAGTACTTTGCGTTGCCACCCCGCCCCACGACGCGCCCCGGCTGCCGCCACGGCATCCACTACATCAAGATGTTCCCCATAACCAAGGCCTACCAGCGCCGCTTCAGGACCGAGGGCTCGGCCTACTACGAGACGCTCCAGCGCATCATCGATGGCAACACCAAGCGCATTGTCTCCGAGTGCCAGGCGTACCTCGACCGCTACGAGCGCGAGGGAAGGCCCCGCTTTGCCGTCGACATCGACCGCATCGTGGGGCTGCTGGAGGGCGAGAAGTAGGGCACCTCGGCTCAGTCTCGAGCCATGCGGAACCGCTTTACATTTTTGAACGCCGCGTGTGCGTCCCAAATACTTGAGAAACAAGCTGTGAAGTGCGGTGGCGCGCCCGTGCCCGTGCATAGCCGTCACCATCAGCGTCTACGCGGCGTCGGCTTCAAGTGGAACTGGCGCCGCTGCTGTATATGGTTTGCCTTGCTGCAAATGGCGATCAATGCCCGCGATGTTTCTGCTTGCGCTTCAACTTTCGCTGCTCGAAGCGCGTCTCCGCCTCATCCGCGCGACGCTGACTTCTTGCTTGAGCCGACTCCCGCTTCATTGCTTCCCGCTGTGCCGCGAGAGCCTGTTGTGCCTTGGTGCTCACCGCGGGCCGTTTAAGGGCTTTCGCTGCCTCGCGAGCGCGCCGCTTGGGGTTCTTCGCGGGCTTGCTTGTTTCAGTGGCCTTGTCGCCGAAGAACGAGAGCTTCTCCCATTCGCTTGTAACGAATCGCAGAATCTCCTCATCGGATGGCTCCGCGCCGAAGACGATGCGGGTGACGCCATACCTTCCGCCCTCGACGTGCTCCGCCAGCCCGACCCAGAATTGACCGTCGTGATATACGGTCAGGGTGGACGACACGCTGATCTGCACGGTTGGTTCCTCCTTTATGTAGATGACCATGCAGAGAAGGGACAACCAAGGAGGCAGGTTACTGATGCGGACTAGCGCACGCCCACGACTACCCGACGGGGACTGTGTTTTCATCTCTGATGTCCGCATTGTAGCACGCGCAGACGCGCCCTTCGTCGCTGCCGACACGACATGGCTGGGGCTTACCCCTCCGACGCGTCTTTGCGCATATTGCCTTCTCGCTTTCGAAACTTCAAAGTTATTTGACTTTCGAAACTAAGCGGGAATAAGTTATCGGTACGCTTTTTTATAAAATGTAAAAAAGTACCCCCATAACTGATATAATGGACACTGAAAAGGGGGTGCATCTTGCGTATATACCGACGTGAAAAGTATCTGAAGCGAATGCGTGGTTTCTACCACGATGACGGGATGATCAAGGTAATCACCGGTGTTCGCAGGTGTGGTAAATCCTGCCTCATGCAATCAATCGCAGACGAACTTGTGGAATCCGGTGTAGCGAGCGACCACATTATCTATATCGACCTCGACTCACGGGAGAACAGGAAGGTCAAGACGACCGATGAGCTCGAAAATCTGATTGACATGTCGACCCCAGCAGACACTGAGGAGACGAAGTACCTCTTCATCGATGAGATTCAGAACGTAGAGGAATTCGAGCTGCTCATCAACGGCTACCGGACAGATGGCGGTTGGTCCATTTTCATTACCGGTTCGAATTCATATCTGCTTTCTGGGCAGCTTGTTACAAAGCTGACGGGTCGCTATATCGAGTTCGAGGTGTTCCCACTCGACTTTGCGGAATATATCGATATGAAGCGTTTTCTCGGCAAGCCTGTCAATGACGTTCTCGTGGGAGAGTTTACCGAGTACCTGAACCTTGGAGGATTTCCCAAAGCGTTGGAGTATGAGGGCGAGGATGAAAAGCGCACCTATATCAAGAGTGTTATTCATGAGATCTTTGAAAAGGACGTCAAACATTCGAACAAGATTAAGAATGTCTCGGTTTTCGATGCCGTCCAGACGTATCTCATCAACAACTTTGGTGCGCCGACGAACCTGAAGAACCTCCTTGCGTACTTCAATGATGTCGAGAAGATTCCCATCAAGCGCGAAACGCTCAATCGGTATATCCAGATTCTTGTTGACGCGAAGATCCTTTATCGCTGCTCGAGGTTCGATCTCAAGTCTCGGCGATCGCTTATCCGCGAAGAGAAGTACTACCTGGCTGATCCCGGCTTCTATTTCGCCATGAACACGGATGCGAGGATTAACTACGGGCCGGCGTTGGAGAACGTGCTCTACCTCTATCTTGCATCGCGCGGGTACGAGCTTTCTGTGGGCCGTATTGGGAAGCTCGAGTGTGACTTCATCGCTCGTAGGCGCAATGCTTACGCCTACATCCAGGTCTCTATGTCGATTGCCGACAGAGGCGTCGAGGAGCGCGAGTACAGGCCGTTCGGCCACATCAGGGATGGGTATCCGCGCTACTTGTTCACGCTTGATCCTCTATTGCAGGAGAGGGATGGCGTCAGGCACCTTAACATGGCGTCGTTTATGCAAGATGGCGGTGATCTTATTTGAGCGGCGGCCAGATTCTTTTGCTCCCTAGTGCGCAAACAGTGCGGGCATCAAATGGGGACCATTGCCTCACGTAGAATCGATAGATTGAGGACTTGTTTTGATGTTGACAGGCTTTTGGCCAGTGGCTCCTATTGCCGAGTGGGAATAGCGGAAATAACAGCCTCCGGACCTTTTGGTTCGGAGGCTGTCTTTTGTATTTCTACCCGAATAGGACTCCTCGCCAAAGCTCCTTTAGCATCGGGCGGCGTTATCGAACGTGCGTGTTCTCGTAGGCGCCTTTGATTTCTTCTGGCAAATCGTCGGGAATCAGCGCCTTCACTCTATCCTCGTTGCCATCTTGGATCGCCTGCTCGTAGTACCAGCATTTGAACCTCAGCATATCCAGCGCACGGTTCATGTTTGCGATTTCCGACTCCATGTGGGCCTTTCGCTCCTCGAACATGGCCTTGCGCTTGGGATATGTCGATGGCCCCTCCGCACACCATTCCATGAACAGCCGGATGTCCTTGATCTCCATCCCAGCCTTCTTCAGGCATTCGATGACCCGAAGCGCCTCGAGTTCCGTATCGCCGAATCGGCGAATGCCGGACGTCCGCTCCAGCCCCGGGAACAATCCCTGCTTATCGTAGTACCGCAGCGTTGAGGCGGGCAGACCGAACATCTCCGCCACCTGTCCGATTGTGTACATGGTCCCTCCGGACAAATCTCGAATTAACTCCTTGACCTAAAGTTAGGTTTAGGTATTACCTTTATTTTCGTCAATACAAATCGGGAGCGCAAGGGATTTTCGCCAAAGGCGCACGCTTGCCGGAACGGTTTTCGCCGGTGGAGTGAACGGTGTGGGCGAAATCGCCGGGCACCCCGCCCTTGAGCAGGCGCGACGAATGGGCATAGGGATCTAGGCGGGCAGCTTGACCGCGCGGAAGCAGTTTTGCACTCAAAACCATCGACAGGAGGAATCAAACATGACGGTTAAGCAGACAGCGGGCAGGGATGCCCTGGGGAACTTCGCTCCCAAATTCGCTCAGCTCAATGATGATGTGCTGTTCGGCGAGGTGTGGAGCCGAGAAGACGGGCTTTCCCTTCGAGACCGCAGCGTGGTGACGGTGGTTGCCTTGATGGCACAGGGGCTGACGGACTCTTCGTTCCAATATCATCTGATGTCCGCAAAGAACAATGGCGTGACCAGGACGGAGATAGCAGAAATCCTTACGCACGCGGCGTTTTACGCGGGATGGTCCAAGGCATGGGCGGCCTTCCACATGGCGAAGGAGGTCTGGGCGGACGAAGACGCTGCCGACGCAAAGGCGCAGCACCAAAACGAGATGGCGTTTCCCATCGGTGCCCCCAACGACGCATTTGCGAAGTACTTTATCGGTCAAAGCTACCTCTCACCCCTTTCCACCGAGCAAGTCGGCGTTTACAACGTGACGTTTGAGCCCGGCTGCCGCAACAACTGGCACACCCATCACGCCAAAAGCGGCGGCGGGCAGATCCTCGTCTGCGTGGCTGGCCGAGGGTTTTACCAGGAATGGGGCAAACCGGCACAGGAGCTGTGCCCCGGCGATGTAGTAAATATTCCCGCAGGCGTAAAGCACTGGCACGGTGCGGCGCCCGACAGCTGGTTCTCCCATCTCGCGGTGGAGGTTCCGGGCGAGGAGGCCTCCAACGAGTGGTTGGAGCCCGTGGACGACGAGCAATACCTTAAAGCGACTGACAAGGAGGTTTAGGTATGGAACAGTTGAATCTGACGCAGGAATGGGACAAAGTATTCCCCAAAAGCGACAAGGTTGAGCACAGCAAGGCGACCTTCCATAACTGATACGGCATCACGCTGGTGGCTGACGTCTACGTGCCTAAGAACGCGGAAGGCAAGCTGCCCGCCATCGCCGTCAGCGGCCCTTTTGGCGCGGTGAAGGAGCAGTCCTCCGGTCTGTACGCGCAGAAAATGGCGGAGCTGGGCTTTTTTGCAATTGCCTTTGACCCGTCCTATACCGGCGAGAGCGGCGGCACGCCCCGCTATGTAGCATCGCCGGACATCAACACCGAGGACTTCTGTGCAGCGGTGGATTTCCTCTCTGTGCAGGAAAGTGTCGACCCGGAGCGTATCGGCATCATCGGTATCTGCGGTTGGGGTGGCATGGCGATTAACGCCGCGGCCATCGATACCCGTATCAAGGCCACTGCTGCTATGACCATGTACGACATGACCCGCGTGACCGCAAACGGCTATTTTGACGCCGAGGATTCCGAGCAGGCACGCTTTGATAAGCGGAAAGCGCTGAACGCGCAGCGCACCGAGGACTATAAAAACGGCAGCTATGCGCTGGCGGGCGGCGTGGTCGATTCGCTACCGGAGGATGCGCCGCAGTTTGTAGCGGACTATTATGCCTACTACAAAACTCCGCGAGGCTACCATCCCCGCAGCCTGAACTCCAACGGTGGCTGGAGCGTGACGTCCTCGCTGTCCTTTTTGAATATGCCGATTTTGCAGTACGCCGGCGAGATCCGCTCTGCCGTGTTGCTGGTGCATGGCGAGAAGGCGCACTCCCGCTATTTCAGCGAAACCGCGTACGGCAAGCTGACGGGGGACAACAAGGAATTGCTCATTATCCCCGGCGCCAACCACACCGACCTTTACGATCAGACGGACATCATTCCGTTTGAAAAGCTGAAGGCATTCTTTGAGGAGTATCTGAAGTAAGGCGTGCCATGATTCAATACCAAGCCCCCAGCAACGATTCTTATAAAGAGTGGGAGTAGCTGAAACGAGGCGATTGAATAACTCTATCCGTTTTGGTTAAAACAAAAAATATGCCGTGCGCCTGCGGCATGAAGGAGGGAGATTTCTATGAATATCGTTGTATTGAGTGGTAGCCCGCGCAAGGGCGCCAATACCGACACCATGGTCGAGGCGTTTGCCGAGACCGCGCGCGAGGCCGGCCATACGGTCGAGGTCATCCGCGTTGCCAGTAAGAAAATCGCTGGTTGCCTGGGGTGTCAGTATTGTTTCGCCCACGAGGGCACTTGCGTGCAGAAGGATGACATGGCCAAGGTGATCGAGTCGCTGAAAGACGCCGACATGGTTGTCTTCGCTTCGCCCATCTACTGGTTTGATATCACTGCGCAGGAGAAGGCCGCCATCGACCGCCTGTACGCCTTCGGTGCTACGGGCTTCCCGTTCACCAAGACGGCCCTTTTGCTCGATAGCCACAGCGAGGGCGTCTATGATGCGGCGATTGCTATGTACAAGTCCACATGCGCGTACTGCAAGTGGGAGGATCAGGGCATTGTCACCATCAGCGGTATGACCGAGCGCGACAGCATGGCATCGTCGCCCAAGTTGGAAGAGGTGCGAGAGCTCGCTCGCAAGCTCGCCTAAGGGCAAGAAGAACGCATGGCAATCAGCGTTATTGGAAGTACTTGCCGTCCTTGCCGGGTGAATCGTTGATTGCCATGCACCGTTGCCCTTGTGGACAATCTCCGCGTGCTAGGAGACTTTCTCGCTCAGGAACTCCCTGAACGCGGGGATGTCAAAGCCAACGAGTCCACGTCCACGTTCCCCGATGACGCCGTCCTCGAGGAGACGGCGTTTATATTGGCTTGCGTAGTTGCTGGCGACGCCCATGCGTTTGGCTATCTCCGAGACCCTGCTGGGGCCAGAATCGGGCAGCATCGCGAGCAAAAACTCAATGTCTTTATCGGAAAGCTCCCGATAGGTCGTTTCGAGAATGCGATCGCGCAGTTCCATGCGGGCAAGCAGAGAACCCTGTTGGACATCAGATGCGCTGATTTTGGGCGAGCTCTCCGAAACATCCCAAGTGCGATATCCGACGAGCTGCATCATGTAGGGGAATCCGTCGACGGCCTTCACAGCATCCTCGAGCGCTTCTGCTGTGATTGAGCGGCCTCCGGCCTCAACGGTTTTGCGGAATGCGTTTGCAATTTCAACGTCAGTGATTCGTCCTAATTGATGATATTGGGAACGTCTGAGGAACGAGACGGAATCGTTGCGTAGCAGTGCCGATACTTTGTAGGGTAGTCCTGCCATGAGTAGGGCGACTTTTTTACCTTCGCGCACAAAGTGCTGGTAAACAGAGGCAAATTGGAGCATTTCATCAAGATCGACGGTGACTTCATCGATGGTGATGAGAAGTCCGATGTCATGTTTTTCGACTTGCTTAAAGATGCCATTCATGCGCGTGCGCCAGTTGCCCTGAGCCTCTTGAGCATATGTCCAATCGATGCCCACTGGGCCAATTTGAACACCGTTTATGCGCGCGTGAGGCTGTGAGAGGTAGCTATCTGCGGCTTCTTTGGTTCGCTCGATAATATCTTCGAGCATGCCTGGCATGGCGGAGACATTTGCTGCGATCCAGCCGTGTTCAAGCGCCGTTTCTGAAAGGAGCGAGAGAAGCGCCGTCTTGCCCGTTCCCCTTGCGCCAGTAAAAATGGTTGACAGGTTGGGATCTCCCGGGCCGTTGATAAAGCCACGGTTGATGTCACGCAGGATATGCTCGCGACCCGCTAGAAAGGGAGGGACGCTTCCGAACGTCGGGGTAAAGGGGTTCTTGCTGTACTCCATGGTAGCTCCTTTGCAAGTTTTGCTAATATTTGCAAGTTTTGCTAACTTTTGCAAGTTTTGCTAACGACTGACCAAAGGGCATCGAAGCAGTGGCGCTGACATTTTTTACGCAGAAAAATAAGCAGAAATCAATTTATCTGCGTTAAAAAATAGTTGAGAAGAAAAACGACGAGTCCCGGGCGCAATGCCGTTGCGTTCCGGGCCTCGTCGCTTTGCGAAGTATCTAACGATCTCGTTGCCGTCGTCCTAGTCAAACAGACTCGGCATGTCGTTTTCCTTCATGAGGGCACCGGCTGAGGGGAGGCTCTGCGCGGTGAACTTCTCGGCCGAGACGCCGGCGCCAAGGATTTCCTCGGTCGTGCCGACGGTGGTGACCGAGCGGCCCTTCTTGGCGGTAAAGGCCTGGACGCCCTGCGTGTTGGTGGTCGTCTTGGTCTTGAGCAACGACGTGTTGAAGTTCATCAAACGATAGTCGCTCGAGACCAGCGCGATGTCGCGATCTTCCTTGAGCACCTGAGCATACAGCAGCTTGCTGCCGCCGTAGATGGCGTTCTTGAGGCGCTTGCGGTTGGTTTTGGTGACGTATCCGGAAAGCGCGACGCGCACCACGCGGCCGTTCTCAAAGACAAACAGCACGTCGGCCTTGTAGTCCTCGGGGTCGATGACCCAGATGACGCTCTCGTCGGGTTCCATCTCGAGGTCGGTGGGCAGGTACGAGCCCAGCTGGGCCGACTTGGTGTCCTCAAACGTCGCAACCTTGCACTTATACACCTGACTCTTGTTGGTAAAGACCAGCAGCTCGTGGGTGTTGGAGGACGGAAACTCGATAAAGGGCTTGTCACCGTCTTTGTACTTGAGCGTGGTGGCCTTCTTGAGCACTCGGTCGGTCATCTTTTTGAGGTAGCCATCGCGCGAGAGCATGATGGTGACCGGGTACTCCTCGACCTCGGGCTCCAAGCTTACCTCGATAACCTCATGGGGCTCGATCCTGCCCGTGCGGCGCGGCATCACGTACTTCTTGTTGACCGCGGCCAGCTCGTCGCTGATGACCTTCTTGATGTTGTCTTCGCTCGAAAGGATCTCCTCAAGCTCGGCAATCTCGCCCTCAAGCTTAGCGATGTCCTTGGTGCGGTTGAGGATGTACTCCTCGTTGATGTTGCGGAGCTTGAGCTCGGCAACAAATTCGGCCTGGGTCTCGTCGATGTCGAAGCCGCGCATAAGGTTGGGCACGACCTCGGCCTCGAGCTTGGTGCCACGGATGATGGCGATCGCCTTGTCGATGTCGAGCAAGATCGCCTCGAGGCCGTGCAGCAGGTGCAGGCGCTCGGACTTTTTGCCCAGGTCAAAGTTAATGCGGCGACGCGTGGACTCAATACGCCACTTGACCCACTCGTGCAGGATCTGGCGCACGCCCATGACACGGGGATAGCCGTCGACGAGCACGTTGAAGTTGCACGAGAACGAATCCTGCAGCGTGGTCGAGCGATAGAGCTTGGCCATAAGCTTGTCGGGGTCGACGCCGCGCTTAAGGTCGATGGCGATGCGCAAACCCGAGAGGTCGGTTTCGTCGCGGATGTCGGCAATCTCCTTGACCTTGCCCTCTTTGGAAAGCTTGACGATGCGCTCGATGATGACATCGGTCTTGGTGGTGTAGGGGATCTCGTAGACCTCGATGATGCGCTCTTCGGGAATCCAGCGCCAGCGGGAGCGGATCTGGAAGCTGCCAAGGCCGGTCTCGACGATCTTCTCCATCTCCTCGCGGCGGTAGATAATTTCGCCGCCGGTCGAGAAGTCAGGCATGGGCATGTACTCGAGCAGGTCGCAGTCGGGATCCTGCAGGTAGTGCATCGTGGCGGTGCAGACCTCGTTGAGGTTGAAGCCGCAGATGTCGGACGCCATGGCGACGCCGATGCCCTTATTGGCCGAGACAAGGATGTTGGGGAACGTGGTGGGCAGCAAGCGCGGCTCCTTCATAGCGCCGTCGTAGCTGTCGACGAAGTCGACCGGGTCCTTGTCGATATCTTTGAAGATCTCGGCGCTGATGGGGGAGAGCTTGGCCTCGGTATAACGCGAGGCGGCGTAGCTCAGATCGCCCGAATAATACTTGCCAAAGTTGCCCTTCGACTCAACGAACGGCGCGAGCAACGCCTCGTTGCCGGTTGCCAGACGCACCATCGTCTCGTAGATCGCGGCATCGCCGTGCGGGTTGAGCTTCATGGTCTGGCCCACAATGTTGGCGCTCTTCTGGCGCTCGCCCTTGAGCAGACCCATCTTGTACATGGTGTAGAGCAGCTTGCGGTGCGAGGGCTTAAAGCCGTCGATCTCGGGGAACGCACGCGAGACGTTGACGCTCATGGCGTAGGGCATGTAGTTGACCTCGAGCGTCTGCGTGATCGGCTGGTCGGTGACCTCGGAGTGCAGGCCGATGACGTTCTCGGCGTTGACCTGCTTTTTCTTTGGCTGGTTCTTCGTCTTCTTCTTTGCCACGATTTCCTCTTGAACTTCTTATGGGCCGTCGTTATCGATTTGCTGCTACTGCAGGTCCAGCTGGTCAAGGTATTCCTTGCCGTGCTCGGAGATATGGCGCTTGCGGCCTGCCTCGTCGTTGCCCAGCAAAAGGTTGAACATGGTTTCCATCTTGGTGACGTCCTCGGGCTCCACCTTGATCAGACGACGCGTCTCGGGGTTCATGGTGGTGAGCCACATCATGTCCGGATCGTTCTCACCAAGACCCTTGGAGCGGTTGATGGAGCACTTCTGGTCGCCGATCTCCTTAAGGATGCCGTTCTTCTCGAGCTCGGTGTAGGCAAAGTAGGTCTTTTCTTTGCAGTTGATCTCGTAGAGCGGCGACTCGGCGATATAGACGTAGCCCTCGTCGATAAGTGTGGGCACCAGGCGGTAGAGCATGGTGAGCACGAGCGTGCGGATGTGGTAACCGTCGACGTCGGCGTCCGTACAGATGATGACCTTGTTCCAGTTGAGGTTGTCCAGGTCAAAGGCGCCAAGGTTCTTGATGCGCTTGTCTTTGATCTCCACGCCGCAGCCCAGCACGCGCATGAGGTCCATGATGATGTCGGACTTAAAGATGCGCGGGTAGTCCTCCTTTAGGCAGTTGAGGATCTTGCCGCGGACGGGCATAACACCCTGGAACTCGGCATCGCGCGACGTTCGAATGGCGCCTGCTGCCGAGTCACCCTCTACGATGTAGATCTCGCGGCGGCTCTTGTCCTTGGAGCGGCAATCGATGAACTTTTGCACACGGTTGGCCATGTCGGTCTTCTGCTGCAGGTTGGTCTTGATGCTCTGGCGCGTCTTCTCGGCGTTCTCGCGCGAGCGCTTGTTGATGAGCACCTGCTCCATGATCTTGTTGGCGGCGTCTTTGTTCTCGATCAGGTAAGTCGAGAGGCGCTCCTTAAAGAAGGCCGTCATAGCCTGCTGGATAAAGCGGTTGTTGATGGCCTTCTTAGTCTGGTTTTCATAGGACGTCTGGGTGGAGAAGCAGTTGGTCACCAGCACCAGACAGTCCTGGACATCCTGCCACTTAATGCCGCTCTCGTTTTTGTTGTACTTGCCCTGTTGCTTAATGTAAGCATCGATGGCACTGGTCAGAGCGCTGCGGGCGGCCTTCTCGGGCGAACCGCCGTTCTCGAGCCACGATGAGTTGTGGTAGTACTCCTGCATCATGAAGGTGCGCGAGAAGCACATGCACGCGGTGATTTTTACGTTGTAATCGGGCAGGTCCTCGCGGTCGCGACCGCGACGGTCGGCCTCGATAAAGAAGGGCTCGGTGAGGTAGTCGGTACCGACCTTCTCGAGCACGTAGTCCTCGATGCCCTTGGGATAGCAAAAATCCTCTTCGGAAAACTCGCCATCGTCGCCCTCGATACGCAGGCGGAAGGTCACGTTGGCGTTGACCACGGCCTGGCGGCGCATTGTCTCGCGATACCAATCGTGGGGGATGCTGATGGAGGTAAAGACCTCAAGATCGGGACGCCACTTAATGGTGGTGCCGGTGCGATCCTCGCCGCTGGGCTCAATCTCGAGTGCCTTCTTTTTGGCACCGACGACCTTGCCCTTCTTAAAGTGCAGGGAGTACTTGTTGCCGTCGCGCCAAACCGTGACGTCCATGTATTCGGAGGCGTACTGGGTTGCGCATGAGCCCAGGCCGTTGGTGCCGAGCGAGAAGTCGTAGTCGCCGCCCTGGTTATTGTTGTATTTGCCGCCGGCGTAGAGCTCGCAAAAGACGAGTTCCCAGTTAAAGCGCTTCTCGGAGGGGTTCCAGTCGAGCGGGCAGCCGCGGCCGTTGTCCTCTACCTGAATGGAACCATCGCGAAAGGCGGTAAGGGTGATGAGCTTGCCGTAGCCCTGGCGCGCCTCGTCAACGGCGTTGGACAGGATCTCGAAGGCGGCATGCGCGCAGCCATCGAGTCCGTCCGAGCCAAAGATGACGGCGGGACGCAGGCGTACGCGCTCCTCGTCCTTGAGCTGGCGGATACTGTCGTTACCATAGTTTGCGGTGTTTTTTGCCATACTCGCTCTCTCGGTGCTCCTTTGCTGCGTTTAAGTCATATAGATAGTCAAGGTAGCATAGCCCAGCCCACAGACGATTCCACCCAACACGAAATCCATCGAACAATCGTTCGGAGTACGAAGGAGATTCGTTTACTCGGACAAAACCGAGTCGGCTCTGTCCGAGTAAGTTTGAATAGCGAATTGAAATTGGTATGTCTGCATGGCGATGACAGACATGGTTTTCATAATGACAGATATAGTTGATATCCTTTGATGGATGCAATATATTTCTGTCATGTTGCAACGGATATCTGTCCATTACTACGAAAGGAACTCCATGCCGGGCAAAAGGAACCTACGCATGAAGGCGGCGCGCGCGGCGGTTGGCCTTTCGCAAGCTGACCTGGCCGAGGCCGTGGGCGTTACGCGCCAGACCATCGGCCTGATCGAGGCGGGCGGCTACAACCCCACGCTCAATTTGTGCGTGGCAATCTGTAAAGCGCTGCGCGTTACGTTGAACGATCTGTTTTGGGAAGACGGGATCGACGTCGACCCTAACGCTCTTTAGGAGTTCGCTATGAAATTTGAAGATTTAAAACTCGTGCAAAAGTGGCGTGAATATGCCGGCCCAAAGGATGAGCGCCTGGAGGCCGAGAGCGCGAAGATCTACAAGATTGGTTTCGTGCTGCTTTCGTTTGGCATGTTGATGATCTTTTTCTACCAGTTTATAGCTCGACAGGTTGCGTGGGTTCACAGCGACGCCAGTGAAATGCCGCATGGCTTTGCAACGCCGTTCGAGGCAGCCATGTATTTGTGGCTCGTTCTCGTGATGTTGATTTGCGCAGGACTGCAAACGCGGAAGGGCTATGTCGATACCAATCGTTTTGGGCAAACCGAGCATCTTCCTGTTGGATATTTCCTGCTTGTCAGCGGTCTTAGCGGCGCCGCGTTCGCGCTTGTTATTGCCGCAATGCGCTGTATCGCTGAGGCGCAGATCGTACCGCTCGAAAGCGTCTTTTGGTTGGCGAACCTGGCCACGGGCGTGTTCTGCGGTGCGACGATTTTCGCGGCCACGTTTGCTGCCCTGTGCGCAACGTTTTTCACGGCGAAAAGACGCCGTGCCAAGCTCGAGGCAGAACTCGACTCCTCTGACGACATCTAATGCGTAATGGGCTGGCTCTGGGTATCCAGAACCAGCCCATTTGATGTTCGATGAGCCGAGTCGGCGTCTCTCACAAAGGTAACTGAGAGCTAGTGAGGCTTATCAGAATTGACCTCATCGGGGGCGTCGTTTTCGAGTGCCGTGCGGCGGGCGCTGTAGGCGACAAGGCCGGCACCAGCTGCGGCGAGTGCTGCTGCGGCTACCGTAAGGGGAGCGTTGACATCGCCCGTGCCCGCAAGCGCGCCCGATTTTCCGGAGCGCTTGTTAGTGCCGTGGTCCTTGCCACTGCTGGAGCTGCTTCCGCCGGAGCCGCCGCCCTTGTCAGTACCGCCGCCACTCGAGCCGCCACTGCCGTCCGCCGTCATCGGTGCATCGTGAAGCCCCGTCGTATCCGCGTTGTCGCATACGCCGACCTGAACTTCTGAGCGTTTGCATGCCGCGTCGGGCACATGAAGCTCGTGCAGCACGGCACCCAGCGCCGAGTTTGCGCCCGGTCGAATTTCCTCGAGCGTTACGGGATCGAGCGCCACCAGATTACGCGCCTTCGCATATAGCGTTACACGTTTGCCCACTTCATCGCTCCAACTCTCGGGGATGGCGAAGCTCATGCGGAACTGTGCCGTGCAACCCGGTGCCAGCACGGCGTTGCCACTGTCGGCTACCAGCGGGTGCGTTGCAAAAGGTGTGCCCAGCGTTTCGAGCGCGTACTTCACGTGTGCCATGTCGTTGACCGAAGCGTCCTCGGCAAGCTCTGGATCGTAGATCGATGCCATGCGCGTGTTCGCTCCGAACCCGATGGATGCGCTGGAGAACGGCTGGCTGGAGCCCTCTCGGTACAGATCGATTGTGCCGGCGGTCAGCAAGGTGTTGCCGTCGTTTCGCACCGTGACCATGAAGGATTCGCCTGCTGCTCCGGGCACCACCGCGCCCGAGGTAGCGACTGCGCCCGTCGGAGTGGCACACGCCACCAAGGGCACTTCGATGCCGTGTAGTTCTGCCTCGCTCTTCTCCGTGCTCACAATGTGCGTGGCGAGCGCGGAGAGCATGCTCCCCGACGTCAAAAATGTCGTTATCTGATCGACGGGATGGTCCAGCTCGCACATCACGAACGGCTCCGTAAACAGATCGCCTGCCAAGGTGCTGGCGAAGATGCGGAAGTGCTTGCCCATCACTGCTACCGGGTTGCCTTCTTCGTCGTAGGTTTGCCCCACCTTGCCATCGGTGTTCTCTACATAGAGCACGCACCTGCCGTTGTTGCTTACGCTAAACGATGCCGGGCCACAGCCTGCGGCACCCACGGGCTGCGTTGCAAATGCCGATGCGCCTCGTGCCCAAGTAATATGCTGCAGTTGCTCGTTGACGGTAGCCAAAAAGCCCGTGTGCTGCGGCCACGGCACCGCGTGGGGTACTGTGGCATCTGGCGACATAACGCCCCAGCTCGCAATGGACTGGCCGATCACGGCGTACGATGCACAGCCACAACCGCCTGCGGTCTCGTATGCAATGGGCACCACCATTTTGCCGTTGATATTCTCGGGCGCGCCGAGCTCGATGCTCGACGGTGCCTGCGGAAAGCGGAGGACCTGACGGAACGTGAGACTGTCGCCCGAAACGTCCGACCACAGGGTAAAGCACTCCAGCGCAACCTCGGCCTCGCTGCCGAGCGTCTTTTCTGCGGTGGTTCCGCGGCGGTGGAGGTAGGCGCCCGACAGGCGCCCGTCGACAAGTGTCTTGCCCACCGTGATGCGTGGGCACTGCAGGCAATGGTAGCCATCCTCCTGAAGGCGGCCGCGCGAGATGCTGCGCCACGACGTGTGCGATATCACGCGAACTCCGTCGTTGCTTATGCGCAGGCGCACAACGGACAGTATGCCGGATGTGCTCGCCGTATCGAAAAGGGTGTTGTCGCCGGCGGGGCGCTCGCCCGAGATCAGCAGCACGTAGGCGTCCTGGTTTCCTCTTCCGTCCGTATATTCCACTACGTCGAAGTCGTAATCGTATATGCCGTCGCGCTCCACGTCGCCCTCGCCAAACCCAAGGGGAAAGTCCACAGGCGTGGGAGCGGACCACGTCCCGTTTGCCT
The DNA here is from genome assembly GCA_902479095.1 of uncultured Collinsella sp. Taxonomy (GTDB): domain Bacteria; phylum Actinomycetota; class Coriobacteriia; order Coriobacteriales; family Coriobacteriaceae; genus Collinsella. Next base: position 38,716 of record CABSNL010000006.1, on the reverse strand, counting down.
TTGTGTGTACCACCAGGCGCGAGCGACCATTGTCGCCGTAGCGCACCGAGGCGATACGGAACAGGCATTCTACGCCGGCAATCATTGCCAGTTTCATGTGGGCTTCGCTGAGCACGCCAGCAAACAGCACGTTGTCGCTCGAGGGCTTGATGCCGCCACGCTCGTCCTCCGACACGCCGGCAGAATCGGCGTTCGGGTCGGCAACGGTGTTCGCTGCCTGACCGATGTAGGTGTACTCATACATCGGCGCGGCGTTTTCGTCGTTCTCTATCAGTGCATGGACGAAATGCTCGATCTGTCCCGTGTCGTCGCTTTCTGCATCCGCCTCGAGCTCAATGCGCGTGACCGCCCGATCCCAATCGCGCACGACAGGCGCGGCGTTTACGGCAGCGGCCTTAACCTCGGCGCGTGCGAGCAGTTCGGCGTTGGTGACGATGGTGGCTGATGCGATAAATTGCGGCACGCCGCCCGCCTCAATGTTGCCGGCCGAGCCGAAGCAGGCATCCAGCGTATAAGGCGTATCTCCACCCAATGCGAGCTCAGAGCGCTGGAGCACATACTGGTCGCCATTGTTCACCGACATATTCCACGAATCGATGAGCGTGGGCCACGACCCCGACCAAGCCTTGGTGGTCCACTTGAACATTACGAATTGGAGTATCACATCGACATCGACGTCTGCACCTACGCGCAGTCGCGGAAGCTGGTGTCCATCTGCCTTCTCGTACCCAATGAACAGCGTGAGGGATGCGGCGCCGCGCACGGCAGACGAAGCGACGCCTGCAACGCCGGCGCCAAAGGTGACGGCAAGCCCGATCTGGATGGTGAACGAGCCCGACGTGTTTGAATAGTCGAGCGAAATGTTTTTAAAAAACGCCGCGCCGCTGCCGTGCGTGTGGGCACCCACGGCGAGCGCCAGTTTTGCCAGCACCCAGGGGTTGACGTTTAGGAAAAATGGCACCGGTCCTAGGGTAAACTGCTCGGTCCAATTGAGGTCGGTTCTTACCTGGAAGAGGGCCTTAATATTGCCGTATGCGGGGTCGTTGTTGTTACCCCAGGTTTTGCCCACCCAATCGTAGGCGAGCGAGCCGTACAGCTGTGTGGCGATATCCATCGTGAACAGCGGCGTGCAATGGTGGCGAAGGAGCTTGGTGTTTCTTGGATCGGTGCCCGAACCGGCACTCATCCTCTTGTACTGATTCCACTTCCCCTCCATCTCGTCGAGGTAGCGGTTTGCCTGCTTGGCGCCCGACTCGCGCGGCGATTTCTTCCAGTATTCCGGATCAGGGTTGCCCGAATCGTTCATATAGCTAGCTGGTTTGTACCCTCCGCCAAACAGCACGTATCCAGCAAACGAGAAATCGAACAGAATGGGAAATGTGGGCATCCAGCACGTGAACTTATTACCACCGATGCCGGGAAACGCCGCTGGGAAATCAAACGGAGTGACCTCTTGGTCCATGGTGGTGGGAATGATGGTGGTCGAGCCCGATTCCGCCTTTGCGGCCGGCGCGGTGACAACGGCCATAGGGGATGAGAGCGTGTAGGTTTTGCCCTGGTAGTCGAGGACAAAGCGCAGCTTGCACCCTTCTTCCAGAAGGCCCGATGCCGCATCGAGGAACTTGTCTTCGAGTGTGAACGTTGCCAGATTATCCGCGCCCGATGCGCTGGCCTTGATCTGGCCGATCTGCGTGACGGTTTCGGGTGAGCTGCCCGCAGCATGCGTCACTTTGTTGATGCGCAGCGTTGCCTGTCCACCCTGTGGCAGATGTGCCTGCACAGTAAAGGCATGCGTATCGGGCTGCTCGTTTGCCGTGTCGTCCTTCGGCAATGCCATAAACGTGGCGTCGGCGTACTGGATGTCCCATTCGTCGAACGTGAGCTGTCGAAAGTACGGCTCGCCATCGGAGAGCGGACGTGTGGGTGCGGTAATAGCGGTGCCGCCTTGGACACGCGCGAGGGGAATCTCGACATCGCGGTAGCCCGCCACGCTAATGGAGATGCCGCCGTTAAAGTCGTACGCGTCGAGAAGCGTCGCCTCGTCCACGTAGCCTTCCGAAAGCGGCGCGATCTCAAAGATGGCCGTGCCCTCGTCGTCGGTCGTGGCGGTGAGCTGCTTGCCCGCGGCATAACGCGACGCGAGCGTGACCTGGGCTCCCTTGATGGGCATATTCTTGTTGGCGACGTCGACCACGACCACACCAAACATTGTGCGCGAGAGAACGAGCACCCTGAAGGGGTCTTTTTCGTCGGCATAGGCTTCGGTAGCCACGAACGGCAATATGAAGGCGTTTGCGCTTCCCGGCACGCGCGGCAACATAATGCTCGCCAGCGAGGACACTCCGGCAACAAGTAACGAACGGCGATCAAGCATCTTTGGCTCCCATCCCGCAGGTATCGGTGGAAATAATCCAATTTTGCGAGAAGGCATCCTGTCACGGTAGTGCCGTCCGAGGGCCAAAATGTCCAATTTGAGCGAGCGGAGCGCCGGGGCTCCGGAGCGCATGCTGCGCTAGGCAGTCTGGTCGCTAACGCAACATATGCGCGACCAGCTCAGTGCGCGTGCCGATGCCAAGCTTTGCATACACACTGGATAGGCGGTTTTTGACAGTGCCCGGCGATACTCCCATATGGCGTGCGATTTCGGCGTTGGTCCATCCGCGGCAGGCGAGCATGGCCATGGTGAACTCTGTGGTCGTCAGGTCGTCAGCCACGTCCTCGCCCGAATCGGGGTTGTGGATGCGCCGCCAGCCGTAGCTGAATCGATACGTGATCTCGATGATGCGCGCGAAGTCGTCAGGGTATTGCGTTTTTAGGCACGCCTCGATGAGCCCCTGTAAAAGACCGTGGTGCTCGCCAATGAGCTCAATAAGGCCGTCGGGACGCGCAATGTCCCAAGCGGCTCCGAAGTGTGCCTTTGCGGCGTCGATGTCCTTGAGGCTCATGCATGCCATGGAAGCTGCCAGGTGCAGGAATAGTTCCGAGATGGGATAGCTTCCCTGTTTCATAATCAGGGCGTTTTCCGCCATGCCCAGGCTGCGGCCGTATTCGCCGCGCAGATACAAGGCGTGCGCCATCACGTAGCTGGCAAATAGGCGCAGGCCTTCGGGCAGATGCGCCGCAAGCGGATAAAACTCTTCGGCAGAATACGGGGAAGGCAAGTGCAACAGGACGCTCGCGGCCGAGGCGAACAGGATATGCGTGGCGTGGATGGCGGGCGATTCTTTGTCGGCTGGCGTATCGAGGATGCCAGCAAGGCACCGGCGGGCGTCGGCGATACGGTTGAGCGACAGGCTGGCGTATCCGCAGATAAAGCATGCGGAATAGCGCAGCGCGGGATCGGTGGCGTCAAGATAGGGGCGCGCCGTCTTGGCAGCGAGGGCGGCCTGTCCGCGAAAGTACAGCGCTTCTGCCGTGGCGATGGCGCGCGAATCGGGGTTGGAAATGCCTGCAACCGCAGCGTCAATCTGCCCTGGCACAAAGGCGGTGCACATCAACGGCATGGGAACGCGTAGGTAGCCATCGCAGTCCATCTTCCATCTCCCATCAGGTGGCAACAATGCAGCAATTGTACTCCTGTTGCTCGGGACCCCTTTCGTTTTACTGTTCGGTTGACGCTGCGGACCGTTTTGGAAGGCTTACGAGCATGGTGGTCCCGTTCTCGGAACTTGCTTCGACCTCTACCGTGCCACTGTGAAGCGCTGCAATCTCCCAAACGAGCGCTAGCCCGAGTCCTGCGCCGCCGTATGCCCTGCTGCGGGATTTATCCAGGCGAAAGAACGGTTGGAAGATGCTCTCACGGTACTGCTTGGGTATTCCCGGGCCCTGGTCCTCGACTCGCAGGAACACGTGGCTGTCGTTGTCGCGGATGGAGACGTTGACAGTCGAGCCGGGGTGGCTGTAACGGATGGCATTTTCGACCAGGTTAAACACCAGCCGATAGAGGAGCGTGTCGCTTCCGATTACTAAAGCGTCTCCAGCACAGTTGAGGGCTATGCCCCTATTTTCGGCAAGTGGCGCAAGGTCGGTGAGGACCTCTTCGGACAAGGGACCAAGTTCCACATCGTCCTCGCAAGGAACGCTGCGGAGCTCACTCATCTCGAGCAATACCTTGGCCATTCGAGACATGCGCTCGGTTTGTTCTTGTAGCAGGCCGAGCAGCTCGGCCGTTTCGGGTTGCAAACCGGGGTGCTCGGAGATGAATAGTTCAATCTGTGCTTGCATAAGGGCGAGCGGGGTGCGCAGCTCGTGTGCGGCGTTGCCGGTAAACTGACGCTGTGCAGAGAACCCTTCGCCAAGACGGGCAATCATGTCGTTGAAAGAGGCGCTGCATCGTTGTAGCTCGGTGGGCACATCTTCATTGAGTCTGATTTCGCTTAGGTTGTCAGGCTGCACACGCTCAACCTGGGCTGCAAAAGCCCGTAGCGGTTTGAGTGCACGGCCGCTCACAAAGTATGCCAGCGCGCCGCCAAGGAGTGTGACTCCAGCCGTGATGTACCAGGCTGTCGTGCCAAAAGACTCCTGTGCGTCGTTTACGACGATCGTGACCTCGTCATCGAGGCTCCCCTTCGTTGGGTCGAACGCCTGGGGCGAGTCTTCGCCGGTTGCGTTAAGGGCCGAGATGTCACTGCCGATGGCGTCCATGTAGCGCATGCCCGTATAGCCGACCAGGCAGTTCGTCAGCACGCATGCCGCACACGTGAGCAGCGCCGTCATAATCGTTATGCGCCATTGCAGCGAAAGCCCTTTCATTCTCCATCCTCCATAACGTAGCCCTCTCCAATCCGATTGCGAATCGGGTCGTATCCCAAAGCGCTGCGCAGCTTTTTGCGGAGTGACGAGATATGAACGCGGGTTGCGTTGCTAAAGCTGTTCACGCTGCTATCCCAAACGTGCTCGATAAGCTCCTCTTGACTTACCGGACGCCCCTGATTAAGCATCAGGTATTCCAAGATTCCCGTTTCCTTGCGCGTAAGAGATAGAGCCTCGCTGTCCACGGAAGCGATGCGCGCCTTGGTGTCAAAGCGGAGCTTTCCGCAGGTTAATACTATGTCGCTTTGTGCGAAGCGCCTGAGGGTAAGGCTGCGGATCCTTGCCGCAAGTTCGTCCAGATGAAACGGCTTGGTGAGGTAATCGTTGGCGCCGGCATCGAGTCCGTCGACTTTATCGGATACTTCGCCACGTGCGGACAGAATCAGCACCTTGGTCTCGCAGTCGGTTTTCCTAAGTTCCCTGAGCACGGTCATGCCATCGATACGGGGAAGGTTGAGGTCGAGTACCACGAGGTCAAAGACTTCGACGCTCAGCAGGTCGAGCGCCTCCTGTCCGTCGTGGCAGCAGTCGACGCTGTACGCCAAGTTTCGCAAGCTGCGCGCGATTGCATCGCACAGTGCTCGCTCGTCTTCGACGATCAAAATACGCATAACAGTCTCCTTGCACATTCCAAATCGCGCTTAACACGGATTTTATAGTCGATATGGTCCAATGGTCGCGTAACGAAAGGAGTGGTTGGGTTGTTCAAAGCGGTAAAACCCGTGGTACAGGTCGCTTTGTTGATCGTCGGAATTGCCATGGTGTGCTTTGGTGTTATGCGTGGCGAGGCGGATGCCGTGCTGGCCAAAGCGATTAGGCTGTGCTTGGAGTGTATCGGAATTGGATAAAAGAGAAAACACCGCGTCGCATGTTTTGGCCCGATTTCGCGGATTCATTCAGGCGGCGGCGACGCTGGTCACCAATATTCACCTGCCAAACTTTGCCAAAGGAAGCATCTATCAGGGCGCGGGAAAAACAGTCTGCGTACCTGGACTTAATTGCTATTCGTGCCCCGCGGCATCGGGTGCGTGCCCCATCGGGTCGTTCCAGTCGGTGGTAGGTTCATCCAAGTTCAACTTTTCTTACTATGTTACCGGTACGCTCATTTTGCTCGGCGTGCTGCTGGGGCGCTTTGTATGCGGCTTTCTGTGCCCGTTTGGCTGGCTGCAGGAGCTGCTTCATAAGATTCCCGGCAAAAAGTTCTCCACGAAAAAGCTCAAGCCGCTCACGTACATCAAGTACGTCGTGCTGCTGTTTGCCGTGGTAGTGCTGCCTGCGTTGGTGGTCAACGATCTGGGGATGGGGGACCCGTTCTTTTGTAAGTACATCTGTCCACAGGGTGTGCTCGAGGGCGCCATTCCGCTGGCCATCGCCAATGCCGGCATTCGATCTGCGTTGGGACATCTCTTTACTTGGAAACTTGCCGTTCTCATTGCCGTGGTAGTGCTGAGCGTTTTGTTCTACCGCCCCTTCTGCAAATGGATTTGTCCACTCGGCGCATTCTATGCGCTCATGAATAGGGTGTCCCTACTGGGGATCCGGGTCGATGCATGCAAATGTGTCTCGTGCGGCAAGTGCTCAAAGGTTTGTCAGATGGACGTTGATGTGGTCCGCGCGCCCAATCATGCCGAATGTATCCGGTGCGGAAAGTGCATCGGGGCCTGTCCTGTCGATGCCATCAGCTATCGCTATGGCCTGGATGTGTCGGCGGAAAAGCTTCCCTTGACCGCCGATAAAAAGTAAACAAGCTTCGACAAAACGGAGGAATGACTATGAAGCTTTCTAAGATTGCGGCCCTGTTTATGGTGCCGGTATTGGCCTTGTGCCTTGTGGCATGTTCGGCGCCCGGTGGCAATGCGAGCGAATCTGCGGGCTCCGATCCTAAGATCGCAGAACTCACTGCGCAGAAGCCGGCCAATGCCGACGAGGCCGCCGAGCTGTATGCGAAGCTCATGCAGAAGGAGAACGAGATCTTTTCGAGTGATAACGCGCTGTGGGAAAAGGTATTCAATGCGGCAAATAAAGACTCGGCAATGATTGAGGACGGCAGCAATTACGGCGATTTTCTGCTCAAGACCATCGACGGCGCCAAGGATGAGTTCACGGCGGATGAGCTTAAGACGCTCAAGGCCGGTGCACAGCAGATCAAGGAGATCGAGGACGAGCTCGAGAGCTTGGAGAAGGAGTTCCCCGGCTGTGGAAGCACGCCGAGCGCAGGCGAGAGCGTCGACGCCTCGACCGCTGACATGACGGCTGGTGCCAATGCTTCGAGCGAGGCGACGAAGTTCCCCAGCTTTACGGGCAAAGACCTGGATGGCAACGACGTGAGCAGCGACGAGCTGTTCTCTAAGAACAAGGTCACCGTCATGAACTTCTGGTTCACCACTTGCAAGCCGTGCGTGGGTGAGTTGGGCGACCTTGAGGACCTGAATAAGGAGCTTGCCAAGAAGGGCGGCCAGGTCGTGGGCGTCAATTCCTTTACGCTCGATGGCAACAAGGGTGAGATTGCAGATGCCAAGGACGTGCTGAGCAAGAAGGGCGTGACATATAAGAACATCTGGTTCAAGTCGGATAGCGAGGCCGGTAAGTTTACGTCAAATTTGTTCTCGTTCCCGACAACGTATGTCATCGATCAGAATGGCAACATCGTAGGGGAGCCCATCGTGGGCGCCATCAGCTCCGCCGAGCAGCGTGCAGCACTCGACAAGCTTATCGACCAGGCGATTGCGAATAGCGAGCAGTAAAAACGCGTAAAGCATAGCGAGGATCGTGTGCCGTTGTGCGAAGTAGTCCGCTGCTTTTCAAGATAAGCTCCACCATATAGAGGTCCCGCTCGGGACCTCTTCTTTTGGGCGCCATCCCGTTCGTTTTTTGGCGCGGTTCGTTACATTCCTCACTGGCTCCGGCAAAAAATGGGGATAGAGTAGGACAAACGCGTCGAATACGAACGGCGGGGGAGAGCGGGCAAGTGCGCCCGCGTGGGAGAGGTTGCCGTCCATGCTGGAGCTCAAAGGTATTTGCAAAAGGTACGTCACGCAGTCGTTTACGCAGGTGGCGCTCGACAACGTGAGCCTGGCTTTTCGCGATAACGAGTTCGTGGCCATTCTGGGTCCCTCGGGCTCGGGCAAAACTACGATGCTCAACGTTATCGGTGGGCTCGATCATTTCGATTCTGGCGACCTGCTGATTGACGGTATCTCGACCAAGGACTTCCGCGATCGCGATTGGGATGCCTACCGCAACAACCGCATCGGCTTTGTGTTCCAAAGCTATAACCTCATTCCGCATCAGACCATTTTGGAAAACGTTGAGCTGGCGCTCACACTCACGGGTGTGGGGCATGCCGAGCGCCGTCAACGTGCGCGCGAGGCGTTGGAGAAAGTTGGCCTGGGCGAGCACGTTAACAAGCGCCCGAGCCAGCTTTCGGGCGGGCAGATGCAACGCGTGGCCATCGCCCGCGCCCTGATTAATGATCCCGAGATTGTGCTTGCCGACGAGCCGACCGGCGCTTTGGATTCAACGACATCCGTACAGGTCATGGACCTGCTCAAGGACGTGGCGCGCGACCGCCTGGTCATCATGGTCACGCACAATCCCGAGCTGGCGTACCAATATGCCACGCGCATCGTCAATCTGGCGGACGGCAAGATCACCGACGATTCCGATCCCTTCGATGCTGCCAAGGCCGCGCGTCGCGAGGCAAAGCCTACGCGCAAAACCTCGATGAGCTTTGTGACGGCGCTGGGGCTTTCTGCCCGAAACCTCATGACCAAGAAGGGCCGCACGGCCATGACTGCCTTTGCGGGCTCGATTGGCATTATCGGTATCGCGGCGATTCTGGCGCTGTCCAACGGCGTAAACGGCTACATCAAAAAGGTCGAGGAGGATACGCTCTCGAGCTATCCACTCACCATTTCCAAGCAGGATTACGACCTGTCGTCCATGATGGGCGGACAGGGGGCCACGGACGACGATATGTCCAAGAACGAGGGCTCGTCCGACGACAGTGCCGGCGGCAAGGCTAAGGGAACCGATAAGATTCCTGTGGTCACGGCCGTAAAGGATATGTTTGCGAGCGTTAAGTCTAACGACATGACAAGCTTTAAGGCATGGCTCGATGCCGGTGGCGACGGCATCGATAAAGAGGTCAACGCCATTCAGTACGGCTACGGTGTATCGCCGGTTGTCTATCGTGCCGGCAAGGGCGATGAGAAGCCCGTCCGGCTTGTTCCCAACGCTATGACCGAGGCAATGAGCGGAGGCGCGAGCTCGACGGCAACGGTGAGCATGGAATCCATGGGAACCTCGGTCTTTAACGAGATGATTGACGACCAGAGCCTGCTCGACAGCCAGTACGATGTCGTCGCCGGTCATTGGCCCACGTCAGCCAACGAAGCCGTGATGGTGCTTTCGAGCCGCGGTACGGTGGGCGACTACACGCTCTATAGCATCGGTGCGCTGGACATCGATGAGCTCAACGATCTGGTAAACAGCGCTATGACGGCTGACGGTGGGGTCGAAACGCCCGAGACCGGCACCGACTTTACCTACGACGATGCGCTGTCTACCACGTTTAAGGTGCTGTCGCCGGCTGATGCGTATCGCAAAAACGAAGAGACTGGCATGTGGACTGACATGTCTGACGATGCCGACTTTATGACGGCCAAGGTTGCCGACGGTATTGACGTGCGCATTGTGGGCGTGGTGCGACCTAACGAGACGGCCAACGCGAGCGCATTGACCCCGGGCATTGCCTATACGCATGCACTGACTCGTCAGCTTATGGAACGCGCCGCAAATTCGCAGATTGTGCAGGAGCAGCTTGCTCACCCCGAGATGGATGTCTTTACGGGCAAAACCTTCGACGAACTGCAAGGCGAGGCCAAACAAGGCGTGGATCTGAGCAGCATGTTCAGCGTGGACGAGGCGGCGCTCAAGAGCGCGTTCTCGTTTGATGCGTCTGCACTCTCGGGTGCGGCCGGCGGTATGGACCTTTCTGGCATCGATCTGTCGGGGCTGGACATTGACCTTTCGGGCGTTGGCAAGGACATCGACTTCAGCGACATCATGGCAAAAGCGCCAACCCCAGATTTCTCGGGTATCTTTGACGGTCTGGAACTCACGCCCGAGCAAATGCAGCAGGTGGGAGCACTAGCCAACCAGCTGTTTGAGGGCTTTTTGCAGTCTGATCAGTTTAAGGCGCTGTCGCCCGAAGATCTTAAGGACGCGTCAAAGCTCTCTGCCGCATTCTCGACGTATCTTGAGAATGATGACACAGCTCAGCAAATCCTGGCCCAGCTCAAAGCGCTCGGCGGCGATGCCCTGGCCGAGCGTCTGCAGCAGGTGATGAGCGACTATGTGCAAAAGCAGCTGGCTCCGTATCTGCAGCAGGCTATGGATCAGGTGATGAAGGCAATCAGCGAGCAGATAGCGTCGACGGTATCATCCCAGCTCATGGCGGGCGCGGCAGGGCTTATGGACCAGATGGCGACGCAGATGTCTTCGAGTTTTGCCAACCTGGCGAGCGCCATGCACGTGGATGCGAGCGCCTTTGCTCGTGCCATCCATTTCAACATGGACGCCGAGGACCTGAGTTCGCTCATGATGAGCTATGCCAAGGCTTCGAAGCTCACCTACGACAACAATCTGACCACGTTGGGTTATGCGGATGAGGCAGACCCCATCTCGGTTAAGATTTTCCCGCGCGACTTTGAGGCCAAGGAGCGCGTACTCGATCACATCGATGCGTACAACAAGCAGGTCAAAGCTGCTGGCCACGATGATCGGGCAATTTCGTACACAGACTACATGGGCATCATCATGGGTTCGGTGACCGACATCGTGAACACCATCAGCTTGGTGCTCATCGCATTCGTGAGTATCAGCCTGGTGGTGAGCTCCATCATGATCGGCATCATCACCTACATCAGCGTACTGGAGCGCAAGAAGGAGATCGGCATCCTGCGCGCGATCGGCGCGTCGAAGCGCAACGTGGCCAACGTATTCAATGCCGAGACCTTTATCGAAGGCCTCATCGCCGGCGTCTTTGCCATTATTGTCGTGGTGCTCGTGAGTTTTCCGGTTAATACCTGGGCGCTTGCTGCCAAACAGGTGCCCAATCTGATGAGCCTGCCCGTGCAGGATGCGCTGGTGCTCATTGCAATTTCGGTGTTACTGACGGTCGTTGCCGGCCTGCTGCCTGCCCGCAGCGCATCCAAGAAGGACCCCGTCGAAGCCCTGCGCTCCGAATAATGCGACAAAGGGATAGTCCCTTTGTCACGTTCGTTGATATGAGAGAAGAGTAGATGATTCTATCGTTGGCCCCCATGGAGGGGATTACCGGGCATGTGTTCCGTCACGTGCATGCGGAGTGCTTCGGTGCGCTCGATTGCTATTACACGCCGTTTTTGCCGCCGCCGCGGGTGGGAAATCGCTTTGGCGGCAAGGCGTTTAAGGAGATCGATCCTGCCAATAACCAGGGGCTCAACGTGGTGCCTCAGCTGATGTCCAAGAACGCGGACGAGTTTGTGTGGGCGGCGCAGGTGCTCGCCGACATGGGCTATCGCGAGGTCAATCTCAACTTGGGTTGCCCCTCGGGGACGGTTGTTGCCAAGGGCAAAGGATCGGGCTTTTTGCGCAACTTGGACGAGCTTGAGGTGTTCTTGAGTGACGTGTGTGAGCGCTCTCCGCTGCCGGTATCGGTCAAAACCAGGTTGGGGTTGGAGAGCGACGACGAATACGAGCGCGTACTCGATCTATATTGCCGCATGCCGCTGGCAGAGCTGATCGTGCATCCGCGCGTGCAGAAGGACCGTTATGCGGGCTCGCCGCGCAAAGAGTTTTATGGCGAGACGCTGGAACGTGCGCCGTTTCCGGTGGCATACAACGGCGATATTTTTGATCTCGAGGACATGGATGCGCTGGTGGAGGCCTATCCCGGCACGCGCCATGTGATGCTGGGGCGCGGCCTGCTCGCGAACCCCGCTCTGGCCCGTATGGTCAACGGCGGCCCTGCTGCCACGACAGCCGAGCTGCAGCGTTTCCATGACACGCTGTTTGCTGCCTATGCAGAAGAGATTGGCGGCAATGCAGTCTTTCGCATGAAGGAGTGGTGGTTCTACGCCAAGTGCGCTTTCGCCGACCCCACTACCGTCCACAAGATCGTACGCAAGACCAAAAAGGTCGACGAATATCGCGCTGCCGTCGAGCGCGTCTTTCGTGAACAGCCGCTTGCACCCACAGCTCGCTTCCACGGCTAACTAGTCATCGGGGGCGTTCTTTAACGACTGGTCATTTAAGGACGTCCCCAACGACTATGTAGCAAAAAGCTGTACACCAGCATCCAAAGATGTCGAAAAATGTCGACTTTGGATGCTGGTGTACATGTTTGGGTCCGACGGGGGAGCGGGCCTAGGCAATCAGTGCATCAAGTGTAATGAGCTCTCTGAGCCGCTCCGTGCATGTTTGCCCATGGCGTTTGGCTTTTTCGTCAAACGCCTCAAGAATCGATTCGCCCACACGTGCTGATATAACGACGCTCGGCTCATCGGAGATTGGTGGCCTTCCCAACTTGATGGTGCGACCTTTCGGCCACTCATCTTTTTCGTAGGCTTCCGCGGCTTTCTTCAACTCTCCGGGAGCAAACCCCATCATCTTTTCGAGCTGCTTAGCATCCATGGCGCCTCCTATCGATCGACATAATGTCGAGCGCCGGTTCTCGGATTCTCTTTTTGTATACAATTTTGTAGACAAAAATACAAGCAGTTCATCGGGCTAATTAGCTTGTTTTGACCCGCCTGTTCGATAGGAAATGAGCATTGACGGCTTCGATACTCCTTTGCTTTTCAGCTTGGAATTTGGATGCTCATTGAACTTCCGGAGGGGAGCCCTTTATTAAGCTATCGAGATTCTGGGCAGGAGCTCTCACTGGTCTTCGGTAATGGGGCCAGCTTAATTCGCGACACAGTGTGTCGCGAATGGGAGTAGTCGTTAGGTGTCCTTCAATGGCTACTCATATAAGAACGTCCAAGTGTCGGATTTTGTCATTTAGTGTCGTTCTTAGCGACTATTCTGGAGGGTCGTGGTCAAAAAAGGGCAAATATGAGTACTGTTGCCATTATGGTTGCATTTATTTTGCTATAAATTGTAGCTCCTGATGAGATTTGTTTCCATTAAGAGCTACTTTTATTGAACATATGAGGAGAAATAACGTCGCCTGCGGACGAGTGGAACGTTGAATAGTTCCTGAAGTGATCAAAATCGCTGCTACTAAACAGGTAGCAGTACTCATATTTGCCCTTTTTTGACCACAGCCCTCTCGGAAACCTTTCCAGAGGCGTCAAACAGCCATAATCCAAAGGTCGCCTCAAACAATTAGCCGGCTAAGAGCGTCCATGGCTACCCAAAAGTTGTACGTCAGCATCCAAAGATGTCGAAAAATGTTGACTTTGGATGCTGGTGTACATGTTTGGGCCGTATGGGGTGGGGCCTTGGACGGACGGGATGCGCGTACTAGAGCAGGTTCTCCTGTACCCACGCGATGATGTCGCTCGACTCGTAGAGTGGCTTGCCGTCGATGAACAGGCAGGGAACCTGGCGTTTTCCGCCGACGGAGATAAGCGTTTGCTCGGCATCGGAATCGGTCGAGATATTGCGTTCAGGAATGGTCACGCCGTTATCGGCAAAAAAGCGCTTGACCTTTATGCAGTACGGGCAGCCGGTCATAACGAATAGCGTGAGCTCATGATTAGTAGCCATAGGTCTCCAATCGGTTGCGGTTTTGATTGAAATACCCAAAGCCGCCGCGGTCTATGCGCGCGTCAACGACGACTCGATGGCCTGGACCAGAAACGCCGTGGCTCCGGTGCCGCAGGGCTTGTCGTAGTAGTCAACAAAGCGCTGGTCGGCATGATAGCCGTGGGCGAGGCCCAGGTACGCCTCGTCTTGGGGCTCGCATCCCCAGTTGAGAGCAATCCATCGACGGTGCATTGCAACCAGGTTTTGGGCTTCGTTGCTCTCTGGGTCGCCAATGCCCATGGCAATCGAGAGCTGGCCCAGAATGGCGCGTTCAAGTTCCTTCATGTCGTTCCATGTCTCGGGGTCCATGTCCAGCAGCGCTTCGTTTGCTGCATCGATGGCCTCATCGCCATAGCGCGCCCGCCCCTCGGCACCGTAGCGCTCCTCGTTTTCTTGCACGGCGCGCCAGCGCTCCAGTTGCGGCAGGACGGCGCCCATGAGCGAGACGGCTTCGTCGAGCGACATGCCGGTGTTTTGTGCCAGCCGCGGGGCACAATCCTCGATCATTGCCTCCATGGTGGTGTCGTAGGTGTACTTGCCGTGGTCGTAGCACCACTTGCAGTAATGGTCGGTCGCGGTGCCCGTGGCATCGGTGCCGCAGTCGTTGGGCGTGAGTATCATGCCGCAGCTCTGGCAATAATGCTCGGGCATTTCGAGCAGGTGGGACAACGGCTCTCCGGTTACGGCGGCAATGAGCTTCATCATGTCGATGCCCGGGGTGACCTCGTCGCGCTCCCAACGGCTGACGGCTTGGCGCGTGACAAAGAGTTTGGCGGCGAGCTGCTCTTGGGTAAGGTGATGGGCGCGACGGATGGCAATGAGCTTTTCTGCAAAGGCCATAGCGGCTCCTTTCTGCTGGTTGATGGCTTAAGCATACGCGGCGGCAGACGCCCTTCCAAGCAACCGTTGGTTGCACGGCGGGGGACCGCGGCGAAGAATTGCACGCAACGCCCCACGCCTCCATGCCGTACAATGACCGGCATGGAACCTATTGCACACATACATACCGACCTGCCGCAGAAGTTCGGCATTCCACGCAACAGCTTTTTGGCACCCCATCTGCAGGGACGCATCGTTTTTGAGCCGGAATTTGCCTCCAATGCAGCGGTTGAGGGTCTGGACTCCTTCTCTCACCTATGGCTGCTGTGGCGTTTTGAAAACGGCACACCCGGCGGCACGGCTAAGGACATAGCCGCCGATGCCAAGACGCGGGACAGGTCCGGAACCAACGCAAAATGGTCGAAGACCGTGCGCCCGCCGCGTCTGGGCGGAGCCGAGCGCGTGGGTGTGTTTGCCACGCGCAGTCCGTTTCGCCCTAATCCCATTGGGCTCACCTGCGTTAAGCTCGACCGCGTGGAGCTTACCGACGACGGCCCCATCATCCATGTGCTGGGGGCCGATCTGCGCGACGGCACGCCCATCTACGATATCAAGCCCTACATTCCGTTTGCGGATTGCCACCTGGATGCGACCGGCGGCTGGATTGAGGATGCTCCGTGGCAAGAGCTCGACGTCGAGTTCCCGCAGGCGCTGCAAGACACAGTCCCGCCCGCAAAGCTCCCCGGCTTGGTCGAGGTCCTTCGCCAAGATCCACGCCGTGCAGGCAACAAACACGAGCCAAACCGCGTCTATCACCTGGCCTACGCCGGGCTCGACATATCGTTTACGGTCGACGAAACCCAGCTAACCGTAGTCGCCGTCAACGACGCACGAGACTAACCAGCCATTCGTCCGCACCCGTCAAATTAAGCGCCAAACCCCGCGCCAAAACCGCCCACGCTGGTGGACAATAACGCCTACCAAAACAATCACTTTGCACGGGGGCTCAGCATGAAATACGACTTTAGCTCGCTTATCGACCGCCACGGTATGGACTCCATAGCCGTTGACTCCTGGGGTGAGATCCCCGGTATGGCTCCGAACGCACCCGACGAGGGCTTCGACCGCATTCCCATGTGGGTGGCCGACATGAATTTTGCCACGGTGCCCACGGTCCAGGAACACATCATTCAGCGTGCCCAGCACCCCATGTTCGGCTATTTCAATCCGCGTCCCGAGTACTTCGACCGCATCATCGAATGGCAGAGCCGCCGCAATGGCGTCGAGGGTCTGCGTCCTGAACATATCGGCTACGAAAACGGCGTGCTGGGCGGTGTCGTGTCGACGCTGCGCGCGTATGTCCAGCCGGGCGATGCGGTGCTGGTCCACAGCCCTACCTACATCGGCTTTACCAAGTCCATCGAAGCCGCGGGCTATCGCATTGTCCACAGCCCGCTTAAACTCGACGACCAGGGCGTGTGGCGCATGGACTTTGAGGACATGGAGTGCAAACTCGCCCAAAACCACATTCATGCCGCGGTGTTCTGCTCGCCGCACAATCCCTGCGGCCGCGTATGGGAGCGCGACGAAATCGAGCGCGCCATGGACATCTATCGCCAGCACGATTGCGTGGTGATCTCGGACGAGATTTGGTCCGATATCATCCTGCCGGGGCACAAGCACATCCCGACGCAGTCGGTGAGCGAGGATGCCCGCATGCGCACGGTCGCCCTATATGCGCCGAGCAAGACGTTTAACCTGGCGGGCCTTGTCGGCAGCTACCACATTGTCTACAACGAGACGCTGCGTTACCGCATCTGCGCCGTGTCCAACAAGACCCACTACAACGAGATGAATGTCCTCTCCATGCATGCGCTTATTGGTGCCTACCAGCCGCAGGGCTACGAGTGGGTGGATGAGCTCAACCAGGTGCTTGCCGGCAATATCGAGTACTTCTGCGATTACGTGGACGAGCATTTTGAGGGCGTGTCTTATTCGCGTCCGCAGGGCACGTACATGGTGTTTCTGGACTGCACCGAGTGGTGCCGCGAACATGGCCGCGATATTCAGTGGCTGCTCGACGAGGGGGCGCGCGTGGGCGTGGGGTATCAGGACGGTCGTCCGTTCCACGGGCCCTGCCACATTCGCGTGAATCTGGCGCTGCCGCTTTCGCGCGTAAAGGAAGCGTGCGACCGCCTGGACCGCTACGTTTTTAATACACGGTAAGTGAGCACTGCATGCGGGGTCTTCTGCCAAGTCGGCTGGAAGGCCCCACACGGTAAAGCGTCTGTAACAATTGGGTGCTCGTGTGGTTTTGTTTGCTATTATCTTTAACCATTTCAGTCTGTAAACAGGATCGTATGGAGCTCGATGAAAAGATCCCGTCGCTCGGTTGTCATTTCGTTGTTTGTTGCGCTTGCAGTGGCGAGCGCTTTTGTCGTAGCGATAGCTGGCTGCTCCGGGTCGAATGACGAGGCATCGACGTCTGCATCAAAAGGCCTGGAGGCCTCGCAGGTCCAGGACGACAATCTTAAGACGCTCGACGTTGGCAGCGACCTCTATCCACCGTTTGTGTATACCGATGAGTACGGCGATATCGTTGGCCTGGATGTCGAGATACTAACCGAGGCTTTGGCCCGCATTGGTTACAAGCCAAAGTACCAGCTGATCGATTGGGAAAAGAAGAAGGAGCTGCTGGCGAGCGGCGAGCTCGATTGCGTCATGGGCAGCTTTAGTATGACGGGTCGCGAAAACGAATATCGTTGGGCCGGCCCGTACCTTGCGAGCCGCCAGGTGGTCGCGGTCGATCCCCAGAGCGATATCTACACGCTTGCCGATCTTGAGGATAAGATCGTGGCGGTTCAGTCCACCACCAAGCCCGAGGACATTTTGCTCAATCGCATAAATGAAAACGTTCCGCAGATCAAGGAACTCTACAGCTTTTCGGACGGTTCATACCTGAACCCGGCGCTCGTCGAGGGCCTGGTCGACGCTATCGCCGCGCATGAGTCCTCGTTCCTCACCTACGAAAAAGACTATGGTGTGACATATCGCATTTTGGATGAGCCGCTGCTAGAGGTCGGTTTGGGCACCGCTTTCGATATCAACGATACGCGTGGCATCGACGTCAAGCTCACTCATGCCTACCAAGAAATGCTTGCCGATGGCACCATGGAACGCCTGGTGTCAAAGTACTTCGATGACCCTTCGCCATTTTTGAATATGGAGGGCCTGTCATGATCGATGCGCCCGACCACGCTGCTCGGGAGCGGGGCAATCGTTCGGCAGGGGCATGGCTCCTTGTCGCTCTGCTGGGGATAGCGCTCTCGGTTGCTGCCGGCATGATGAGCTACGGTTACATGACGGCCCAAGCCGAGCAGCGCTTTGCCGACGTTGTCGATTACGTGGCGACGCAGAGCCTTTCCTACGATGCATTCAACAGCGCCTATACGACCAAAAACCTGATTCGCGTTATGGAGATCGCCGGAGAGACAGCGCGCGATATGGAGCGCGACGGTTCGGTGGATAACGCCATGCTGGAGCAATATGCCGACCAGTTCAACGTGAGCGCACTGATCGTGACGGACGCATCGGGCAATTTGGTGTCCGAGTCCTCGACGGATGGCGTGGGCTACGAGTCGCTCGCTACGTATCTCAAGGAAGCACCCGTGCTGGAGGTGGCAGCCTATCCGCTTAAGTCCTATACCGCCCGCATCACACTTGCGGATGATTCGGTCGCAGACATTGGCTGCGTAACCCGGCAGGATGACGAGGGCATCGTTGTCGCAGTAAGGCATCAGAGCGCGAAGGCAGTTGCAAGCAATACGCTCAAACTGCAGAGCTTGCTTGATGGCTATGAAACCATCGATAGCGGCAATATCGTGATCGAAAGCGACGGCAAGGTCGTTGCGACCAATGCCGTTGAACCCACCGTATTGGGCGTGTTCGATCTGCCTGCGACGGATGTCTTCATTGTCGACGGTATTAAGGATCGATGCCTGGCTGGTAAGGTCAGATTGGTTAACGCCGACGGCGAGTGGTATTTGGGCACATTTGGAAAAGCGCACAAATTCTATGTGTACACCTATGCCTCGGCGCAGCGCTACTTTGAGGTCGCCGCGGCTGTTGCCGCCGGCGTGCTGGTGCTCTACGGCGGTGTTATAGCCGTTGTTGTGACGGTGCGTCGCCGCGCTGATCGTCGACGTTTGACGGACTTGCTGCAGCAGGAGCGCGACTATGGCGACAAGCTGGCAAAGGCGGCGCGTGAGGCCTCGTCTGCCAACTCGGCAAAGACGGAGTTTCTGCGTCGCATGAGCCACGATCTGCGCACGCCCATCAACGGCATTCGCGGCATGGTCGAGGTTGGCGATGCCAATGCGGACGATCTGCAAAAGCAGACCGAGTGCCGCTCAAAATCTGGACGGCATCGGGACTGCTGCTCGACCTTGCCAACGAGGCGCTCGATATGAGTCGCCTGGAGAGCGGGCAGGTCGACCTGAACCTCGTGCCCATAAATTTGGTGGCCCTCAACTGTGAAGTGCGCGATATTCTGGAGCGCCAGGCCGAGGAGCGTCTGGTGACAATTATCTCCGACCAGCAGACGCTTAATCATCCCTATGCGCGGGTGAGCGTGACGCACCTCAAGCGTTTGTTGCTCAATATTGCCGGCAATGCCGTCAAGTACAACCGCCAGGGCGGCTATGTCCGCCTGGTGTGCCGCGAGGTGGAGCCAGCGGATGGCGTCCCCGTCTATGAATACACGATCGCCGACAACGGTATTGGCATGAGCGAGGAGTTCCAAAAGCACCTCTACGAGCCGTTTTGCCGCGAGGAGCAGCAGGTGGAAGGCGCTTCGTCGGGAACTGGCCTGGGCGCGCCTATCGCAAAACAGCTGGTCGAGCTTATGGGCGGAACCATGAGCTTTACGAGTGTCTTGGGGCGGGGGACGACGTTTACCATTCGCCTGCCGTTCGAGAAGTGCGACCGCTCCGAGATTCCTCAGGCAGTTCCCGCGGATGCGGGAGACGGCGATGCGCTCCAGGGCTTGCGCGTTTTGCTCGTAGAGGATAACGATCTGAATGCCGAGATCGCGCAGTTTACGCTCAGCCGTGCCGGTGCCATCGTGACGCATGCTAAGGATGGTGAGTCTGCCGTCGAGATGTTTACCGCGAGCGCACCGCACGAGTACGACGTGGTGTTGATGGACATCATGATGCCTGGCATCGATGGCCTTGAGGCCACGTGTCAGATTCGAGCACTCGATCGCGAGGATGCCGCGACCACGCCGATTATCGCCGTGAGTGCCAACGCCTTTGCCGACGACCGTAGGCTTTCGCGTGAGGCGGGCATGGACGCGCACCTGAGTAAACCCGTGAGCTCGCAGGAGCTCGTTGAGGCGCTTGCGCACATGGCCGCCGACGCTTCATAAGCATATGGCCCGGTTCCAAGGTGGGTCGGAACCGGGCCATATTGCTATTGATGAGACCTGCTGAGGGGCTTACTTTTCCTGAATCTGCTTACCGCAGAGATGCTCAATCGTAATCTCGTAGAGCTGGACGCCCTTGATGTCTTTGGCGATTTCCTCTTCGACTTCCTCGGCAGAAGGGTAGTACTTAAGCGCGAGCTGGCGGACTTTGTCCTCGATAAACGCGGGGGTGTCATTCGCCAGGCGACAACGGCCAAAGACCACGGTACTCATAACGTAGGGAGCCCAGTCACCGTCCTGGTACCACTCGTTGCCGTAAACGGTAAAGCAGACCTTGTCATCGCGCTTGAGTGCGTCGACCTTGTGGCCAGCCTTGGCGCCATGGAAATAAATCTTGTCGTGCTCGTCGTCAAAGAAGTAGTTGACGGGAATGGCGTACGGGTAGCCATCGTCGCCGTTGACGGCAAAGACGCCGCGCTTGCAGGTAGCGAGCAGTTCGCGCGCTTCCTCGTCAGTGATGGCGCGTTTCTTTCGACGTAAGGGCCTAAACATCGTTGGTTTCCTTTCTGGTCGTGCGTGGTGGTTGAGCACAAACTATAGCGAAACGGATCCGTTTTTCTTGATGCGGGCGAGTATGTTTTTGAGCTTGTTAAAGTCGAGCGGTTTGGACAGATGGGCGTTCATGCCGGCATCGTGTGCCGCCTTGGCGTCCTCGGCAAAGGCGTTGGCGGTGAGCGCGATGATGGGGATATCGGCTGCATCGACCTTCTCGCTCAGACGAATCGCGCGGGTTGCCTCATAGCCGTCCATGCCCGGCATCATGATGTCCATCAGAATCGCATCGAAGCTGCCGGCGGGATGTGACAGGTACAGATCGACGACTTCGTTGCCGTTGGCGGCGCGGATGACCACGATGCCCTCGGATTCTAGCAGCGCCTGGGCAATCTCGGCATTCAATTCGTTGTCTTCGGCGAGCAGTACGTTCATGTCGGCGAGCGAGCAGTCGAGCGCCCTCTCGACCGTATTCGCCCGCGCCTGGGGGTTCTTGTCGATATCGAGCGGAATCTGGACGTTGAACGTACTCCCCACGCCAACCTCACTCGAAATCTCAATCGTACCGCCCATCAGTTCAATAAGCGACTTGACGATTGGCATGCCCATGCCGGTTCCTTGGAACTTGCTGCGCGCATCGTCACCTTCTTGGGCAAACGGTTCATAGATATGCTTTAAAAATTCGGGAGCCATGCCAATGCCGGTATCCGAAACGCTAAAGCAAAAGAGCGCGCGCCCGTTATCCAGTGGCTCGGTCTTTGAGCTAAAGGTGACGGAGCCGCCGTGCTTGTTGTACTTAATGCTGTTGTCTAACAGGTTGATCATGATCTGTCGGATATGGGTGGGACTGCCGATCATGTATGGCCCCGTGGCGTACGGCAGACTATTGTCCTGCATTGTGATGCCGTTATCGGATGCGCGGAGCTTGCAAAGCACTAGCGTATCGTCACAGAGCTCTTTGAGGTTAAAAGGCGCATGTTCCAGTGTTAGCTTGCGGTCTTCGATTTTGCCCATTTCGAGGATGTCGTTGATTAGCGAGAGCAGATGATTGGCGGCAACGCGCGCCTTGGCACGGCTCTCGCGGGCGACTTGCACATCGCCTTCCTTCAATTCCTCGATCTCGATAAGGCCCAGGATGCCGTTGAGCGGCGTGCGGATGTCGTGGCTCATGCGCGTGAGGAATGCCGTCTTAGCGGCGTTGGCAGCGTCGGCTTTTTCGCGCTCGGTTCGAGCGCGCACGAGCGCCCAGATGAGCAGGACGATGCCGACCGACAACATACCGATGAGGGTAGCTGCAATGGCGGTGCGGTTGCGATAAAGGAATTGAAGCGTGTCGGATTCCTGGGCAGTGTACGACGTGGAGGAGTAATTGCTTGCGGAGAGCGATTCTCCGGCATTGATGATGCCCTTGTTGATGATTCCCAACAGCTCGGGTTTTCCGCGCGAAATCCAGCACGAGAGCTCACAGGTGTCAGGGAGCTCGGCCGCCTCACAGTCCTCAAGATCATAACGGTCACCGATGGTTTTTACGCGTGAACTGGGAGCGACGATACAGTGCGTCGTTCCCTTCCTAAGGGCGTCGAACGCTTCATCGTCGGATCGGTATTCGGTCACGGTCGCTGTGGGGAACAGATTTTCAAGTACGTTTCGGTTGATAAACGATGATTGGGTACAGGCGATGTTCTGAAGGTCTTTGTTCAGGTTGCTTCCGGTGTGGATGGCGGTGAGGGATATGGTCCCCAACGATACCGACTGCACAACGCCTGATTGCTCGGCAAACCAGTAATCTCGGTATACCGGCAGCGCAACGTCGATGCTTCCCTTTGACAGGGCCTTTGACATCATCTTGTAGCTATCAAAGGCGACGGTTTTGACCGTAATGCCAAATTTATCGTGCAACGTCGTCGCAAGCGATGCGAGCGAGCCCTCCATTTTGCCGTCTTCGTCTTCGTTGCAGTAGGGGAGTTTGCCCGTAATGTAGCCGAGTGTGATGGTGTTGTCATTTGCTTTGAGCCAGGAACGTTCGGGGCCGTTGAGTGATGATGAACCGCTGTTTTGGGTCGAGTAGCTAGATTTGACTTCGTCGTTATAGCGTGGGTTGACGCGGGCGATTGCCGTCATGGCAGCATTGATGTCGTTCATCAGGTCGGGACGGCTTTTGGGAACGGCAAAATAGTAGTCGCTCGAGCCGATGTAGAACATGGGTGAGGCATTGGGCGACGAGGTCGTGTCGTTCATGATGACGGCATCGACCTCGTTGTTTGCGAGCGCGTCAAAGAGATCGGATCCCCCGTCATACTCCCTGTATGTGCAGGTGATTCCTTCGTTGGCGAGCCACTGCTGGCCAACGAAGGTTTGCATAACGCTAGGGTTGCAGCCGATGGTAAGGCCTTGGAGCGCTTGGGGGTCACCCTTTGCGAGGTCGTCGCGATCGGGCCTGGCATAGATGTAGTAGCGCTCGGCGCCCTCGGGGTTCGAGGAAAAGAGCAGCTTTTGGGCGCGTTCCTCGGAGTAGGAGATGTTGGGCATGAGGTCGATTTCGCCTGCCTCGAGCATGTCCATAAGCTCGGTGAAGGTGCCGGAGACGTATTCGTACCGCCAGCCGGACGTGTAGTACGACAGGGTCTGGAGGTACTCGTAACCCCATCCCGAGAGACGCTCGCCGGGGGTGCCGTCCTGGAAGCCTTCGTTGTTGACGAGCCAACCAACGCGGACCGTCTTGACTGGCTGACTAGAGTCAGCGGCAAAAGCTTGGACAGGCGCGACGGTGCTCAGTACGGCGAGCGCGGTAAGCGCGACGGCCAGGGTGCGATATATAACTGAACGAAGGACAGTGGCAGCTCTCACATGCAATCCTAACGAATCGAGACATTACCGCATAAGGATACCAGCTCAGCCTGCCCAGTCGGCAGCTGTACCGCTAAACGCTCCCGCCCGGCAGTCATCAGGGACGTTCTTAAACGACTAGTCATTGGGGACGTTCTTGTTTGACTAGTCATTTAAGAACGTCCCCAATGACTAGTTCCCAATGACTAGTTTCGTTTGCGGGGGAGGCGTGGGACAATACCGAGCGAACGTGATTGGGCGTCTGGGAAAAGGGGTCGCGATGAACAAGTTGAGGACGCTTGCCGACGTGTTGCGCCAGGCTGGCTTTGCGCGCATCACGGGCCTGTTTCTTATCTTCTATCTGCTGTGCTCGACGGCCGTTTGGCTGTCCGAGCCCACGACCCTCACGTTTGGCGATGGCCTGTGGTTTAGCTTTGAGACGGTCTCGACGATCGGCTTTGGCGACATTCCGGCCGAGACACCGGTTGCCCGCGCCATTACCGTCATTCTGAGCGTCATCAGCATCTTCTACATCGCCATGCTCACGGGCGTGGCGGTGAACTACTGCAATACGCTTATCAAGATGCGTCAAAAGGACACCATGGCGCGCTTTATGGATGATCTGGAGCATTTGGAAGAGCTCGATCGCGACGAACTTGCCGACCTTTCGCGTCGCGTGCGCGAGTATCGTCGACGCCAGCGCTAAGACGAACGTCGTGCGCCACAACAAGGGGGGCCAAATATGAATATCACCGTGTATCTGGGTGCCAGTGCCGGCAATGACCCGGCGCTTCTGCCCGCGGTGCAGGAGCTGGGCAACTGGATTGGCGCCAACGGGCACGCGCTGGTATACGGCGGGTCCAAATCGGGCCTGATGGGCGCGCTCGCCGATAGCGTGCTCGAGGCAGGCGGACACGTGACGGGTGTTGAGCCGAGCTTTTTTATCGAGGCCGAGTTTCAACATGACGGTATCGACGACCTTATCGTGACGAGCGATATGGCGGAGCGCAAGGCCAAGATGATTGAGCTCGGTGATGCGTTCATTGCCTTTCCGGGCGGCACGGGCACGCTCGAGGAGATTGCCGAGGTCATGTCCGCGGTATCGTTGGGGCACCTGAGTGCTCCGTGCATTCTGTATAACCTGGACGGTTACTACAACGACCTCAAGGCGCTGCTCGGGCACATGATTGATAAAGGGCTTTCGAGCCCAAGGCGCCAGCACGGCATCTACTTTGCCGACGATTTGCGCGAGATTGCCTCGATTATCAACGGATAAGTCTTGAGCCTGCCCCACAATGGCTCCCAATGGTGCCGTTTGCAGCGCAGACGGTTGGCTCGTTCGAGCAACGCTCGCTCTACAATAAAACGTATCTATGTCGACTTTAACCGCGGGAGGACCCGATGGATAACCTTGCCAAACCCACAAACCGCGCGCTGTTTTTGGTCAGCGTTGCCGTGACCGGTGCACTCGCAGGTGCTGCGGTCTGGCTGTTCTTTTTTGCGATGGAGCACGGTATCGACTATCTATGGACCGAGATTCCGCACGCGCTGGGCGTCGCTTCGCCCGAGCTTGCCAGCGGCCCGTTTGGCTTTCTGCCGTACCCGTTTTTTATCTGCCTGCTGGGCGGCCTGTTAATCGGTCTGTACGAAAAGATGACAGGCACCAAGACCGATGACCTCAACCAGGTGATGGCTAAGGTTAAGCAAGACGGGCGCTATCCGTACGACAACCTGGGCAAGCTTTCGCTCGCGGCATTGCTGCCGCTGCTGTTTGGCGGAAGCATTGGACCGGAGGCCGGCCTGACCGGCGTTATCGCTGGTCTGTGCAGCTGGGTCGGCGACCGCATGCGTCGCTTTGGCGCCGAGTTTAGGGAGCTTACGCTGCTGGGCACCCAGGCTGCCCTGACGGCGCTCTTTACCGCGCCCGTCTTTGGTTTTGTGGCACCGCTCGCTGGTAGCGCCGACGGCCAGGGTACCGGCGATGGCGAGGATTCCGAATCCGGTGAGATCACCATCAGGCTGCCCAAGGCGCAAAAGACCGTGGTTTACGGCATCGCGATTGCTGGCGGCCTGGGCACCTACCTGCTGCTCGGCCAGCTCATGGGCGGCGGCATGGGTATGCCGAGGTTCGAGGCTGCCGTGGTGGGCAACCTGGAGCTTACCTGGCTCATCCCTCTGTCGCTGATCGGAACAATCTGCGGCTGGCTGTACTTTGTCTCTGAGCACGCGAGCGAAGCGCTTGCCCATGCAATAGGGGCGCGCCCTGTCGTCAAAGCCATGCTGGCCGGCCTGGCGCTCGCCATCTGCGGCACGGTCCTGCCCTACACCATGTTTGCCGGCGAGACGCAGGCCGACGTGCTCATGGAAACCTATCTGACCATTCCCGTCGGCGTGCTTATCGCGACCGGTCTCGTTAAGGCCATGCTGACGCCCGCCCTCATCAACCTTGGTTGGCGCGGCGGCCACTTCTTCCCGGTTATCTTCTCGGGCGTAAGCCTAGGCTATGGCCTTGCTATCCTCACCGGCGCCGATCCGGTCTTTTGCGTTGCCGTCTGCACGGCATCGACGATGGGCGCCGTCATGCGCCAGCCCATCATGGTCGTGGGCCTGCTGCTCATGTGCTTCCCGCTCAAAGGCATCGTCTGTATGATCATCGCCGCCGCCATCGCCGCCGGCATTCCGCTGCCCAAGCCGCTGCGCAAATAGCGCGGTTAATCGCGAGTCAACTCCAGAGGGGTACGAGATGATCCTGTACTTTAGCGCGACGGGGAACAGCGAACATGTGGCGCGTCGCATTGCGGCGGCGACAGACGACAAGGTTGTGTCGATTGAGCGTTTTGATGTCGACGCCCTTCGCCTTGTTGCGACGGAAGGCCCCTGCCAGCTGGGATTTGTTGCTCCGGTGTATGCCTGGGGTCTGCCGACACCGATGATCGAGTTTTTGAAGACTGCCGACCTGTCGATTGCTGCCGGTGCAAAGGGCGGCGAGCGCCCCTATACGTTCTATGTTTCGACGTACGGTTCGACGACCGGCCAATCTGCCAAGTTTGCCCGCGACCTGCTGCACGAGCGTGGGCTCGAGTTAGATGCGGCGATGAGCGTCAAGATGCCCGATACCTGGACGCCTGTTTTCGACCTGTCTGACCCTCAAAAGGTTGAGGGTATCAATAGAGCTGCCGAGGCGCAGATTGATGCCGTGATCGAGGCGGTGCGGGCACGCCGCACGGGCAACATGATGCGCCATCGCGTGCCTCTGTTTGCATCGTGCGCGTATCACGCAATTGGGCTGCCGCGCATGCAACAGACGAGCAAGTTTGCCGTCGATGCCGATCGCTGCATCGGCTGCGGCCTGTGTGCCAAGCGCTGCCCCATGGCGGCGATTGAGATGCGCGACGGCCTTCCCGTCTGGACAAAGCCGGAGTGCGCAGCCTGCCTTCGTTGCCTGCACCGTTGTCCCAAATTTGCCATCTCGCACGGTAAGCGCACGGCATCCCACGGTCAGTACAGGCATCCCAAGCCAGGTGTGAGGATGTAGCGGCTGCTGGCCGCGCTACTTCCAAACCGCGAGCGCCGCAGTGCCCAGTACGATGAGGGCGAGACCGATGGCGCTGCGCCGCGAGACCTTTTCGTTGAATGCCAAGCGCGCAAATAGTACCGATACGACAATCGATAGTTTGTCGATCTGCACCACGACGCTCACCTGGCCTGCGGCGATGGCATAGTAATAGAGCAGCCACGATGCTCCGGTCGCGATGCCCGATGCCGCGAGAAATACGAGCTCGTAGCGGTCTACGTGCACGGCTTGGCCCATCTTGCCTTTAGCTGCCACGATTGCCCATGCCATAACCAGTACCACGCAGGTGCGGATTGCCGTGGCCAGGTTTGACTCGACGCCTTCGATGCCGATCTTAGCGAGGACGGAGGTGAGTGCTGCGAACATGGCGGCGCCGAGGGCGTAAGCGAGCCAGGTCCGGTCTTGCTGCTGCTCGGGTCCGGCGGATTGCTGCTTCTCGGTCATTAAAAACGTGCCGAGGGTAATGACGGCGGTTCCCACGAGCTTAACCGCAAGGTTGCTCGTCTCGCCAAAAAGCACGATGGCAATCAGCGCGGCGAGCACGGTGCTCATCTTGTCGACCGGTACGACCTTATTGACGTCTCCGATGCTCAACGCCTTAAAGTAACAGATCCACGAAGCGCCGGTAGCGAGTCCCGAGAGGACGAGAAAGAGCCAGGATCTGGGTTCGATGCTGCCAATGGTTCCAATGGATCCAGAAATGCCCGCCATTGCCCAGGCGAAAACGAGCACCACGCAGGTGCGAATGGCCGTCGCGACATCGGAGTCGGTCTGCTTGATGCCGCATTTGGCCAAGATGGATGTGATGCCGGCAAAGAATGCTGACGCAAATGCTGCGACGACCCACGACACGGGTTGAGCGCCTCCTCAAAAAAGACCACGCCAGATCTATGGCGCATGTCCAATGATACCGCGCTTGCCTATAGGTTGCGTGCCCGGTAGACCTTGGTGCTGATGGCGCAGCTGACAGCGCCAAGGACGACCGTTGCCAGCGCGGCAATTCCTGCGCACAGGAAGCCAAGAACGGAAGGATCGGGATTCGCCCCGGCAATCATCGACATGAGCTGGTTGCTGATGGGGTTGAATGAGTTTAGCGTGACCATGATAAGGCACATGTATAGGGCGTATAGACCAACGGATAGGCGTTGCGCCTTCATGTGTTCAAATCGAAAGAACAGAGGCAGTACCAAAAACACCGCCATGAGGGAGAAAAGCATAGATATTGCCGAGGCGATTGCGGTCTCAAAGACGGTCTCTCCCGTGGAGGGGATACCCACGCTGTTTAAGATCGGGATGGCGACGATACTCAACAGCACGGCCGCGCACGTCATGATGACCGAGAAAATAGTGATGCACAGGTAGCGTGCGCTGACGATGTCTTTGCGTGAGATGGGCAGCGTTGCCCGATAGCGCTCCCATCCGTTTTGGTTGTCGAGCCCGGCCAGCGACGTCATGGCCATGATGGGCGACATGGCACTGATCGCGAAGGCGCCGGCGGCGCTCATATCGGAATCACCATTCGATGCCCTGACGGCGGTCAGCACGACGAAGATGAACAGGCCGACACCTGCGATGCTCGGGACGAGCGTGCGAACGATGGCAAGCTCGGACATAATGGCGCGTTTCATTTCAAGGCCCCTTTCAGCATGAAGCGAAGATAGTCATCAATGGTTGCCCGATCGCAGGGAATCTCGGGGAAGGCCTCGAGCACTTCGCGGTGGTTGGGCACGAGCACGTCTACGCTGTAGGCGTGGCGGGCGGCGCGGGTGCCTTCGACGCAAGCCATGAGCTCGGCGGCCTGTGCCTGGGTGCAGTGGGCGATGCCGGCGCGGTCGGTAATGTCCTCGCGTGGCAGGTCAAACACAATCGAGCCGTTATCGATGCAGATGACGCGGTCGGCAGCACGATCGAGATCAGACGTAATGTGGCTCGAGAGCAGCACGCTGCGCTGGCCGTCGGCGACAAAGGCGAGCAGCTCATCGAGCAGTTCCTCGCGTGCCATGGGATCGAGGCCCGCGGTGGCTTCGTCCAAAACGAGCAGCTTGGCATTGTGGCTGAGCGCGCAGGCGAGCTGCAGCTTCATACCCATGCCGCGGGAGAGGTCCTTGACCTTTGTCTTGGGATCGAGGCCAAATCGGTTGATGAATCCGGCGAACGTTTCGCGGTCCCACGTGGGGTACGCCGGGCCTACGAGCGCCTCGATCTGGCCCACCTTGAGCGTGGAGGGGAAGGGGCACGTGTCCAGGACAAGACCGACGCGGGAGCGTAGATGGCGTTGCGACTCATCGGGCGCGTCGGCGCCACAGCGCTGCCCAAACAGGTGCACTTCGCCGGCATCGAGCTTTATAAGCCCGAGAGCAGCTCGAATCGTCGTTGTTTTACCAGCACCGTTGGCACCAACAAAGCCGACGATCTGGCCAGGCTCCACGGCAAGCGTGACGTCGCACAGCGAAAAGCGGTCGCTTACAGTGCGTGAGATGCCTTTGAGTTCAAGCAAGTTTTGCATGGTATAGCCTTTCTTGCAGATGGCTACTGCATGGTTTTGGGGGCTACCAGGTCGAGCATCTCGTGCAGTTTGCCGCGCGTGACGCCCAAGGCTTCGGCTTGGCTTGCCGCTTTCGCAAGCAGCTCTTCGATATGACAGAGCTGGTTTTCGCGCAAAAGCTCCTGGTTACCCTCGGCGACAAAACAGCCCTTGCCCTGCACGGTGCAGATAAACCCGAGCTGCTCCAGGTCGGCGTAGGCGCGCTTGGTGGTGATGACGCTCACGCCAAGATCGCTCGCGAGTGCACGGATGCTGGGGAGTTTGGCTCCCGCAGCGAGCGTGCCCGAAAGGATCTGGGCTTTGACCTGCGAGGTTATCTGCTCGTAGATGGGCTTGTCGCTCGAATTGGATAGGATGATGTCCACAGCGGCTCCTTAGCTGATGGGCTACACGTGTATATAACCGGTAAGCACAGTATATATACACTGTACACAGTTATGCAAGAGGTAAATACGGATTGCCCGCTCGTTCATTCATCTCAATCTGTAACATCTGGAACCGATTTGGACGGCTACCTGTTACAGATTGAGATTTTGCTGGCGGGCCCCACCTGTTTGTCTAAATCTGTAACAGGTAGAGGTTCAAAAACCGTCTAGATGTTACAGATCGAGACAAACTGCTGCGGAGTGCCGCCATCGACTGCTACCCTGGCCCTAACTGATGAATTTGTCCTGATAGGTGCCCTAGAGCGGGATTTCGCGGCTACAATAGTGCGGTTACAACGACGTAATGCACTCAATGCAAGAAAGGATCCGCATGGCAAGCCTGTCGGATGAAATCTCGTCGCGCCGCACATTCGCGATCATCAGCCACCCGGACGCCGGTAAGACCACGCTTACCGAGAAACTGCTGCTCTATACCGGCAGCATTCAGACCGCCGGCTCAGTCAAGGGCAAGAGCTCGGCCAAGCATGCCGTCTCGGACTGGATGGACATCGAGAAGGAGCGCGGTATCTCCGTTACCTCCTCGGTGCTGCAGTTCACCTACAACGGCGCCTGCGTCAACATCCTCGATACCCCCGGCCACCAGGACTTCTCGGAGGATACCTACCGTACCCTTATGGCCGCCGACGCCGCGGTCATGGTCATCGACGGCGCCAAGGGCGTCGAGGCCCAGACCAAAAAGCTCTTTAAGGTCTGCACGCTGCGCCACATTCCCATCTTCACCTTTGTGAACAAGCTCGACCACGAGGCTCGCGATCCGTTTGAGCTTATGGAGGAGATCGAGAACGTCCTGGGCATCAACACGTATCCCATGAACTGGCCGATCGGCAGCGGCCGCAACTTCCGCGGCGTGTTCGATCGTCAGACTCGTCGCGTTATCGCCTTTGAGGGCGACGGCCACGCCAACGCCACCAAAAAGGTCGCCGAGGTCGAGGCCGAGCTGGGCGACCCCGCCATGGATGAGCTCATCGGCGAGGAGAACCATAAGAACCTGATGGACGACATCGAGCTGCTCGATGGCGCCGGCGACGAGCTCGACTTGGATGCCGTGGCCTGCGGCAAGCTGAGCCCGGCGTTCTTTGGCTCGGCGCTCACCAACTTTGGCGTGGAGCCCTTCCTCAAGGAGTTCCTGCGTCTGGCCCCGACGCCGCGCGCCTATACCGATACGCTCACCAGCGAGCCTGTCGATCCCTGCCGCGACGACTTTAGCGGCTTTGTGTTTAAGATTCAGGCCAACATGGATAAGAACCACCGCGATCGCATCGCCTTTGTGCGCATTTGCTCGGGCAAGTTCGAGCGCGGCATGGACGCCTTCCACGTGCAGGGCAACCGCAAGCTTAAGCTTGCCACGGGCACGTCGATGATGGCCGATGACCGCGCCATCGTGGATGAGGCGTATGCGGGCGATATCGTGGGCCTGTTCGACCCGGGTATCTTTAGCATCGGCGACACCGTGTGCTCCGGCAAGCGCCACGTGCAGTATCCGCAGATCCCGACGTTTGCCCCCGAGATGTTCGCTCGCATTACGCAGGTCGATACGCTCAAGCGCAAGCAGTTCGTCAAGGGTATGGAGGAGCTTGCCCAGGAGGGCGCCATCCAGATCTTCCGCGAGCTGGGCGCCGGCATGGAGAGCGTCATCGTGGGCGTGGTCGGCGTGCTGCAGTTTGAGGTGCTCGAGCGCCGCCTCAAGGCCGAGTACCGTGTTGAGGTTCGTCGCCAGCCGCTGCCCTATACGGATATTCGTTGGATCCAGAATGACCCCGATACCATCGATATCCCGGCTCTTTCGCTCACGCGCGACACGCTGCGCGTCGAGGACATGCGCGGCGGCAAGCTGCTGCTGTTCACGAGCCCGTGGAACGTGGATTGGGCAACTGACCACAACCCCGACCTTATCCTGTCGGAGTTTGGCAACGTGGCCTTTTAACGCATCGGCGCGGTGGCCCTGCGGGGCTGCCGCGCCGGTTGCTTGCCTGATGCCGCGTGAGCGGCTATCATACCCACCGTCGTCTCAAGACCGGGGCGTCCGAGCAGTTCGGGTCCGATATCCTGCTCGTTAAACCTAAAACCAAAGGAGTACATAATGATCAAGAAGGTCATGGAGGACTACAAGGTCCTGTTGCGGAGCATTCCCGCGGCAACGGTTTCGCTGTTTTTCGTGAGCGTTATCATGATGAACCTGCTGGCCAACAAAGAGCTCATCAGCCTGCCGTATCTGGCGCTCGACTGTGGCTTTGTGGTGAGCTGGGTTTCGTTTTTGTGCCAGGACATGATCTGCAAGCGCTTTGGCGCCAAGGCATCCATCAAAATCTCTATCCTCGCGCTGCTGGTCAACCTGGCCGTGAGCCTGTGCTTTTGGGCATGCTCGCTCACGCCCGGTATGTGGGGCGCCTACTACGACACGGGCATGATCGAGGTCAATACTGCCCTTAACGCCACCATCGGTGGCACCTGGTACGTGGTGCTGGGCTCTTCGCTTGCCATGCTCGTTTCTGCCGTGGTTAACTCCACGCTCAACCAGTCGCTCGGCCGTATGCTCAAAAAGAATAACTTTGCGAGCTTTGCCTTCCGCTCCTATGTGTCCACGGGCGTTGGCCAGTTTATCGACAACCTGGTCTTTGCCATTGTGGTGAGCCACACGTTCTTTGGTTGGACCTGGGTGCAGGTCCTTATGTGCTCGCTGACCGGCGCTGTCGCCGAGCTGCTGTGCGAGGTCTTCCTGAGCCCCGTGGGCTACAAGGTCGTGCGCGGCTGGGAGCGCGAGAATGTGGGCTCCGAGTACCTCGAGCGCCACGCAACCGCCTAAGGAGCAAGTATGCGGGTTTTGATCACGGGTGCTTCGGGCGGTATCGGAGCCGCGTGCGTGCAGCGCTTTTTGGACGAGGGCCACGAGGTAGTGGGCTTTGATCTGCTGCCGGCGGCGATCGAACACGAGCGCTACCGCCATCCGGTCGTTGATGTACGCGAGCCTGACTCGTTTCCAGGTGACCTTGAGCCTCAGGTAATCGTGAACGTTGCCGGTACGCAGGATTCGGCCGATGACATCGCCGCCAACCTGTGTGGCACCATCAACGTGACCGAGCGTTACGCCTTTGTGGGGGAGGGGCTTGCTGCCAAGCCGGCGCCGGCTATCGAATCCGTGGTCAATGTGGGGTCGGCGAGCGGGCATACGGGGTCGGAGTTTCCCGTCTATGCCGCCAGCAAGGGCGGCGTTATTGCCTACACCAAGAACCTTGCAAACCGCCTGGCACCGCAGGCCATCGCCAACAGTGTGGACCCGGGCGGCGTTATCACGCCGCTCAACCGTTGCGTGATGGAAGACGAGCACCTGTGGAACCAGATTATGGAGCTCACGCCGCTTAAACGCTGGGCTACCGCCCAAGAGATCGCCGAGTGGATCTACTTTGTGGGCGTGACCAACCGGTTTATGACCGGACAGAGTCTGTTGATCGATGGCGGCGAGGCCGGCCGCACACAATTTATTTGGCCCGAATAGGAAACGCGCCCGATGGAAAGCTGTCGGGCGCGTTTTTGATGTATCGATTTTTAGCCGAGGCAGGTCCAGTTGACGGGGGTCGAGCTGTGCTGTTCGAGTAGTCGATTGGCAGCGGAGAAGGGGCGCGACCCCATAAAGGCGGGGAGTTCTGCCGTGGCACGGTTGGCCGAAAGCGGCGAGGGGTGCGTGGAGGCCAGACAGAACTTGTCGGTTGCCTTGCCCGCGTCAGTTGCGACGAGCTTGCCCTCGACCATCTGCTGGGCAAAGCGGCCCCATGCCAAAAAGACAACCGGTTGGGGCAGCTGGCAGCAGCGTTCGATAACGTAGTCGGTGAGCGTGCTCCAGCCCAGCTTGGCGTGCGAGTTCGCGGCATGCTCGCGCACGGTGAGCGTAGTGTTGAGAAGCAGGACGCCCTGTTGTGCCCATGGCGTTAAATCTCCTGTGGCGGGAATGGGACAACCCAGATCGGCATTGAGTTCCTTGTAGATGTTGCGCAGGCTCGGCGGCAACTTGGTTTGCGTCGCGGGGACCGAGAACGACAGCCCCATGGCCTGGTTGGGTCCGTGATAGGGGTCTTGACCCAAGATGACAACCTTGACCTGGTCGGCCGGCGTGTAGGCGAGGGCATTGAGGATGTCGTCTTGTGCCGGGTAGATAGTCTGCTCGGCACGCAAAAGGGCGATGCGCTCGAGCAGCTGGTTCGTAGTGTCACGTACCGGCTGCGGTGCATCGCCCAACCAAGTTGCTATGTTGCGGTCGCGGGTCGCGGCGTCCATGGGGCTCCTTTACGTCAGATGCTCTGTTGGCATCTATTGTAAAGGCGCACCGGTTGCCTTTATGCCGCGGCTGTATGAAGAGCGGGGTCTACGAGACGTGCTCGGGCGCTCCTGCCATGCGAGCCTGTCCATGTGCGCGGAGGCGCGGAAGCTCGACGGTTGCCACCATGACGCCGGTGAGGATGAGGGCGGCGCCAAAGAAGGCGATGGGGCTCAGGACCTCGCCGACCAGGAAGAACGAGAAGACGGCGGAGCAGACTGGCTCGAGCGAGAAGGCGAAGCCGGTGGTCTCGGCGGGCACGTGGGGCTGCACGAGCGTCTGGGTGATAAAACCGTAGGCAGAGCAGATGAGCGCGAGGGCAACGACGACCACGATCTCGCTGGGCGTACTGGGAAGTGTGAAACCGCCAAAGACGCATGCGGCAATGCCCGAGAACAGGCCGCCAAAGCCCAACTGCCAAACGCCCAGGGACAGCGGGTCGACATCTTCGACAAAGCGCTTGGCTACGATAATGTGGCCGGCATAGATAAAAGCGGAGAGCAGCATGATGAGCGCGCCCGGATTCAGGCTGGTGAAGTCGGTGCCCGAGAGCAGCAACATGCCGCAGGTGACGATGGCGGTGCCGATGAGCACTTTGCGCTCGGGGGCGCGGCGCAGCAGGGCGGCGTTGGCAAACGGCACGATCACGACCGTCAGGCTCTGCAAAAAGCCGGCAGTGGAGGCAGAGGTGAGGCTGGAGCCCAGGCACATGCAGGTGAGCTCGGTTGCCATGATGGCGCCGATGATGGCGGCGCGAACCATAAGGTCGCGGTTGATGCGGAACGCGCGCTTGTGGAAGAGCAGCAGGCAGACCACAAAGGCGACGATGCAGCGTAGCGCGACGATGCTCGTGGCGTTCATGCTGTCCATGCCGATCTTCATGAGAGGGTACGAAAAGCCCCATGCGACGGGAACGGAAAATGAGAGCGCGATTGCTTTTTTGCGATCCATGGGACTCCTTTTGTTACAGAACGGTTTCGTACAAAGGATTCTGCTCCCAGATGTGGATGTAGTAAAGCGAATGTATCTTCAGTATGATTAAGAAATGCTAAAGTAGGCGCGAAAAGCGCTGACAAAACGTTTTACGGCTGCATTGATATGGAGGCACGATGACATCGCGGTATCAGATTGTTTGTATGGTGGTCGATCGCGGCAGTCTTAAGGGCGCGGCGGACGAGCTGGGCTATACGCAAAGTGCGGTGAGCCAGGCCGTCAAAGCGCTCGAGCGCGAGCTGGGTACCACGCTTATCGAGCGCGGAAAGCAGGGCGTTACGCTTACGCGCGACGGTAAACAATATCTGCCGTACCTGCGCCAGATCGTGACTGCCGAGGCCGAGCTCGAGGGCAAGCGCCAGGAGCTGCTGGGGCTTTCGTCGACCGATATTCGCATTGCGACGTTTACCAACGTGAGTCGAACCGTGTTGCCGCGCGTGATCCGCGACTTTGGGGCCCTGCATCCGGGCGTGCACTTTACCCTCAAGCAGGGCGATTACACGCGCAACGCCCAGTGGGTGCACGATGGCGTGGTTGACTTTTGCTTTACGGCACGCGGGTTTACCGCTGGTCTCGAGAAGCGCGTGGTCTATCACGACGAGTTGGTGGCATTGTTGCCGGCCGCGCATCCGCTGACGGCAAAGGAAAAGGTGACACTCGCCGACCTGGCGTCCGAGCCGTTTGTGCTGCTGGATGAGGGCGAACAGAGCCTGGTGCTCGATGCATTTGCTGCGCATGGCCTGTCGCCGTATGTGACGAGTGAGGTGACCGACGACTACACCATCATGGCGATGGTGGAGGAGGGCCTAGGCGTGAGCATGCTATATCGCCGTACCGTTGAGGGCATGCGAGCCGATATTCGCGTGCGGCCCATCGTGCACGCCCCCTCGCGCGACGTAGTGGCAGCCTGGCGCAGTTGGGACACCATGCCTATCGCCACGAGGCGCTTTATCGACTACATGAGCTCACATATTGTCAATTAATGACTGGCGTGGCGTTGAGTGCGGTGTTTAGCGGGCTGTCGCTTTGGCTTGGGTGGCGCGATAGGTGCGTGCCGGGTGGCAGAGCAATACCGCTACGACCATAAAGAACGCCGTGGTGCCCAGGCTGATGGGGTAGACCATCATGATGTTCGCAAAGGTGCGGAAGTGCGGGAACACGCAGAACACCCAGTAGAAGCGGATGCCGCAGACGCAGATCATGGTGATGAGGGCGGGCGTGAGCGAGATACCAAAGCCGCGCAGGTAGCCCGACATGTTTTCGTAGAACATGCTAAAGGCGTACGCCGGGAAGATCGAACATACGCGGATATAGCCGATCGAGACGATGTTGGGATCGCTGTTGAACAGCGACAAGATCTCGCGCCCCAGGCCGACAATAACGATAATCGTGGTGAGCGCGACGATACCGCCTTCGACTAGGCAGACCTTGAGCGTCTTGGTGCAACGGTCGATCTGGCGGGCACCGTGGTTTTGTCCCACAAAGGTGGTGCAAGCCTGACTAAAGCTGTTGAGCAGGTTGTAGCACACGTACTCCAGGCTCATGGCGGCGCTCGATGCCGCCATGACCTCGGTGCCCAGGCTGTTGATGGCGGACTGGATGATGATGTTGGCGACGGCAAAGACAGCGCTTTGGATGCCGGCGGGCAGGCCGATCTTAACGATGCGCTTGAGGGCGACGGGGTCGATAGCCAGGTCGCGCGGGGTGACGCGGACGACGGAGTCGGTCTTGAGCAGGCGAATAAAGAGCGTAGCGGCGCTGACGGTGTAGGCGATGGCGGTGGCGATGGCGACGCCCGCGACGCCCCAGTGGAGTACGGGGACAAAGATGAGGTCCAGGCCAATGTTGAGGACGGTGGACACGGCAAGCGCCTGCAGCGGCATGCGGGTGATGCCGACGGAGCGGAAAATCGCGGCCTCAAAGTTGTAGAGCAAAATCGAGGGCATGCTGAGCAAAAAGACACGTAGGTAGAGTGAAGCGAGCGGCATGGTCTCGGCGGGAACGTTGAGCGCGGCGAGCATGGGCTCGGCAAAGACCTCGCCCAGGGCGATGACGACAAAGCCCACGAGCGCCATTAAAATCGAGGTATGGACGGCGCGTTTGACCATGTTCTGATCGTTGCGGCCGATGGCGTTGGCGATGACCACGTTGGAGCCAAGCGACATGCCAATAAACAGGTTGAGCATAAGACTGGTAAGCGGAACATTGGAGCCGACCGCTGCCATGGCGAGGGTTCCCTGGTCGCCCGAGAAGTTACCGATGATGACCGTGGCGATGAGGTTCGACAGCTGCTCCAAGATGCTCGTGGCGGCCACGGGGAAGGCGAACAGGGGGATATTGCGCCACAGCGAGCCGGTGGTCATGTCAATGTGCTTAGATACGGTGTCAGCCATATGCTCTCAATCTCTAATATGCTCTTTCGTGCTTATTTGCGCAGATGATGATACTCCTAATGCAACCAGTCGGCACGTAGGGACGTTCCTTTTCTGCCGGCAGCTGGGGACACTCCTTATCTCTTCTAACTAGTCATTCAAGAACGTATCTTCTAACTAGTCATTCAAGAACGTCCCCAATGACTAGGTGGGGAAGGCGTGCGACAATGGTGGGCGTTGTGTTGTTCGCGCTAAGGAGTTGCCATGTTGTTGTGTCCCGTTTGCCATGAACCGTTGGTGGAC
The DNA here is from genome assembly GCA_902479095.1 of uncultured Collinsella sp. Taxonomy (GTDB): domain Bacteria; phylum Actinomycetota; class Coriobacteriia; order Coriobacteriales; family Coriobacteriaceae; genus Collinsella. The sequence continues at coordinate 944 of CABSNL010000006.1, read as the reverse complement.
GATGAGCGTGGGGTCGCATGCGCGGGCGGACACCGGTTTGACCGTGCGCGCGAGGGTTATCTATATCTACTGCGCTCGTCCAAGAGCGGCGACTCCATGGGCGATCCCAAGTCGCAGGCGCGCAGCCGTCGTGACTTTTTGAACCGTGGATACTACGCGCCGTTGCGCGATGCGATGGTCGAGCTGGTGCGCAAGCAGGTGTCTGGGCGCGCCACGTCTGCGAACGGCCCCATGACGCTGCTCGATATTTGCTGTGGCGAGGGCTATTACACCAGTGCCATGGGCGCGGTGCCGGGCGTAGATGCTTACGGTTTTGACCTGGGCAAGGAGATGGTGCGCCTGGCCGCCAAGCGCGGCGATGCGACCTACTTCGTGGCCAACATGAAGGACATCCCCGTGGCCGATGGCGCCTTCGATATGGTGACCGAGCTCTTTGCCCCCTTTAACGAGCGCGAGTCTGCCCGCGTGCTGGCGCCGGAGGGTTCGCTCTACACCGTGGTGCCGGGTGCTCGTCACCTCTTTGGGCTCAAGGAGGTACTCTACGACACGCCGTACCTTAACGATGAGAAGCTGCCACAAACAACGGAGCTCAAGCTGGTTGGAACGCAGCAGGTGTCCGCGAATATTACGCTTCAGACTCAGGCCGATATCGAGGCGGTGTTCCAGATGACGCCGTACTACTATCGCACGCGCCCTGCCGACAAAGAGCGCCTGGCAAACCTGGACACGCTCCAAACCGATATCGACTTCATCATCGCCGAGTACCGCCACAGCTAACAACCAGCCAAAAAAGGGACAGGTTTATTTTGGTGGGTTTTATCTAGGCAAACGTAAAGGGCCGACCGCGTTGCTACGCGATCGGCCCTTTTTATTCAAGACTTTAGTCCGCTGGCCGCGCAGCGGCCAGCTTTAAACCACCCGCTACGCGGGTGGAGACAAACGGC
>CABSNL010000005.1 GCA_902479095.1 uncultured Collinsella sp. | reverse complement strand
CTACACTTCTAGCTTCGTCGGCAGCGTCAGATGTGTATAAGAGACAGGACTACATGAGCGTAATCATGGTCCTCGCCGTCGGCATTGTCGGCAGCCTTATCTGCGTGTATGCCCTGGGCTACATGAAGGACTTCCAGGCCCATGACGAGCACGAGGCCGCGCTGCGCGGGCAGACCGCGCCCGACCGTCGCCCGCAGTTCCTGGCGCTTATGTTCCTGTTCCTCTCGGCCATGTTCGTCATCGTGACGAGCGACAACCTTGAGTGGCTGTTCTGCGGCTGGGAAATCACCACCGTGTGCTCGTTCCTTATGATTGGCTACACGCGCACGCCCGAGGCCATTAAAAACGCCTTTACCCAGATCATCCTCAACATGCTGGGCGGCATCGCGTTTTTGGCCGGACTCATGTACCTGCACGTGAACGGCATGCCGCTGACCATCTCGGGCATGATTGAGCTTTCCGGCGCCGGAACCGCGCAGTCCGCGCTGCTGGTGATGCCGGTCATCCTGTTGTCGCTCGCCGCGCTCACCAAGGCCGCACAGATGCCGTTCCACACTTGGCTGTTGGGTGCCATGGTTGCCCCCACGCCCACGAGCGCCCTGCTGCACTCGTCAACCATGGTCAAAGCCGGCGTGTTCCTGATGGTCAAGCTGAGCCCGCTCTATGCCATCTATCCCGTGACCGGCTTTATGGTCACGAGCGTGGGCGCCATCACGTTTTTGCTCGCTGCCCTTATGGCCATCTCGCAGAGCAATGCCAAGCGCGTGCTCGCGTACTCCACCATTTCCAACTTGGGCCTCATCAGTGCTTGCTTGGGTGTCGGCGCGCCCGAGGCCGTATGGGCGGCCATCTTCCTGATCCTGTTCCACACGGTGGCAAAGTCGCTGCTGTTCCTGTGCGTGGGCACGGCCGAGCATCATATCGGCAGCCGCAATATCGAGGACATGGACGGTATGTTCAGCCGCATGCCGCACCTGACGCGCCTGATGATGCTGGGCATCATGGGCATGTTTGTGGCGCCGTTTGGCATGCTCGTGTCCAAGTGGGGCGCTCTGGTGGCGTTCGCGCAGACCGGCAACGTGCTCATGATCATGGTGCTTGCCTTTGGCTCGGCCGCGACGTTCTTCTTCTGGGGCAAGTGGCTTGCCAAGCTTTCGGGTGTCGACCCCACGGCTCAAAACGTTGAGGTCAATGTCCATAAGACCGAATGGATGGCCCTCAACACCATCGCCGCGCTGCTGATTCTGTGCTGCGTGGCGTTCCCGGTTATCTCGAGCGGTCTGGTGTCGCCTTACTTGGCCATGGTGTTTGGCCGCGTGCCGTACGTTATTGGCAAGGACGCCATGTACCTGATGGTGGTTATCGTGGCGTTTATCGCCGTGGTGCTGCTGACTTCATTCCGAGTGAGCAACAAACCGCATGTAAACGTATATCTTTCGGGCGTGGGAACCGACAAATATCGCCATTTCCGCGGCCCGATGGGGCACGAGGTGAAGGCCGAAAAGCGCAATTGGTACTCGGAGGACGCCCTTGGCGAGAAGCGTATTGGCCCCGCGGGTAGCGTCGTGTGCTGCAGCATCATCTTGTTTGCGCTGCTGTGTTGCGCGTGGATTGGGCCCGAGAGACTTGCCATGAGCGCGCCCTCGGTGCTGCGCGGCAAGTATTTCGAGGGTTCGGGCGTCGTGGGCATTTTTATTGGCACCGTGGCGTTTGCCTTGCTGGCGCCGTTTGTGGGTGGCCTGATCGACGGCGTTGACCGTAAGCTTTCGGCCCGCATACAGGGCCGCGTGGGCCCGCGCCTGCTGCAGCCCTTCTACGACGTTGCCAAGCTCCTGCGCAAAGCCCCTGCCAGCGTAAACACCATGGACGATACCTACATGGCGTGCGCGCTCATCTTTACCGTCGTTGGCGGCGGCATCTTTGTGTCGGGCTCCAACACGCTGCTGTGCGCTTTTATGGTGACGCTCGCCGCGATCTTTGTGGTGCTGGCGTCCGCCTCGACGCAAAGTCCGTTTGCCCAGGTCGGCGCCGACCGTGAGCTGCTGCAGGTCATGAGTTACGAGCCCGCCGTTTTGCTGATGAGCGTGGGCCTGTACCTTGCCACCGACAGCTTCGATTCCATCGCCGTGACGGGGCAGTCGGCCCCCATCATCGTGTACAGCGCACCCATTTTTCTCGCGTTGCTCGCGGTGCTTACCATCAAGCTGCGCAAGTCGCCGTTTGACCTTTCGTACTCGCATCATGCGCATCAGGAGATCGTCCAGGGCGTCGCCACCGAGATGAGCGGCGGCACGCTGGCCAAGATGACCCTTATGCACTGGTGCGAGACCGTGCTGTTTTTGATGTGGGTGGGCATGTTCTTTGTCTGGGACAACCCCGTGAGCTGGGTCGTAGCCCTGGTCGTGATGGCCGCGACGTATTTTGTCGAGGTCCTGATCGACAACACCTTCGCACGCAGCACCTGGCGCAGCTGCTTTAGGCTCGGATGGGGCGTGGCGCTGGTGTTTGGCCTGCTCAACCTTATGCCCATCCTCGTCGACGTATTTATTTAGGAGGCGGCATTCATGGATCATAAAATGTCGCGCTCGCCGTGGGTTATTCATTACGACGGCTCGAGCTGCAACGGATGCGATATCGAGGTGCTGGCCTCGCTCACGCCGCTGTTCGATGCGGAGCGCTTTGGCGTGGTCAACACCGGCAACCCCAAGCATGCGGATATCTTTTTGGTGACGGGGTCGGTCAATGCCCAGAACCTGCCCGTCGTGCGCCAGATCTACAGCCAGATGCTCGAGCCCAAGTGCGTGGTGGCGTGCGGCATTTGCGCGTGTTCGGGCGGCGTATTCCGCGATGCCTATAACGTGATCGGCGGCGTGGACCGCGCGATTCCCGTGGACGTGTATGCGCCCGGGTGCGCCATTCGTCCCGAGACCGTGATCGATGCCATCGTGGAGGCGTGCGGCATCCTTGATCAGAAGGAGGCCGTGATGCGCGCCGGCGGTGACCCGCTTACCGTGGGCGGCGCTGCTACCTGGGATGGCGGCGTCGAGCTGGGCGAGGACGGGTTTGTGGCTGCTGCGGGGGCCGGCGACACGGCCGCTGGGACGCCCGTCGTGCCCGCCGCTGGCGACGCGCCTGCTGAGAAGCCCACCTCTGCAAAGGAGGCCGAGTAATGCAAAAGGCTATCTATACTACCGTCGGGATCGACGAGCTCCTGTCGCATGTCCAGGCGCTCAAGGGCGTCGGCGCGCGCTTTGTGCAAATGCACGCCGAGCGCAACGTCGACGACGGCTCGTATCGCCTGGTCTATACGTTTATCAACGTTCGTGCTGCTCAGGAGCATATTGCGCGGGACGGCAGCTATGCGATTGAGAACCTGGTAGTCGAGGGCATCGACCAGTACCAGGAGATTCCGTCCATCAGCTCGTACTATCCGGCGGTATTCCCGTTTGAGAACGAGGCGCACGACCTGTTTGGTCTTGTCATCACCGATATGCAGATTGACTTTAAGGGCTTTTTCTACCAGGTCTCGACTGCCGAGCCCATGAGCGTTATCACGCCCGAGGTGAAGGCCGCGCGCGAGAAAGCCATGAAGGTCCGTGCCGCTGCCGAGGCCAAGGCGCGCAAGGCCGCGGCCGAGAAGGCTGCTACTGCCACGGCCGCTGCGGGGGAGGGCACTGCGGGCGCTGGCGACGCCGCGGGCGCCGCTGCTCAGCCCGCTGCGGCTGCCGGCTCCGATGCTCAGCACGATGAGGCCGCTGCGAAGGCCGCGCTCAAGGCTGCCGAGATGGAGGCAAAGCTCGCCGCCATGGATCCCGAGAAAGCGGCCAAGGTCCGCGCGGCGCTTGCCGCTAAGGCCGCCCGCGACAAGCAGAAAAAGGAGGCGTAAGGTCCATGGCACATCGCTCCGTTATTCCGTTTGGCCCGCAGCACCCGGTGCTGCCCGAGCCGCTTCATCTGGACCTGGTGATCGAGGACGACCGCGTCATCGAGGCAATTCCGCAGATCGGCTTTGTGCACCGCGGACTCGAGAAGCTCACCGAAAAGCGTGATATGCACCAGTTTGGCTACATCGCCGAGCGCATCTGCGGCATTTGCGCCGTGGGTCACAGCTATGGCTATGCCAGCGCCTGCGAGCGCATGCTCGACATCGAGGTGCTCGGCCGCGTGCAGTATATCCGCACCATTTTGCACGAGCTTTCGCGCATTCACTCGCACCTGCTGTGGCTGGGCCTGCTTGCCGACGCCTTTGGTTTCGAGGCGTTGTTCTATCGTTCGTGGACCCTGCGCGAGCAGATTCTCAAGATCTTCGAGAGCACTTGCGGCGGTCGCGTGATTCTGTCGATTAACGAGATCGGCGGCCTGAAGCACGATATCGAGGACTCCGAGCTGGCCGGAATTGTCCAGACGCTCGATGCCATGCGTCCCGACTACGAGGCCCTGGTGCATACGTTTTTGGACGATGACAGCTGCGGCGAGCGCTTGCATGGCGTGGGTGTGATCAGCAAGAAAGATGCGCTGGAGCTTTCGATGGTCGGTCCGTTTGGGCGCGCATCGGGCGTGGATTACGACGTGCGCATGTTTGACGACGGTGCCTATGCGGATCTGGCTGCGTTTGAGCCCATCGTTGCTACCGATGGCGATTGCTATGCCCGCTGTCAGGTACGCTGTGCCGAGGTCACGCAGGCCATGGACATCATTAAGGAGCTTGTGGGCAAGATTCCGCACGACGGGATCGGCGGGCGCACCAAGCTCACGCCGGCCGACGGTGCGCGCGGCGAGGTTGTGATTGAGCAGCCGCGCGGCGAGGCGTATTACTATGTGCGCGGTAACGGCACCAAGAACCTGGACCGCTTCCGCGTGCGCACGCCGACGTCGCAGAACCTGGCGGGTCTGACACATGCGCTGCAGGGCGTGCTCCTTGCCAACGTGCCCATGATTATCCTGACCATCGACCCCTGCATTAGCTGCACGGAAAGGTAGGCGCGGCATGAGTTTACTGACATTTGCCAAGACGGCCTTAGGTTCTATGGTCAAGCAGCCGGTCACGGTGCGCTATCCGCAGGAGAAGCTGACGGCACCCGAGCGCTTGCGCGGGCATATCGTCAACGACATGGACGTGTGCATCTGCTGCGGCATGTGCGCGCGCCGCTGCCCGGCGGGCGCGCTCGCGGTCGATCGCAAGGGTGGAACGTGGTCGATCGACCCGTATGCCTGTGTGGTGTGCGGTGAGTGCATCGAGAGCTGCCCCAAGCACTGCCTGACTATGGACACCGCCCGCACCCCAGTCGCAGCGGACAAGACCCCCACGGTAGAAACCAAGCCGGAGTAGCGCCGGAATAGAGCTGGGATAGGGGCCGGTGGGGCAAAAATGCCCCACCGGCCCCGCGCTTAAACGCGCGGTTGTGCCGTCGCGAACAAAACTATGTCGGTTTACGGGGCTGGATAGCGAACCTCCGACCATACCGAAAATCGCAAAAACAAAACCGCAGGTAGATCGCTTGCTGTTTTTCAAAAATAGGGGGTATGGATGAGGTCTCCGAGCTTAGCCCCGTAATCCGGCATAGTTTTGAAATGGCGCCATATCGGTGACAGCCCTTGAGCCCCCGGGGACGGAGGAAAACGGATCATTTTGGCCCGATGGCTCTGAGTTGCACCTATTTTCCTGCGAAAACGCCGTGTCTCAACTTTGGTGAGACATTTGTCTCACGCCCAAAACCGAATCTGGAACGTGTGTCACCTGCTCAAATTGTGTCTCATTCCGTAACTTTAGGCTGATGCAAGGTCTGAGCCTGCGAGAAGGGAGACGCGATGAGTAAGTACACGAGGGGTCTCTTGGCGGTGATACTGGCCGTAGTGCTGGTGTTGCCAGCCGCAGCATTCGCCATGCTGCCCGAGGCCAACGCCAGGTCCAGCACAGGAATGGACGGACCGATAATGACCGGAAAGGTCGTCGACCCCGATACCAGCGGACGCTGGGAAATCTGGGCGGCAGGCCACGGCGGCAATAAGGTAACGACCCAAAACGTCGGCCGAATCTGGACCGATAAGACGGTCAAGGCAACCGGGGAAAACGAAGAGTCGGACTTTTTGACCACGCTTTCGGCGATGTCCTCGACGTCTAATTCAACCGTGACAGTCACCACGCCACTTGACATCGTGATGGTGTTGGATGCCTCCGGCTCGATGGATGATCCTATGGGTGGCGGAGATCGCACCAAGCGTATCGATGCACTGAAGAGCGCTGCGAACAGCTTTATCAACACCATCGCCAAACAAAACGAGGCTATCGAGGGCGTTGATAGGCAGCATAGGGTTGCCATTGTTAAGTTTGCGGGTGATAAGACTGATAAGGTCGGCAATGATACGTACTATCAAGGCCAATACAAGTACAACCACTCGCAGGTAATGAAGGGTTTGACCGATTGCTCCGGCGGCAACGTGAAAGCTCTTAAGGATACAGTTGCTGGAATCAAGCCAAGCGGTGCTACGCGTGCCGACTATGGTCTGGAACTGGCCGGGTATATCACTTCTGGTCGCGCAGATGCCAAGAAGACCGTTGTGTTCTTTACCGACGGCAAGCCAACGAGCTACAGCGAGTTTGATTCTGACGTCGCCAATGCTGCCGTGACGGCTGCCAAGAAGATGAAGGATGGCAAGGCCACCGTTTATACCATCGGCATCTTTAGTGGAGCGGACCCTGTTGCCGATCCCTCGAAAAAGGGGACAAGCGACGTCAACAAGTTTATGCACGCCGTGTCGAGTAATTATCCCGATGCCACGTCGTATGCGAGCGACGAGCTTGGCACGCGCGCGGAAAATTCCGACTACTACAAGTCGGCGACCAATGCTGAAGAGCTCAAGAAAGTCTTCGACGACATCTCACAGGCCATCACATCGGAGCCGCCTTATCCGACCGAAATCCATAAGGGCTACGACGAGACCAAGTCCGGCTACATCACGTTTACCGACGAGCTGGGCGACTTTATGCAGGTCGACGGATTTACCGAAGTCGTCATCAACGGCATGTCGTTTACCAAGGCGAGCAAGACGGTCAACAAAGAAACCAATACCGACACCTACGAGTTTTCCGGCAAGGCAAAAGACCTGCTCATCACCGTGCAGCGTGCTGGCGATGACAATCCCCGGAAGGGCGATATCGTAACGGTTAACATTCCTGCGTCGTTGATTCCGCTGAGTCACTTTAAGACCGTAGACGGCAAGCTTTCGGTCGACAACGTTAAGCCCATTCAGGTGAAGTATGCCTCGAGCGTGAAGAGCGCCGCACTTGACAACCTGTTTACGCCCGAGAAGGTAGCAGGGCTCAAGAACTACATCGAGCATAATACGACTGTCGTTGACGGCACCAAGACCGTGAGCTTCTACGCGAACAAGTGGAGCGGTGGTGCGCTGGGTGATACGGTTGCGACCTTTGAGCCGGCCGACACCAACCGCTACTACTACTTCCAGAAGCAGACTCCCATTTACGCGGATAAGGACTGCACGCAGCCTGCAAAGAATTCGCTGGCAGATACTGGCACCTATTACTACAAGGATGAGTTTGAGGAGCGGGGCTCGAACGGCGAGGCCAAGCCCGCCACTGCTGTCATCGAGTTTGTCGGCGGCGACGCAGCGAAGTTTGACGGCGCTCTTGTTGCCGACGAGGACGGCAACCTTTCGTTTAGCGTGGGAACCGCGCGTTTGGCCTTTATCGATGAGCTCCACACTACCAAGGGCAGCGTGGGTGGCAACAGCACTGGTACCGCGACCGACGTTCTCAACCCCAAGTGGAACAACGTGTCTGCCAAGGCGACCGCGACGCATGTCAATTCCTACCTGGGCAACAACGGCAAGATCAGCTTTGCGTATGACATGACGCCGGCAATGGTGAACACCAAGGCCAGCTTTGGCCTGACCAAGGTGCTCAAGGGTCGCGACTGGACGAATGCTGACGCGTTTGAGTTTGGCCTGACATCCGAGAGCGGCGCCCCGATGCCTGCGGCTAGGACTGCGACCGTGCGCAAGGCTGACCTGGACCAGGGCAAGGCTGCCATCGACTTCGGCACGATCGAATACACCGAACCTGGCACGTACGTCTACAAGGTCAGTGAAAAGCATGCCGGGACCACGATTGACGGCATCGCCTACAGCAAGAACGTCGCGGAGATCACCGTGACGGTAACGCCCGACAAGAAGGGCGAGCTGAGCGCTGGCGTGAAGGTGACCTCGGGCGAGACCGAGTTCAAGAACGTTTACGCCACGAATCCTGTTGAGTCCAGCGTCACCGACCAGATTACCGTGACCAAGTCTCTGACCGGGCGTGACCTTACGGCCGACGAGTTCAGCTTTGAGCTGCTCGAAATCATTGACAAGGAAGTTAAGCCTGTCGAGACCGTTAAGAACGCCGCCGACGGCAAGGTGACGTTCAGTGCCATCAAGTACACCGAGATCGGCCAGCACACCTACAAGCTGCATGAGGTTAAGGGCAACGCCGGCGGTATTGACTACGATGACGCGGTCTACACCATCGTGACGACCATCGCCGATAACGGCAAGGGCCAGCTGGTTGCCACGCACGAGCTGAAGGACGCCAAGGACGTCAAGAGCATCGAGTTCAAGAACGCCTACACCACGAATGCTACCGAGGCATCGCTTGCGGGTATCAAGAATCTGCAGGTTGACGACGCTCTGACCCCGGCTGATATCACCGGCAAGTTCACCTTTACCGTGACCGGTGAAGAGGGCGCGCCTATGCCTGCGAGCACGAGCGTGCACAACGACGTTGACGGCAAGGTCGACTTTGGCAAGATCGCCTTTACGCTCGACGACCTTAACAAGGCTCTGGGCGAGAAGCCCGAGAAGCGCGAGCACACCTTTACCTACACCGTGACCGAGTCCGGCGAAGTGGCTGGCGTGACCAACGACGCCAAGCTGTCGCGCAAGGTTTCCTTCACCGTGACTGATGACGGCAAGGGCAATCTGAGCGTATCCCGCAAGCCGGACGGCGATGTGGCATTTACGTTCACCAATACCTATAACGTGACGCCTGTCGAGACGAGCGTTACCGACCAGATCACCGCGAACAAGGTCCTGACTGGCCGCAATCTCATGGACAGCGAGTTCTCCTTCGAGCTCGTCGAGGGCGACAAGGTCGTCGCCACCGGCAAGAACGACGCCGAGGGCAACATCACGATGAGCGCCGTGAAGTACACCGAGGCCGGCGAGCACACCTACACGCTGCGCGAGGTCAACGGCGGAACCATCAGCAAGGGCATCACGTACGGCGACGCCAAGTACACCATCGAGACCACCATTACCGACAAGGGCGATGGCACGCTCAAGGCTGAGCATGTCCTGAAGGACGCCACGGCTGCGACCTTCAAGAACACCTACAGCGTGACCCCGACCGATGCAGACCTCGACTTTGACCTGAGCAAGGCCATCGACGGTCGCGAGTGGACGGATGGGGACGAGTTCGGCTTTACCATTACCGCCCCCGATGGCGCTCCGCTACCCGATCCTGCAACCGTAACCGTGAGCAAGCACGATGCGAAGGACGGCATTGCCGCCATCAAGTTCGGCAAGATTCGCTACACGGCTGCCGGAACCTACAAGTACGAGATCCGCGAGAACGCGGGTAACGCGGCCGGCATGGCGTATGACGGGCATGTCGCGACCGCCGAAGTGACCGTGACTGAGGACGGCGAGGGCAAGCTGACCGCCAATGTCACCAAGAAGGAAAACGGACGCTTCACCAACACGTACCGCACTGAGCTTAACTACACCGCGGCCGGCGGCCTCAAGCTCAGCAAGAGCCTCTCCGGACGTCCTATGACCGAGGGTCAGTTCACGTTTACCGTGACGCCTGCCGACGAGGCCTCGGCCAACGCGCTTGGCCTGCTGCCCGGAGCCAACAACTTCAAGTCCCCTGCGACGGCAGAGGCAACGGTCGGCCTGATCGACATCCTGGCTGGCCATGAGGTCAAGTTTACGCAGGCTGACGCCGGCAAGACCTTTACGTACACCGTAGCCGAGAAGAATGACGGCAAGCCCGGTTACACCTACGACGACGCCGTGCGTACCGTGACGATCGCCGTCGCCGATGACGGTGCCGGTACGCTTACCGCCACGACGACCGTCTCCGGCGGTCCCGAGGGTACGCATACGACGGTCCACAAGAGCGGTGAGAACAAGGTCGAGAGTGCCCTGGTTCCGTTCCACAACAGCTACAGCGCTACGACCAATACGCCTGGTGGTACCGCTGCTCAGGTCGTTGCCACCAAGACTCTGACCGGTCGCCCGATGGCCGACGGCGAGTTCTGGTTCGGCATCGCCTATCAGGGTGAGCTTGTGGCATACGAAAACCTCAAGCCCAATATCGGCGGGCACGTGAGCTTTGATACGCTGCACTACGACACCAAGATGCTTGCTAATCTTGAGGCTGCTGGGCTTGCTTATCGTACCGATAAGGACGGCAAGCTTGCCTGGACCATTAACTACACGGCCTACGAAGATTTATTCGGGCTGCCGAATGGCGTTTCCGCTACAACGTGGAGCTTTGGCTTTAAGGTTATCGTCGTCGACAACGGTGACGGTACCCTGACGGCGACGGTCGACTACGGCGGCGTCGAGCCCTTGTTCGAGAACGTCTACGGCGCCGATGCCGTTGACGCCGCGCTCGCCGGAACCAAGAAGCTCCAGACTGCCGAGGGCCTGACCCCGGCCGACATCACGGGTAAGTTCACCTTTACCGTGACCGCCGATGAGGCGGGTGCCCCGATGCCCGAGCACACGACCGCAACCAACGACGCGGCCGGCAACGTGGACTTTGGCAAGATCCACTTTACGCTCGAGGATCTCAACCGCGCCCTGGGCGTGACGGACGATGCGACCGATAAGGCCGAGGCAGACGAAGCTGACGAGGCAGAGGCTGAAGAGGCCGACGCCGACGCTGATGCCAGCGCCGACGAGTCCAGCGACGAGTCCGAGCCCGCAGCACCCACCGCCCCGCGCTCGCACACCTTTATCTACACGGTGACCGAGTCCGGTAGCGCTCTTGGCGTGACTAACGACACCAACGCCACGCGCAAGGTTTCCTACACCGTGACCGATGACGGTGCTGGACATCTGATCGTCAAGCGCGACGGCGGCGACGGTGCGGCCTTTACGTTCACCAACACGTACGGCGTGGCACCTACCGATTCTTCCGTGACCGATCAGGTCAAGACGGTTAAGCGTCTGACCGGCCGCGACCTTGCAGCTGGCGAGTTCACGTTTGAGCTGCTCGAGGACGGCGTGACTGTCGCTAGTGGCACCAACGACGCCAACGGTAACGTTACGCTGAGCCCGATCCGCTACGAGGCGCCCGGTACGCACACGTACACGCTGCGCGAGGCTTGCCCCAACGCGCTCGGCCTGTACAAGGGCGTCACCTATGACGGCACGACCTACACCGTCGTGACCACCGTCTTCGACAACGGCGACGGCACGCTGACCGCGACGCACAAGCTCGAGGGAACCACCGAGTCGGCTGGCTTTACCAACAAGTATCACGCCATGCCCACGCAGGTTTCCATCGGCGCCATCAAGGTGCTCGAGGGACGCGAGCTCAAGAAGGACGAGTTTAGCTTTAAGCTCGTTGGCGAGGACATCGAGTCTACGGTTACCAACGATGCCGACGGCAAGATCAACTTCGACAAGTTCGAGTACGACGAGCCCGGTACGTACGTCTACACCATCAGCGAGGTCAAGGGCGACGAGGCCGGTATGACCTACGACAAGTCCGTCTTTACTGCGACCGTCAACGTGGTCGACGACGGCGAGGGCAACCTCAAGGCGAACGTTGCCTTTACCAAGGGCGACAAGAGCGTCGAGGGTATCGTGTTCAACAACACGTACAAGAAGCCCGAGACGCCCGTGCCGACGCCCGATCCCGGCACGCCCAAGACCGTGACGAACATCGTCAAGACGGTCAAGGGTTTCCTGCCCACCACGGGTGACCAGCAGGCAGCCACACCGCTCATGGCATTCGTCATCGCCATGGCCGGCGTTGGAGCCCTGGTCCGGGGTATCCGTAAGCGCTAGGCACGCTGGCAGCGCCCGGGGCCAAAAGGCCCCGGGCGGCCGGCGGGGAGCCAGAACATAGCCCCCACCCCCACCCCCAGCCGCCACGGAGACATCTCCCTTCTCCGTGGCGGCGCTTTTGTGCGTAGGCGAGAAGGGTTCGCCACGAAACCGGTCCATTTACTACGTTTAGCCCCTTACCCCCAACCATGCCAAAAACGCGAAAACAAAACCGCAGGTAGAACGCCTGCGGTTTTGTTCAAAACGAAGGCATGGTCAGGGGTATCGAGTCAAACGTAGTAGATGGGCCGATTTCGTGGCAAGCGGTTCCGGCTGATCCCTTGGGGATGGAGGAAAACGGATCATTTTGGTCCCGCAAGGCTTGCGGAGGCGCTCGTGCAGGGTTGCTCGAACAAAACTATGCCGGTTTATGGGGCCGGATTCCGAATCCTCAACCATACCGAAAAGCGTGAAAATAAAACCGCAGGTAGACGAGCCGTCATTTTGCAGAAAACGCGGGTATGGATGGGGGTCCTGAGTCTGGCCCCGTAAACCGGCATAGTTTTGAAATGGCATTAAATCGGCAGCAGCCATTTTGCTATGCCGGGGCGGTCGACCGTTGGGTAATTACCCTCGCAGGTAGGCGATGGCGATTTGGGTGCGGTTGCGCAGGCCCATCTTTGCCAGGATCGAGCTGATGTGGTTGCGTACGGTGCCTTCGCCCATGTAGGCGGTGGCGGCAATCTCCTTGTTGTCGAGGCCGCGGGCGATGAGCTCTGCGACTTCGAACTCGCGGTCGGTCAGGCTGACAAAGGCCGCGGGCCGGTGGGTCGCACCGGCTTCAGCGTTCGCCCTATCAAAGTCGATATCCTCGATCGCCTTACCCTCGAGTACGCGTTTGCCGTCCATGACCTGCGCCAACGCCGGCAGAATGGCGGCGACATCGGTTTTGATTAGATAGCCGCGGGCGCCCAGTTTAAGCGCCGACACAATGTACTCGTCATCCGAGAATGTCGTCAGAAACACCACACGTGCTGCAGGATCGCGCTCGAGGATCTCGCGTGCCGCCGAAAGTCCGTCGCGCCCCGGCATCTGGATGTCGAGCAGCGCGATGTCGGGCGCGCGCTCGCCGTAGAGCGCGACCGCGTCGTCGCCATTGGCGCCGGTGCCCACTACCTCGATTTGCGGCTGGGCGCCCAGGATAATCTTGAGCGAATCGACCACCAAGCGGTCGTCGTCGACAACGATGAGCCTCATCGGCTCTCATCTCCTTGCTGTTTGGGAACGGTGGCAAACACACGCCAGCCGCCGGTGCCGGCGCGCGGACCGGCGGTGAAGGTGCCGCCAAGCGCCTCGACGCGCTCGCGCATGGAGGCGAGCCCCATGCCTTCTGCGACGTTGCTGCTGCTCGCCGGGGTCGCGTCCGTGCCATCATCGGTAACGATGAGCTGGTAAAACGACGGATGCTCCATGCACCGCACGGTAATGGTTTTGGCATGGGCGTGGCGCATGGCGTTGGAAAGCGCCTCGCGCAGGACCGCCGCAAAGCAGTTGGCGACATTTGCGGGCGCATGCTCGGCCAAAACTTCAAGCTCAATCTGCGGGCCGCCGTCCGAGCGTGCGCCTTCAACGATGCGCTCGAGCTGTACGGAGAGGTCGACGGCGTTGTCGTTGAGGGCGTGGACGCTGGCGCGTACGAGCTGGAGCGCCTCGTCAACCGTGCGTTTGACGTCGGCAAAGTCGGCGGCAATCCTGGGCTCGTCGGCGTGGACCACGCGCAGGGCCTCGGTCTGCAACGAAGCACGCGTGAGCTGGTGGCCGACGTTGTCGTGAATTTCGCGCGCGATGCGGGCGCGCTCGGCCAGGGTCGCAAGTTCGACCTCATAGTCCTGGCGATCGGCGAGGTCGCGGTTGCGCGCTTCGAGCGCGAGGGCTCGTTCCTGCAGTTCGTCGCGGGTACAGCGCATGCGCTGCTGCTCGCGTTCCAGCTGGGCGGTGCGTAGCGATAGCAAGGTGGCGGCAACCGAAAGGATGGCGGTCAGCAGGAGCGTTCGGGCGGTAAGCGCGTCGGTGCGAAGGTCCGCTACGAGCGCAAAGGCAAAGACGGAGCCAATGCCCAGCGCGACCCAGGCGTGCTCACGGCGCACGCGCCGCGCGATGTCATAGAAGGCGAGAGGCGCAAGCGGCACAAACGGCGGCACGAAAACTGCCGCGATGATGTAAACGTAGCTCGCGGTCTCGCTCGCACGGCGGGCGCGGTTTCCCTGTGCGACCTCGGCCAGCGAGGTGGCAATAACGCCAAGGCAAAACGCCGCGACCAGGCGAGCGTCCACAGCAAGACCCATGGCGGCCGCAATACAGCACGCCAGCAC
Organism: uncultured Collinsella sp.; assembly: GCA_902479095.1. Lineage (GTDB taxonomy): Bacteria > Actinomycetota > Coriobacteriia > Coriobacteriales > Coriobacteriaceae > Collinsella. The sequence goes on along the minus strand of CABSNL010000005.1, from coordinate 44,370 downwards.
GATCGATTTGTCGAAAAGCCTGTTCATACGGGTATTGTACGCGAAGCTGCGCGTGGTGGAGGGACCGCCTGCGCAACCGTGACATTCCTCCCGCGCGGCAAAGCGGGGGCGTCGGCAGGCCGCACGACCAAGACCCCCGCACTCGTGACAAAGCTCACTGGCGCGGGCTGGCGGCTCCTGCGATGATGCATTCGTACCGGGCCGCAATCAACAGAAGGGCCGCCTCATGACAGACATCGTCCACGTCGAAAACCTCGTCAAGCGCTACGACGATCTTATCGCGCTCGACCACTTTAACCTGAGCATCGCCCCCGGCGAGATCTTTGGCCTGCTGGGCCCCAACGGTTCGGGCAAGACCACGTCCATCAACTGTATCCTGCAGCTGCTTGCCTACGACAAGGGCACCATCGAGCTCTTTGGCGAGCCCATGACGCCCGCTTGCTACGACCTCAAGCGCCGCATCGGAGTGGTGCCGCAGCAGGTGGCGGTGTTCGACGAGCTCACGGTGCGCGAGAACATCGACTATTTCTGCAGCCTTTACGTCAGCGACCGCAAGCGCCGCCGCGCGCTCGTGGACGAGGCGATCGACTTTGTCGGGCTGGGCGACTTTGCTAAGTTCCGCCCTGGCAAGCTCTCGGGCGGCCTGGCGCGTCGCCTCAACATTGCCTGCGGTATCGCGCACAAGCCCGAGCTTATCTTTTTTGACGAGCCCACGGTGGCGGTCGACCCGCAGAGCCGCAACGCCATCCTGGAGGGCATCTGCCGCCTGCGCGACGAGGGCGCCACGGTGGTGTATACCAGCCATTACATGGAGGAAGTCGAGCAAATCTGCAGCCGCATCATGATCATGGACGGCGGCCGCGTGCTGGCGCAGGGCACCAACGACGAGCTCAAGCGCATGATTCAGATGGGTGAGCGCGTGACCGTCGAAGTCGGCGCCGTCGAGCCCGCCACAGTCGAGCGGCTGCGCGCCCTCGAGCATGTGCTTTCGGTTGAGCTTTCCGGCGGCGAGCTCATCTGCACCTGTGAGGCGAGCCCGCACAATTTGGTCGACATCCTCGACACGCTGCGCGCTGCCGACGTTGCGCTCGGCCGCGTGTGGAGCGAGCTGCCGACCCTCAACGACGTGTTCCTCGAGATCACCGGCCGCGAGCTGCGCGACTAGGGGGCAGCTATGTTCAACACCATTATCATTACGGTCAAGACGCTGCTGCGCCGGCCGAGCACGTGGGTCTGGGGCGCGATCTTTCCCGTCGCGCTTTCCACGATGTTCATGTTTATGTTTGCGAACCTCAGCTCCGACGGCACGGTCGACCCGGTGCCGGTGGCCGTCGTAGTGGATGAGGCCTGGGACGCCTCGACCTTTAAGGACGTGGCGACGTCGCTTGCCAAGGAAGGCGACGACCAGCTGCTCGAGATTCACGAGTGCGACGACGCAGCCGATGCGAACCGTGCGCTCAAGGCCGGCGAAGTCGCGGGCATCTACACGGTCGATGCCGCGGGCACGCCCAAGCTCACGCTGCTTTCGAGCTACGGCAGCTCGCGCGCGTCGACGGTGCTCACCGACCGCAGCATTCTGGAGACGGTGGCAAGCTCGTATACACAAAATGCCGAGCTCATGTCCCAGGTTGCCCAAGACAACCCGCCTGCTCTTGCTGATCCGGCGGCGGTTGCGCGCGCCCTGTCGCTCGAGGGCGGCATCCACCGCGTGAGCCTGACGCGTGCCACGCCCGATGGCACGGTCATCTACTACTACGCGCTCTTTGGCCTGGTCGCGATGATGTCTGCCGAGTTTGCCGCCTTGAGCGTCGTCGATTTGCAACCCAATCTGTCCGGCCTTGGCGCGCGCCGCTGCGTGGGCGGCCTTTCCAAGACGGCGTCGCTGGCCGGCATTTTTGTCGGCTCGTGGCTGGTCTCCTTCGCCTCGATGACGATCGCGATCGGCTACGTGCGCCTGGCCGTGGGCGTCGACTTTGGCGGGCGCGAGGGACTGTGTTTGGTGGGCGGCGCCGCTTCCGCGCTTGCCGCCACGGGCTTGGGGCTCTTTGTGGGCACGCTTCCCGTTAAGGGCGGCAAGGCGTCCAAGTCGGGCATCCTCACGGGCTTTGCTACCACGTGCGCCCTGTTCGCCGGCCTCTACGGCGAGCCGGCGATGGCGCTTGCCGACGACGTCGCCCGCGCCTGCCCGGCCGAGTGCTGGCTCAACCCCGTCAAGCTCATCTGCGACATGTTCAACCGCCTGTATTTCTTTGAGGACCTGGGGCCCTTCGCCGTCCGCGCCGGCGCGCTCGTCCTGATGGCCCTGGTGTTTGTCGCCGCCGCTACGCTGATCTTTGGAAGGAGCCGCTATGAGCACCTTTAAGACCGCGCTTCGCATGGCGCTCGCGCACCCGTTCTACCTGCTCATCTATACGGTGTTCATCTCGCTGCTGGGTGTGTTTATCGCGGCATCGGTGAGCTGGAACTCGTCGCAGCTCACCGAGTACAAGCCCTACGACACCAACGTGATCGTGGTCGACCGCGACGACAGCGACCTTTCGCGTGCGCTTACCAAGCATCTGGGTTCGCGCTTTGAGCTGGTCATGGGTGTCGGCGACGGCACCTACGACCTCGCGGACGCGCTCTCCAAGAGCAACAGCGCCAAGGGCAGCGCCGACTGCGTGTTCTTTATCCCGGAGGGGTTTGAGGGCGACCTCGTTGCAGCCGCCCGAGCGGGGGAGTCCCTGCCCAAGCTCGATGTGACCTACGGTGCTGGCACCATGGCGGCGGCGCTCTCGTCTGCCGAAGCCTCGCGCTGGATCTCGCTCGCGGGGGCTGCGGCCGCACTTGAGCCCACTGCCTCCAACGGTGACGTTGCCAAGGCTGCCGAACATGCCGCTGCCAAGCGCGCGGAGGTCGAGGTCGAGCAGGTCAAGGTCGACTCGACTGCCGCCGCCACGCTCGAGTCGTATTTCAACTTTGGCGCGTACGCGATTATCTCGTCGGTCATCGTATCGGTGGGGCTGGTGTTCTCGGGTATGAACGAGCCCGAGCGCGTGCGTCGTATGGATGCCGGCCCAATCTCCGAGCGCCGGCGTTCGCTCGCCGTGTTTGCGGCCGCCGCTGTGATCACCGTCTGCATCTGGTTTGTGTCGAGCATGATGGGCATCGTGGGCTTTGCCGGCGCGGTCGCCGAGGTCGGCGTGGGCCGCGTGTGCCTGGCGCTGGCAGCGACGTTTGCCCTGGCGTGCACGCCGCTGGCCGTTAGCTTTGCGCTTTCGAGCCTGGGCGCGCGCGAGGAGCTGCTCAACGGTGTGGGCAACCTGCTTGGCATGCTCATGACGTTTTTGGGCGGCGCCTGGATGCCGCTGTCGCTGATGGGCCCGGCCGTGCAGACGGTGGCGCACTTTGTGCCGACATTTTGGGTGAACGACGCGATTGGCAAGGCGCTCGCTTCGGACCTGACGTCTGCCGTGTTGGGCGACATCGCCTGCGACCTGGGCGTCACCGTGCTCTTCGCCGCCGCCATCGCCGCCGCAGGCCTGGCCCTCTCACGCACCAAATCCCGCGCCTAGTCACCTAGTCATCGGGTACTCATTGGGGACAGACTTAAACGACCAAGAGTGGTCATTGGGGACAGACTTAAACGACTAGTCATTGGGGACAGTCTTTGCCGAACCGCCGGCTTGCCGGCCGGGTTGCCAAGGACTGTCCTCAGCTGCCGGCAGAAAGGGAACGTCCCTAACTGCCGGGTGGCGAAAGAGTGTCCCCAACAGCTAGTCATTTAAGAACGTCCCCAATGACTAGTCTGAAATAAAATCCAGGCCTCGCCCAAAAATAGTTCGCCAAGGTTTACTTTTATGTTCATAAAGTAGTACAAGGCTAACAATGGGGGATATCATGGCAACGCGGGAGGCCTACGTCCAGGTTAAGGATCTCAAAAAGCACTACGGCGATGGAGATGCACGCCTGACGGTGCTCGACGGCATCGACACGTCCATCAACCGCGGAGAGATCTGCGTCATGCTGGGGCCTTCGGGTTCGGGCAAGTCGACGCTTCTTAACCTGATCGGCGGCCTGGAGGATGCCGACGGCGGCTCCATCATGGTGGACGGCTGCGACCTCACGGTGCTCAAGCCTACCGACCTGGGCGAGTATCGCCGCCGTGAGCTTGGTTTTGTCTTCCAGTTCTACAACCTGGTGCCCGATCTCACCATCAAGGAGAACATCGAGGTCACGGCGCACCTGTCCAAAAAGCCGCTCAACATCGACGACCTGCTGCGTTCGCTGGGCCTCTACGAGCACCGCAACAAGTTCCCGCGTCAGGTCTCGGGCGGCCAGCAGCAGCGTTGCGCCATCGGCCGCGCACTCGTCAAAAACCCGGGCCTGCTGCTGTGCGACGAGCCCACGGGCGCGCTTGACTACAAGACGTCCAAGGAAATCTTGCAGCTCATGGAGGATGTCAACCGCACCTACGGCTGCACCATCATCATTGTCACCCACAATGCCGCCATCGCGCGCATGGCAAATCGCGTGCTGCGCCTGCGCGACGGGCGTATCGTCGAGGATGAGCTCAACGAGTCGCCCGTGTCCGCTGCCGAGCTCGATTGGTAGGCGGCGCCATGACACCTCTCGCAAAACGTCTCCCGCGCGAGCTACGCCGCAATATCGGCAAGTACCTGGGCATCTTTTTGCTTATGTGCGGAAGCATCGCCCTTACATCGGGCTTTTTGCTCGCGGCGCATTCCATCGGCTGCCTTATCGACGACATGCGCGATGCATACACGATTGAGGACGGACGCGTGACCACTTCCTTCGAGGCTACCGACGATCAACTCAAGGCCGCCGAGGACGCAGCCGGCGACGTCGGCGGCGTCACGCTCTACAAGAATTTCTCCATCGATGCCATCATCAAAAAGGCGTCCGGCGACGACGGCACCAAGCGCACACTGCGCACCTATGCGCACCGCACCAAGGTCGATATCGCGTCCTACTGTGAGGGCAAGGAGCCCAAGACGGACGACGAGGTGGCCATCGACCGTGTCTTTGCCACCAACAACGACCTCGCCGTGGGCGATAAAGTCGAGCTCGAGGGCAGAACCTACACCATCTGCGGCATCATGACCCAGCCCGATAGCCAGGCGCTGTTCCTCAACAATTCGGACTTTACGGTGAACACCATCACGTACGGCGTGGCCGAGGTCACCGATGCCGGTTTTGCCGCGCTTGAGGACGCCGGCGGCGCACCCGCCTACACCTACTCCTTCACCTTTGCCGATCGCGACCTCCCCACCGCGGATCGCATCGATGCGGAGCAGGATATGGTCGAGGCGCTGGCCGATGCCGATGCGCGCGTGGACGATCTGGTCGATGCCGATTCCAACCAGGGCATTGGCTACGCGCGCGACGACGTAGACGGCGACTCCATGATGTGGATGACGCTGCTCGACATCATCATCGTGATCATGGCGTTTGTCTTTGTGGTCCTTACCGACGCCACCATCGAGGAGGAGAGCGCCATCATCGGCACGCTGCTCGCCAGCGGTTATCGCCGTCGCGAGATCGTGCTGCACTACCTGGCACTTCCCGCCATCGTGGGCGTGGTCGCGGCGCTTTTGGGCACTGCGCTCGGCGTTGTGTTCTTTACCGAGCCCATGCGCAGCCTCTATTACAGTTCGTACAGCCTGCCGCCCTTCCAGGTGTACTGGAGTTGGGAGATCTTTGTGAAGTGCGCCGTGGTTCCCGCCGCCGCGCTCATCCTCATCACGCTGGTGGGTCTGCTCCGCAAAATGGGCAAGACGCCGTTGCAGTTCCTTCGTCACGAAGCGAGCGGCAAGTCGGGTACCAAGCGTGGTATGCAACTGCCGGAGCGCATGGGTTTTGTTTCCCGCTTCCGCTTGCGTATCTTCCTGCGCAATCTGGGCAACTTCGCCACGCTCTTCGTGGGCATTGCATTTGCGTCGCTACTGCTGCTCTTTGGCCTGGCGATTCTGCCCACGATGACGCACTATGCGGACAACCTCGAGACAAGCCTGGTCGCCGAGCACCAGTACACGCTCAAGGCTCCGCTGGAGCTCGAGGGCACCGCCGAGGAGCGCGAGCAGTGGTCGGCACTCGAGCGCTTGCAATCGGTTGACGGCGCGCTGCTTTCCGCCGTCCGGGATGCCGATGACGAGCTTGACGACGCGGCCGATGCGGCTCAGGCGGCAGCCGATGCCGCGACCGCATCTCCGTCTGCCGAGAGCCTGACCGCAGCGCAGGACGCGCTTGCCAAGGTCCAGGACAAGAAGGATGCGCTCTACGCGCGCCTTGACGATCTTGCCGATGCCCTCGGCTGCAACCGCGATGAGGCTGTCGACCTAATTGACAAGGCCTCTAAGATTGACGCTGACAACGACGATGTCCACCCGGTCAATACGACCGACAACGGTACGGGCGCAATCGCTCAGGCCGAGAAATACGCCGTCTATCAGCTGCAATACGACCGCGGCGATGGAAATGGCGAGGAGACGATTTCCGTCTACGGCATCTCATCCGATTCGCGCTATTGGAAAGACCTCAACGTCGGCGATGGGCGCGTCGTCTTTGGCGGCGGTTTGCTCGATAAGTTTGGCTGGAGCGAGGGCCAGAAGGTCACGCTCGACGACAAGTACGAGGGCGAGCATTATTCCCTTGAGTACGCGGGCAAGGACTGTACCTGGGGCTCCAAGTCGGACATGAATATCTATATGAGTATCGACGACTTTAACGAGCTGTTCGGCAACGACGCCGCCTACTTCAACGGCTATGCGAGCGATGAGAAGCTCGACCTCGATGCTCGTTACTTTGCCGGCGACACCACGCCCGACGATATGCGCGCCGTGGGCGACCAGTTCATCGGCATGATGAGCAAAATGATCGGCATGATGGTCGGGCTCGCGGTGTTTATCTTCCTGCTGTTTATGTACCTGTTGACCAAGGCTGTGATCGACCGCAGCGCCCGTTCGATCAGCTACATGAAAGTCTTTGGCTATCGCGATAGCGAGATCTCGCATCTGTACATCCGCTCGATCACGCTGTGCGTGGTGGCGTCGCTCGTGCTGAGCCTGCCGGTCATTATTGGCTCGCTCACGGCCATCTTCCGCTCGATGCTGCTCGCCTACAACGGCAATATCGAGATCTACGTGCCCACTTGGTCTATGGCTGCATGCGTCGGCATTGGCTTTGCGACCTACCTGGTCGTGGCGCTGCTACACACGCGTTCTATCAAGCGCGTCAGCCTGGCCGAGGCCCTTAAAGTCCAAGAGTAGTCGTTTAAGAACGTCCCCAACGACTCGGTTTCGCGCTTGACTTTGACCCTACTTCAGCGGGTACCATCCTCTATGTCTGTAACGCCATATAGACCGAGGGGATAGATCTATGACCGCAACTGCACCCGCAGCGCCCGCTAAGGTGTACTTCACCAACCTGCGCACGCATGCTCGCGAGAGCCAGCTCGACAAGCTCAAGCGCCTCATCCGTCACGCCGGTATCGAGCAGATCGACTTTGAGAACAAGTTCGTCGCCATCAAGATTCACTTTGGCGAGCTGGGCAACCTGAGCTTTTTGCGCCCCAACTACGCCCGCGCCGTCGCGGATGTCGTGAAGGAGCTGGGTGGCAAGCCCTTCCTCACCGACTGCAACACGCTCTATGTCGGTAGCCGCAAAAACGCGCTCGAGCACATCGATACCGCCTACCAGAACGGCTTTACCCCGTATGCCACGGGTTGCCAGGTCATCATCGCCGACGGCCTCAAGGGCACCGACGAGGCGCTCGTTCCGGTCGAGGGCGGCGAGTACGTGCACGAGGCCAAGATCGGTCGGGCACTCATGGATGCCGATATTGTGATCAGCCTCACGCACTTTAAAGGCCATGAGCAGGCCGGCTTTGGCGGCGCCATGAAGAACCTGGGCATGGGCGGCGGCAGCCGCGCCGGCAAGATGGAGCAGCATGCCGCCGGCAAGCCGAACGTCGCGACCGAGCACTGTATTGGCTGCCGTGCCTGCGAAAAGGTCTGTGCGCACAGCGCTATCTCGTTTGACGACACCCGTGAGCGCGAGCTCGCCAACGGCAACACCCGTACGGTTCACGTTGCCGCTATCGACCATGATCGCTGCGTGGGCTGCGGTCGCTGCATCGGCGTGTGCAACCAGGACGCCATCAAGCCCGGCCATGACGCTGCGGCCGACGTGCTCAACTGCAAGATCGCCGAGTACACCAAGGCCGTCGTCGACGGCCGTCCGAGCTTCCACATTTCGCTCGCCATGGACATTAGCCCCAACTGCGATTGCCATCCCGAAAACGACACGCCTATCGTCAACGATATCGGCATGTTCGCGAGCTTCGACCCGGTCGCCATCGACCAGGCCTGCGCCGATGCCGTCATGGCGTCTGAGCCGCTGCCCAACACCGAGCTCACCGATAGCGCGGCCAAGATGGAGCATAACCACGAGCATCTGGAGGGCGAGCAGGCCAAGGACCCCTTCTGCATCACGCATCCCGACACCGACTGGCGCACCTGTATCGCACACGCCGAGAAGATCGGCCTGGGCACGAGAAAGTACGAGCTCATCGAGGTCAAATAGCGCCTAGCTATTGGACAAAATAAGCGCTTTTGTAGCGCAACGTTAGCAAAAGCCGCCCGTGAGCACAGCGCCCACGGGCGGCTTTTCGGAAGTATGCGGCAAATTTCGAGATCGCCGAGCACACGACATTTTTTGGCAACAAAACCCCTGATAAATTGTTGGTAAAACTGCGGTCTGGTCGGCAGTTCCAGATTTTGCCGCATACTTCCGAAAATAGGTGGTCAGATAAAGCCCCAGACGTTGCTTTTTGCCTAAAAATGCTCGTCGAGGAAGTCATCGACCGTGTTCCAGTAGAGCTCGGGGTCAACTTGCGCACTCTTGGCGTGGGTGGCGCCATGGATGGTGAGCTTTTGCTTGACCTTGCTGGCGCACGCGTCGTAGTTTTGGTCGAGCATGTCGTACGGCACAAAGGTGTCCTGGTCGCCGTGGATAAACAGCATGGGAACCGTCGCGTGTTTGAGTTGCTCCACACTGCTCGCCTCATGAAAGTCGTAGCCCGCGCGCACGTTGCACACCAAGTTTGCTACATCGAGCAAGGGAAAGCTGGGCAGGCCGAACACGTCCTTGAGCTGCAGAGAAAACTCGTCCCAAACACTTGTATAACCGCAGTCCTCGATAATGCATTTCACGTTTGCGGACAGAGGTTCCCCCGCGACGTTCATGGCGGTTGCCGCACCCATCGACTCGCCAAAGACCAGGATGCGCGCCTCGGGGTCAGCCTGAACGATTTGCTCGATCCATGCGACGACATCGAGCCGCTCGGGCCAGCCCATGCCGATATAGTCGCCGCCGGAGCGCTCGTGGGCGCGTGCGGCGGGTGCGAGTACGTTCATGCCGCGGTCGTGGAATCGCTTGACGTATCGGGCCATACCGATGGGCTCGTTGGTATATCCATGCAGGCAGACGGCGTAGTCGTGCGTGCTCTCCGACGCAGCAAAATACCAGGCGGCAAGCTCGGTCCCGTCGTCCGCAGTGAGGCTGCCGCTCTCGCGGTTTTCCTTAAACCACGCCCGTGCCTCGGTGTCCTCGGCGTCCATCTGCTCGCCCTTTTCGGCGTCCTTGCCGTCCTGCATCATCTTCATGGTGTAGGGCGCTTGGGGATTCAGGGCAAAGTCGAACAAGAAGTTGCCGGCAAACCCCAGCAGCGCGACAACGAGTACCAGCGCAACGACGCCGGCTATCTTGAGCTTTCGATGGGAACGTGCGTTTTGAGACATAAGAAGCTTTCCTATAAGATGTTAATACATCAACATTTAATGCAAGCGCATTATGGACGTTCGCCGTTGATGCGTCAACAGGCAAAGAATGGGTAAACGAAAGGTCACGTATGGTGCAAATTTCGCACGTACCTAGACGCTTTGATATAGTGTTGAGAACTCTTTACGTTGGAGGATGTAACCGGCATGTCCGATTCGAGCGACAGTTCTAAGCCGCGACCCAAGACCGCGGCCGTTCCACACTACACGGTGGGTGAGGAGATCATGAACTCCGTCACCCATGGTGTCGGCTGCCTGCTGGGTATCGCGGGCCTGGTGCTCCTGATCGTATTCGCCGCCCTGCGCGGCGGAGGCCCGGCCCACATGGCCGCGGCAATTGTCTATGGCGTCAGCATTATCCTCGAATACCTAGCCTCCACGCTCTACCACGCGATTCAGCCCGCGCGCGCCAAGCGCGTGTTTCGCATCATCGACCACAGCTGCATCTACCTGCTCATAGCCGGCAGCTATACGCCGTTTTGCCTCATCACGCTCGCAAACGACGGCGGCGCTGTGCTGTTCTTTGCCGTATGGGCCATCGCTATTATCGGCATCGCCCTCGAGTGCTTTTTGCGCGAGCGTCAGCCGCACTGGGTAAGCGGCTTGGTCTACCTGCTGATGGGCTGGCTTGTCGTCTTTAAGCTGCCCGAACTTGTGGCGCTGCTCAACCCCGTGGCACTTGCCCTGCTCGCCGTCGGCGGCGTGTGCTACACCGCGGGCGTGCCGTTCTATATCGCCAAAAACGTGCGCTATCTTCACAGCGTGTTTCACCTGTGGGTACTCGCCGGCAGCATCTTCCAGTTCATGGCGGTGATCCTCTTCGTAATCTAGCGACCACGCCTGCGCACCCGCGTCTTTGTTTGGGCGCCGGTGCAATTGCCGTATCCGCCGTCAACGTTTTAATCCGACGTCCCGAATCTTGGAGGTTCGAGAAACTCCCGATGGACATAACCATCTCCCTTATCACCACCCTCGTTTTGACCCTCATCAACGGCTACTTCTCTATGTCCGAGATGGCGCTCACCACGGCCAAGCGCGCCGTGCTGGAGCACGAGGCCGAGGAAGGCGACAAGCGCGCCGAGCATGCCATTAAGCTGGCTGCCGACTCCGACCAGCTGCTCGCCACCATCCAGGTCGCCATCACGCTCGTGGGCTTCGCCTCGTCCGCCGTCGCCTCGACGAGTCTGTCCGACCCGCTCGCCACGTGGCTCATGAGCTTTGGCATCGCGCCGCTCTCCGCCATCGCGCGCGGCCTGGCGCCGGTCATCATCACCGTCGCGGTCGCCTTCGTGTCCATCGTGATCGGCGAGCTCGTCCCCAAGCGCATCGGCCTGGCCAACGCCGAAGGCGTGTCCAAGCAGGTTGTGGGGCCGTTGTCGTTTTTCCAAAAGATCGCCCGTCCGCTCGTGTGGCTGACCGGTGCTTGCTCCGATGGCCTGGCCCGCATCCTGCGCATCAAGAGTGCCGACGACCGCCAGAACGTCTCGGAAGAAGAGATCAAGTACATGGTCTCGGAGCAGGACGACCTGCTCGACGAGGAAAAGCGCATGATCCACGAGATCTTCGACCTGGGCGACACCGTTGCCCGCGAGGTCATGGTGCCGCGCGTGGACACCACCATGTGCGAGGACGACGAGACGGTCGCCGACGTGCTGTCCACCATGCGCCAGACCGGCTTTAGCCGCATCCCCGTCTATCACGAGGATCCCGACAACGTCGCCGGCATTGCGCACATCAAGGACCTGATCCAACCCGCGCTCGACGGCAAGGGTGACCAGCCCATCGCCGGCTTTTTGCGCGACGCCACCTTTGTGCCCGACACCAAGGACATCCTGCCGCTACTGTCCGAGATGCAGACCTCGCACGACCAGATCGTGGTGGTCGTGGACGAGTACGGCGGCACGGCCGGCATTATCACCATCGAGGATATCGTCGAGGAGATCGTCGGCGAGATCGAGGACGAGTTCGACCCCGACAACAAGTATCTCACGCGCCTTTCGCGCCGCGAGTGGCTCGTTGATGGGCGTTTTTCGTGCGATGACGCGATTGAGCTTGGTTGGCCGCTCGAGGAAAGCGATGATTATGAGACCATCGCCGGCTGGATTTTGGAGCTTTGCGACTCGGTGCCCGACATCGGAGAGGTGTTTGAGGTCGCGGGGTACAAGTTTAAAGTTCAGTCGATGCGTGGCCAGCGCATCTCGCTCATTCGCGTGATCGCTCCGGCCGAAACCGATAAGAAGGATTCCGAGTCTTCGGCAGAGAAGCCGGCGGCGTCGGGTGCGGGCTCTGTGGATCCGCACGATGGCGACGAGTAGGGCAAGGAAGAGTAGGGGAGAGTTATGGCAGGCCTGTTCAACATCCTTAAGGTCACCGTCAGCGAGGACAAGATCTGCGCGCATGTGCTGGTGAACCCCGGCATGCCGCTCATGACCTCGGAGGATATCGAGGCCACGGCGCGCGTGTACTACCTGGTGCCGGCGATTGCCAAGCACCTGTGCCTGGGTGATTCCGGTCGCGAGTTCCAGGACTGCATGGGCCAGACCGAGCTCTGCCACCTGCTGGAGCACGTGACGGTTGAGCTCATGAACGAGACCGGTCTTGCCGGTAGCATCTCGTGCGGCCGCACGCGCGTAAGCGAGCACGACGAGCGCGTCTTTGAGGTTGAGCTTTCGTGCCCCGATGACGCACTGGCCATTGGTGCGCTGTCTTCGGCCACCTTTATGATGGACTGGGCGTACCTGCACGCCGACCAGCCTGCCCCCGACGTGGAAGGCACGGTCGCGGGTCTGCGCAACCTGGTGTTGGGCATGCGCGCCGAGGCCGAGGGCAAGGATCCTCACGAGGCCGTCGCCGCTGCGAACGGCGAAGATGCTGCCGAGGACGAGGGCGCTGACGAGGGCGATGTGCCGGTCGACGCCGAGCTCGTTGCCGATGCGACCGCCGAGCCCGTTCCCGCCGAGCCCCAGGGCGTCCCCAACTTTGACGACGAGCCCCAGGTGGCGATTGATACCGAGGGCGCGGTTGCCGAGAACCACGAGGCCTCCGCTGCCGTCTTTGGCGGTGCTGCGACGGTTCCGGCAGGACCTGCGCATGAGGGCGGCCTGCCGCTCGTGGACGGCGCCGGCGAGGACCCGGGTGCCACGGTGACCATGCCGGCTATGCCCCAGGAGTAGGCCTACGCGTTTATCACCATCACGTACCTGCGCCTTTGCCGTACGCAGATGAGCGGAGCGGCAAGTGATGCGCTGCGGGTATAATGGACAGCATTCAAACGGTGGGCACCGACGTGCCCGCAGGAGAGGAATGATCATGGGTAAGACTTTCAGCTTTGTCTCCGGCGCACTTTTTGGTGCCGCTGCCGGCGCTATTGTCGGCGTTGCTCTGGCCCCGCGCTCGGGCGCCGAGACCCGCGCCATGGCTGCCGATATCGCCAACGACGCCTGGGACAATATGCGCGACACCTACGAGCACAGCGCCGAGGAGGCCCGTGCTGCGGTGAATGACTTTGGCCCGATGGTCGACGCCAAGACCGACGACCTGCGCGCCAAGGTCGACCTGGCCCGCGAGCGCATGGACCAGCTGCGCGAGCAGCTCAACGACGCCATTTCGGGCGGCAACGTGACGCCTGCAGCCGACGTCGTGGTCGAGAACGCCGTCGAGGCTGATACCGAGGCTGCGGAGCCCTCGACCGAGGCATAATGCGCGCCGGGGATTTTGTCGGCGCCAAGATCTATCGCAAGCCCACCGAGGACAAGCGTACCAAAAAGGACGGCACGCCGCGCAGCCCTAAAAAGCTCGGAAAGATTCACTTTCCGGTCTTTACCCCGGGCGGTACGCGCGTGGTCGGCTTTATGGTCCGCCAGTCCGATATCGCGGGCATGATCGAGCGCCCCGATCGATTCGTAGCGCTCGACGCCATTGGTGTCTACGAGGGCGCCATTGCGGTCGATGACGTCAAGGGCACCTACGATACCGCTGCGGCCAAGCGCCTCGACATCAACCTGGACGATTGCATCATCTGGGTCGGTATGGACGTGCGCACGGAATCGGGCGACGTCGTGGGCTATTGCTCGGACGTTGAGTTCAAGCCGCGCTCGGGCATCGTGCAGGCATTCTATGTGACCGCCGGTGCTGCTTCGAGTGTTTTGGTTGGTGACACGCAGGTGCCGCCGACGATGCTGCGCGGCTACGAGAACGGCGCGATGGTCGTCTCGGACGAGGTCAAATCGCTCGGGTATTCGGGCGGTGCGGCTGCCAAGGCCGCCGAGGCCAGCGTCGTGGTGGGCGACAAGGTCAAAAAGGGCGCCAAGGTGCTCGACGACAAGGGATCAGTTGCCGTGGACAAAGGCAGTCGCGCACTGGGCAAGCAGCTCGGCAAGACGCGCGGCATGTTCAAGGCCTTTAAGGACGAATACCAAAAGGCGAGCGGAGGCTCGTCAAAAGCTACAAAATAGCGACGTACCAAATGATGGGAGGCAAGCCGGAGACCTGTTGCTCCGGCTTGCTGTGTTTATGGGGGAGGGCACATGCGCCAAAACGGATCCAACTTAAAAGGGCGTTCGGGTGCGCGTCCGACGGCGCGCCGCGACCTGGGGCAGCTGCCCAGCGGTCAGCGCAAGCGTCACCGTAAGCCCGGCGCGATGTATCTCAACCATAGCCGCGGCTTTAGCGACCGCAGCGCTCGCATCGGCAACAGCCGTACACCCCGTCGTTCGTCTCGCTTGCCATACGCGCTCATTGCCGTGGGCTGTGCGCTCGTGCTGTTTATCGCTGCCGTCGTGGGCTACGTCAACCGCTGCGTGGACGTGGAGCTCAACGGCCAGAAGACCGCGGTGCGAGTGGGCTCTACGCTGCAGAATCTCATCGACGACCAGGAGTTGACTGACACCTACGACGCAGGCGACCTGCTGGCCGTCGATGACAGCGTGCTCAAGCGCCATGGGGGCGAAAAGCTGTCGGTGAAGGTCGACGGCAAGCGCGTGAAGCAAGGCAAATGGGATAGCCGCGAACTTGAGGGCGGCGAGAAGGTGACGGTCAAGGATGGCCGTAACACCTACGAGAAGCACGAGGTTCAGGCTACGGTTATCGAGCCCAAGCTCAAGGTCGAGGGTACGGGCGCTATCGAGTATGTGCAGACATGGGGTGTCCAGGGCCGATCCGAGGTGTGGGTTGGTGAGCAGTCGGGCAAGACGCAGGACCGCGGCGAGGTTGTGCCCGCCACCGATTGCGTTGTTGCGTGCGCCAGCGTGGCGCCCAAGGGCAACAAAAAGTATGTGGCGCTGACGTTTGACGAGGGTCCGAGCGGCGCTACCAAGCAGATCTTGCAGGTGCTCAAGGAAAAGGGCGTCACCGCGACGTTCTTCCTTTCGGGCGATGCGGCCGAGGCCTCGTCTGCCACGGCCAAGGCGATTGTCGATGCCGGGTGCGAGATCGGATCCAACAGCTACAGCGACGATTCGCTCAAGGGCCAGGACCGTGAGGCGGTACGCGAGCAGATCGCGAAAGGCACCGATGCGATTAAGTCGGCGACCGGCGTGAAGACGATGCTGCTGCGTGCTCCCTACGCTGCCTTTGACGAGCAAAACTGGATTGATGCGATGGACCTGGTCTCCGCCGTGGTCTCGTGGAATATTGACTCGGGCGACTGGCTGCTCAACGGTGCCGACGAGCAGGTCTCGACGGTGCTCGATTCGGTGACGCCGGGCAATATCGTGCTGCTCACCGATAGAGACGAATGCGCCGAGCAGACGCTCGAGGCGCTGCCGCAGATTATCGACGGCCTCATTGCCGACGGCTACAAGATCATGACGCTCAGCGACCTGGTCAAGACGGACACGTCGCTGAGCAAAAAGCTCACCTCGCTGACGAAGGTCGCCATGCCCAAGGACGCCGTGTTCCCCCAACTTGCCGAGGACGACGACACCACAGAGTAGTCATTGGGTAGTCGTTTAAGAACGTCCCCAATGGCTATGTCACGGATGCGTCAGCGTTTGGTATGCCTGCAATGTGCAGCGCATAAATTCGATGCCGCAGGGCGATGCTGATGCTATAGTTACTGCGGTTAATGAGGGTCAAGAGAAAGGTTACAGGTGAAATCCAAACCTCGACCATACAGTCGATGACCCCATGCAGGTGCTTTTTGCGCATGCACGGGGTGTAAGCGTCGAGCGGCGTGCCGCCCGCGCATGCGTATACATATCCAGAAGCCCCCGGACGCCGCACATGCGGCCGCGTTCGGAGGAATAATGATGGGGAGCACCATTGAATTATCTGAGTGAGATGCTCAAATTGCCGGTCTTGGACGTCGATGGCGAAAAGCTCGGCGTGGTCAACGATTTTGGTATTGCTACCGGCGAAGTTTTTCCACACGTGACGTCGCTCGCGTTCCGCGGTCCCGGCAAGACGCCGTTTATGATCAGCTGGCGCAAATGGGTCGACCGTATCGACGAGACGGGTGTACACCTTAAGACGTCGGCCACCGAAATCCGTTTTTCGTACCTGCAGCCGACCGAACTCTTGCTTGCCCGCGACGTGCTCAACAAGCAGATTGTCGACACGCAGGGCATGAAGGTCGTGCGCGTAAACGACATCAAGTTTTCCATGTCGGGCGAAAACCAGCTGCGCCTGCTGGGCGCCGAGGTCGGTGCCCGCGGTCTGCTACGCGCCATCAGCCCCGCGCTCGAGCATATCGTCGAAGGCTTTATGAAGCACCTGGGCAAGCCGCTCAGTGAGGACATCATCGCTTGGTCCTACATGGACCTGCTCGACCGCTCGACCAAGAACATTCAACTCTCGGTGTCGCACAAGACGCTCGGCGAGCTGCACCCTGCCGACATCGCCGACATTATCGAGCAGCTCGACCCGCGCCTGCGTGCGCAGGTGTTTGCGCAGCTCGATACTGCCCAGGCCGCCGAGGCCATCTCGGAGTTCGATGACGATGAGCTTATGACCGAGATGCTCGAGGGCCTGTCCGACACGGACGCATCGTCGATGCTGGCCATGATGGACCCGGACGACGCTGCCGACCTGATCGACGAACTCGATTATGAGAAGGCCGAGAAGCTCCTGCGCCTGATGGGCGTCAAGGAGGAGAAGGCGATTCGTAATCTGCTGGGCTACGAGGACAACACCGCCGGCCGCATCATGACCTCGGAGTTTGTCTCGCTGCCCGCCACGGCGACGGTCGGCGACGCCATCGAGGCGATTCGCAAGCTCGACGAGGACTTTGAGAGCGTCTATTACGTCTATACCGAGGACCCGAGCGGCATGCTGACGGGCGTGCTTTCGCTGCGCACGCTGATCGTGGCCGACCGCGACGCCACGCTGGGCCAGCTCGCCTATCGCGATCTGGTCTACGTGTCACCCGACGAGGACCAGGAAGACGTGACGGACGAGATGACCAAGTACGACCTGGTTGCCATCCCTGTCTGCGACGAGAACCGTCATATCCTGGGCATCGTGACCTTCGACGACGCTATGGACGTTATCGCCGAGGAGCATCAGGAGGACCTGCAGATCGCCGGTGTCGGCTCGGGCGATAGCGCGTCGGACGACTCGACGAACGTGCTCAGCTGGTTCGTGCATCGCCAGTACTGGGTTGTCGTGTGGGGCATTGCCTCGTGCATCATGGCAACGGTGCTGGGGACGGCGCTCGGCTCCGCGCATCTGGTGGTGTTCCCCATGTGCGCCATGCCGCTCGTGCTGCTTGCTGCCTCGCGCATGGTGTCGTTCGTCAAGAACTACTTCCTCGAGTACGACGGCCACGACGACGAGCCCAAGCCGTATCTGGGGTTCTTCTTCCAGAGCACGGGCATGGGCCTGATTCTGTCACTCGTGACCTATCTGTGCGCCCAGCTGGTGCGCACCGCTGCGTTCCCCGATGCGCCCATGTTTGAGGAGCAACTCTTTACCGGGTGCTTTAATATCGCTGCCATCATTTGCCTGGTTGGCAACATGAGCGCCGTGATTTACCTGATGGTGCTGTTCTGGCGTGACGAGCATGACCTCAACACGTCGGGCACCGCCATGAACGTTATTGCCGTCATGATCTCGTGCGTAGCGTACTGCGCCGCTGCGGTGCTGCTCACCATGTCGGTCATGGGGTAGGTGGTCGCGTGCAAAATACGAAGCAAAAGCCGAGCACCAAGCAAAAGCTGACCATCGCGGCCATCTTTGGCGCCATGGGCCCCGGTCTTCTGGCGGCGCTTTCGGGCAATGACGCTGGCGGCATCGCCACGTATTCCAGCGCGGGCGCCAGCTATGGCTATAAGATGCTCTGGATGCTTCCCGTCATGACCGTGCTGCTTATCGTGACGCAGGAGACCGCGGCGCGCTGCGGATGCGTCACGGGTAAGGGCCTGGCGTCGCTCATTCGCGAGCGCTTTGGCGTGCGCAAGAGCGTGCTGGCCATGGCAGCGCTGTTGATCGCCAACACGGCGGTGACCATCTCGGAGTTCGCGGGTATCGCGAGCGGCCTTGCTCTGTTTGGCGTTCCGGCGAGCATCTCGGTGCCGCTCGTGGCGCTGCTGGTGTGGATGCTTACCATGTCGGGTAGTTTCCAGCGCATCGAGAAGATTCTGCTGCTGGTAAGCTGCGTGTTCGTGACCTACATCGTCGCCGCGTTTATGGCCGGCCCCAACTGGGGCGAGGTCGCGGTCGACCTGGTCGTGCCTAACATTCAAAATGATCCCAGCTACGTGTCGCTCGTGGTCGCAACGATCGGTACCACCATCGCGCCGTGGATGATTTTCTTGGCGCAGAACAACGTGGTCGATAAGAACGCGGGCGAGGACGATATCGTGCTGCAGCGCATCGATACCGTGAGCGGCTCGCTTGCTGCCGATGTCATTGCCGGCTTTATTATCATCACGACCGGTACGGTGTTGTTCCCGGCGGGCATTCAGATTAGCGATGCTGCCGATGCTGCCCGCGCGCTGGAGCCTATTGCGGGTCAGTGGTCCACGGTACTGTTTGCCTCGGGCCTGGTCGCGGCGAGCTTCTTGGCTGCCTGCGTGCTGCCGGGCGTTACGTCGAGCGCTATCTGCGAGGCATTTGGCTGGGAGCGCGGTGCCGACCGCAGCTGGGACGAGGCCCCGGTTTACCGCGGCATCATTACGGCCATCATCGGCATTTCTGCCGTGTTGGTGCTCATGCCTGGCGTCGATTTGTTCCAGATTATGATGACCTCGCAGGTCATCAACGGTGTGCTGCTGCCCGTGGTCTTGGTATTCCAGGTGGTTATCGCGGCGGATCGCCACATTATGGGCGCCAACCGCAACGGCCGCGTATGGAACGTGCTCACGTGGGCGACTATCGGCGTGATTACGGTGCTCACGGTCGTCATGTTTGTCCTGCAGGCGATGGGTTACAGCGCTTAGCGCCTCTTTTGGACTCCAAACAGGCCGCAGCGATGGGCTACGGCCTGTTTTTGTCTGCTATAGGGTGTTAGTTATATGACAGTGGGCAATAAATGCCAAATATGAGTACTGTTGCTAAGTGAATAGCATTTACATTCAAGAAGATAATAAACATAACCTATAGTATGTTCATTAAAATTGGCTCCAATACGCCTTAAACCAGTCAGGTTGGCTGTCTTAGGGGGTTGTAGGGTTCGCTCGGACGTCATTTTGGGTGGTTTTGCCTGCTACTAAAATGGTAACAGTACTCATATTTGCCCTTTTTTGCCCACAGACCTTTGAGGGTGCGGCGAAAAGGGCTTGTTTTGATTGTTTGGGGCAGGCACGAGGCGCGGAAACGATGTCTGGAGCGACGGAGCGGCCTGGAATTCATCCGTAGAGGTCTTCATTGGCTGCGCCAGGAGTGTCCCTAGGTACCGGCACATAAGGAACGTCCCTAACTGCCGGAGGGGGCGTCTGCCGTGGCAGACGCCCCCTCCGGATGTGGGAAGTTTGCGCTGCGGGTTACTTGTCGGTGCCCAGCTTGTGCGGCTTGAGAGCGAGCGCATTGACGAGTGCGTCGGTGGCAGACTTGACGGCTGCCGGCTGCGGATCGTTGACGTGATCCTCGGGATGCACGGGCAGGTCCTTCTTGACGGCATCGTGGATCAAGTTGAGGTACTCAGTCACGCCAGTGGTCGATAGATGCGTGCCATCGCCATCGAACAGGTCGTTGCGGTTGGCACTGTATCCGTACCAGTCGATAACGCGTACGTTCTTGTAGCGCGTAGCGGCGTTGGCGATGGCCTGGTTGGTAGAGCCAACCCACGGCTGCGGGCTGCGCGTGTTCACAAACACCACAATACGCTTATCTCCTGCATCGGCCATGATGGCGTCGATTTGGTCATCCGTTACCAAACCGTTGGTGCCCAGGGCAAAGACCACGATCTTGCCGGCAAGGTTCTGCTGGATATAGCCCTCAAATGTCGCGCGGCCCGCATCAAACTGGCGGCCCTTTTCGGCATCGATATGGCTGTGCGGGAACACGCCGTCAAAGGAATCAACGGCGCGCAGCGACACGGAGTCACCGATCATCAACAGGTCGTAGGAGCCATCGGGGAAGCCGTCGTTGTCCTTGTCGGTGTCGTCGGCCGCTTGCTGGTCGGTGGGCGCGGTGTTTTTGGCTTCTTTGTTCAGAACTTCGGCGCCCTCGCCGCTCAGTGCAGACGTCTCGGGCACAAAGATCAGGCCGCCCAGTGCAACGACCAACACGATAGCGCAGGCTGCGCAGACAGGGATGTGCGCGCGCACCCAGTTGGCGGGCGTGGTGGTGCCATCGCGGAATTCGGCGACGGTGCGCCCAAAGGCGCCCTTTCTAAACGGCGTCTCGATAAAGCGATATGAGCATTCGGCCACGGCGACCACCAACAGCACCTGCAAAATGTACTGCCACCACGGTGTATCGTTGATGTTGGCGACCGGGTTCATGAGCAACAGCAGGGGATAGTGCCACAGGTAGATGCTGTACGAGCGCTTGCCAACCCATACGAGCGGCTCGGCGGACAGCGCGCGGGCAACCATTCCCTGGGGCTGCACGCAGGCCGCGATGACCATGAGCGTGAGGATCGAGCACAGCAGCGTGCCTCCGCGATACTGGAACGCGGTGTAGCCGTTGGTGAGCGCGACCATGGCGGCAAGGCCAACCAGACCCACGAGGCCCAACACATCGATGGATGCGGGCGAGGACCAAAAGCGCACGAGGGCGCTCGGCTGTGCCGGGCCGGTCTCGGCTGATTCGTCGGCCTTCTCGCCAGGCTTGCCCTCGGCGTTCTTGCCGTGCTTGGCGGCGCCGGCCAGGCGATTGAGCCCCAAACGACGAGCGAGACGCACCGGCGCCAGGTCGCGATCGGGGATAAAGGCCATCCAGGCACCCAGCAGCAGCGAGAACACGCGGGTGTCGGTGCCGTAGTACACGCGGCTGGGGTCGGCGGCAGGGTTGTAAAGCACCATCATGGCGAGGGCAGATACCGCGGCAAGGCCCAGAACCACGCGGCGCGCGTTGGGCTTGCTCACATGCATGGATACCATGGCAAACAGCAGCGGCGGCCAAATCAGGTAGAACTGTTCCTCGATGGCAAGCGACCAAAAGTGCGTGAGCGGTGAGGGGTCGCCCAGAGCATTGAAGTACGAGACGTTTTGAGCAATCTGCCACCAGTTGTTAAAGAACAGCAGCGACGGCAAGATGTCGGGGCGCATCTTGGTGAGCATCACGTGGTTGAAGACGGTGCACAGAGCACAGGTCACCACCACGACGGTCACCACGGCGGGGACCAGGCGACGGATGCGGCGGATCCAGAAGCTCTTGAGGTCGATGCGGCCGGTCTTAGCGACTTCGTTGAGCAGCAAGCGCGTGATCAGATAGCCCGAAAGCACAAAGAAGATCGTGACGCCGAGCAGGCCGCCCTGAGCCCACGTGAGGTTAAGGTGATAGAGTACCACCGCGACGACGGCGAGCGTACGCAGGCCGTCGAGTGCAGGGATGTAGCGGGACTTGGGGCGAGCAGGCGTCTGCTCCGCGGCGGGAGTGTTGGCGCGGCCCGCGTTGTTGGCAGAAGCGCGATGGGGGCTCGTGGTGCGTCGCGGCTCGTTGGCACGGCGTTCGCTCTTCACGCGTTCGTGCGGCGCCGGCTCGTTGCCCGTGCGGCGTCGACCGCGCGAGCCCGATTGCGAGAATTGTTCCATAAAACATCATCCAATGACGAGAATAATCAGCACGTATTCATTGTAGCTGCCTGCTCCTGTGAATGCTTGCTGCTGGCGCAACCTCAAGGGTGCGTTCACATCAAAGTGAACTAAAGTTATAGAGGTGCGAAGGCGCGCAATCGACGGTCGACGGTGGGTGCAAAGCCCGCAGATGAGGAGGTTTCCATGGCAGATCGTGGCATCGTTGCGGTGTTCGGCAGCATGAACATGGACCTTTCGGTGGCGTGCGAGCGCATACCGCGTGCGGGCGAGACCGTCGGCGGCAGCGGGTTTATCACCAACGCCGGCGGCAAGGGCGCTAACCAGGCCGTCACCGCCGCGCGCATGGGTGCGCGCACGTGCATGATCGGCGCTGTTGGGCGTGATGCCTTTGGCGATGCGCTTGTGGCGGGGCTCCAGGATGCCGGCGTGGGCGTTGAGTTCGTGACACGTTTCGATGACGTGGAGACCGGTGCCGCGACTATCATTCGCTGTGAGAGCGACAACCGCATCGTGCTGTCGCCGGGCGCCAACCATGCGCTTGCGGGTGCGGACGTTGCCTGCGCGTTGAGGCGTCTGGTGGCCCATGAGCTCGACGGCGACGCCGGCGAGATTGCCCCGGCTGCCGGAAGCGTCTTTATCGCCCAGGGTGAATGTGACCTTGCAGCGACGGCCGATGCGCTTGTTTGCGCTTACGAGCTGGGGTTCTATACGGTCTTTAATCCAGCGCCTGCTTGTGAGTTGCCTGCGGAGGTCTGGTCTGCGGTCGACTTGGTCTGCCCCAACGAGACCGAGTGCCAGGTGCTGACGGGTATCCTGCCCAAGGACGATGAGAGCTGCGTCGCCGCGCTCAAAGCCCTGCTTGCCAAGGGCGCCGGCGCCGCGGTCATCACGCTGGGCGGCGCCGGCTCGGTTACGCTTGGCGATGACGGCGAGCCGCTGCGCATGCCGGCGCTTTCGAGCACAGTGGTCGATACGACGGCCGCCGGCGATACGTTTATCGGCGCGCTTGCCGCGGCTCGCCTAGAGGGCTTGTCGCTCTTTGAGTGCATGGCCGCGGGTGCTCGCGCCTCGGCAGTGACGGTGTCGCGCCTGGGCGCTCAGCAATCGATTCCCACGCGCGCCGAAGTTGAACATTGGTTTGGTTAAACGATAAAGACGGAGAAGCGGAGTAGAACAATGGCAATCAAGAAGCTGATCCTTGATCTGGATATGGGTGTGGACGATGCGATGGCGCTGGCCTATGCCATCGCGAGCCCCGATGTGGAACTCGTGGGCATCACCACGTGTTTTGGCAACGTGCGCGTCGACCAGTCGGCGCATAACTGCCTGGCGGTGCTCGACCTGTTGGGTCGTCCCGAGGTTCCGGTGTACCTGGGTGCCGACCGTCCTCTGCAGGCGACTGAGCCCTATACGCCGCCGGCGTCCACCGCGCTCATTCACGGCAAGAACGGCATCGGCGGCGCGAGCGTGCCCGCGTCGCCCTACGAGCCGGTGGGGGCGACCTCGGCCGACGGCAACGCCGCGGTCGATTATCTGATTGATGCCGCGCGCACCTATGGTCCCGATCTGGTCTACGTAGCGACTGGCCCGCTCTCCAACCTGGCGCTCGCCCTGGAGCGCGATGCGGCGGCGATGATGTCCATCGGCCGCGTGGTCGTGATGGGCGGCGCCCTTACCGTGCCCGGTAACGTGAGCGCGGGCGCCGAGGCCAATATGGCGAGCGACCCCGAGGCAGCCGACGCGGTGCTGCGCTCGGGCCGCAAGCTCACTATGGTGGGTCTGGATGTGACGCATCGCGTGGTGCTCACGCGTCGCGACATTGCCGGTTGGACGGGCTCGGGCACCATGGCCGGTTGCGCGTTTGCGAGTATGGTGGAGCACTACATTGGCTCGTACGAGATGAACGCCCCCTACCTGGGTGGCTGCGCGCTGCACGATCCGCTGGCGGTTGCCGTGGCGATTGATCCCACGCTCGTGGGCGCGCTCGGCTGCAACCTGCGTGTTGATCTGCTGGGCGAGTACCGCGGTCGCACCATCTGCGATGAGCGCCGTCTGTCCGACCCCGACAAGAGCGCACTCGTGGCGCTGACCGTCGACGCCCCGCGCTTCCTGTCCGAGTTCAAGGCGCGCATGGCCCGCGTTCTGGGCTAAGTTGTCTTTTTGGGACGGGGCTTTTTTGACTGGTATGATTGGTGCGACCATTCGAACCAGCTAAAAGAGCCCCGTCCCAATTTGACTATCGAGAGGATCTGCCATGGAGCGCATCGCGAGCTTTTCCGTTGACCATCTGCTGCTTGAGCCCGGCGTGTATGTGAGCCGCATCGACCGCGATCCGGCGACCGGCGCCGCCGTCACCACGTTTGACCTGCGCCTGACCACGCCCAACAAGGAGCCGGTCATGAACACGGCCGAGTGCCACACCATCGAGCACCTGGGCGCGACGTTCCTTCGCAATCATGCCGAGTGGTCGAGCCGCATTGTCTACTTTGGCCCCATGGGCTGCCGCACGGGCTTTTACCTGGTTGTCTTTGGCGAGCTGACGAGCGAGAAGATCTTGCCGCTCGTCCGCGAGCTGTTTGAGTTTGTCGCCGACTTTGAGGGCGATGTCCCCGGTGCCGCTCCCGAGGAATGCGGTAACTACCTGGACCAGAACCTCCCCATGGCCAACTGGCTTGCGCGCCGCTACCTCGACCGCGACCTGGCCGATATCGACGAGAAGCACCTGCACTATCAGCAGGCGTAAGGGCTTTATCGCCCAAAACGCGCGCATTGGGCGCCTTCGCTTATGCGGGGGCGCCTTTTTGTTGATTGGTCGGGACGAGCGTTCAAAATCGCTCATGTTTGTTCTAGAATGTTCGTATAGTCACATTTACGAACAGGAGTGAACATGCATATCTACTCTGTCAACGATCCCGAGTTCAAATCCTATGGCAACGTTTGGGATGACGTTCCGTCTGAGCTCACGTCGCCCGTGCTCGAGGCGCTCTCTGCCACGCCCATCCCCGAGGGCAGCAAGTACGTTGCAAGTGCGCCGGAGCTCGAGGGCGTCAAGGATGCCGATAAACTGGGCTTTCTCATGTTTGGTGGCCGTCCCTTCCAGCTCGGCTGGTGCAACGGCCACAACACGCAGCTCAACTGCCTGGAGTATCACCGCGCCAGCGAGTTCAACCTGGGTGCACGCGATTTTATCCTGCTCGTGGCGCATCGCTGGGAGATCGAGGACGGCAAGCTCGACACCGCGTGCGTCAAGGCGTTCCGTGTACCGGCCGGTACGCTTGTTGAGGTTTTCAACACCACGCTTCACTACACGCCGTGCATGGTCGACGATGGGGGCTTCCAGGTGATGGTGGCGCTGCCCGCCGGCACCAACGGTCCGCGCCCCGAGGCTGCGGCCGACATGCCCACGGCCGGCGACAGCTACTGCTACTGGAAGGCCGACAAGTGGGTTCTCTGCCATGCTGACAGCCCCAAGGCTGCCGAGGGCGGCTACGTAGGCCTCATCGGCAAGAACCTCGACATCACCTGCGACTAGAATCTTCCGTCTCGATCTGTAACATCTAGCGGGCCAAATCGTCTCTACCTGTTACAGATTTAGACAAACTGCAGGGGCTGCCCGAAAGATCTCGATCTGTAACACCAGGCCCGGTTTTGACGGCCTAGCTGTTACAGATCGAGACAAAACGGGCCCAAACCACCACAAAGGTGCCTGTCCCCATTGCGGTGGCTGCCTAGAGTTGGCTGCGCAGATAGTCAGCCATATATGGAACGGCGAAACGCACGTAACCGCGGCGCGCCTGTTCGATTACGCCGGCGTCGATGAGGCGCCGGCGATACTTTTGCGCATAGTCGGGTGTGACTGACATACGTTTCGCTACATCGGAAATGCGCGAAACGGCGTCTTCGTCATCAGTCATTGCGTCGAGAAACGCGACGTCTTGGTCCGATAGCGCGGCGAGCGTCGTTTCACAAACATCGTTTTCGAAATCGGCTTTTGACGCTTCGATAGCTCCGTCGACTTGCTCTGGCGTTACGTGTTCTCCTGTCTTGCAGCGATTGCCGATGTTATAGCCGATGAGCTGCAGCATATAGGGCGAGCCTTGGGTTGCGCGAGCGGCACGGAGGCGAAGATCGCCTGGAATATCAAGGTCGAGCTCTTCGAAAGCCCGCTGATAATAGGCATCGACATCTCCGACTGAAAGCGGTTCGAGCGTAACCTTGCGAGCGCGGTTGAGAAATGTCAGCACGCGGTCACTGAGCGTTGCACAGACGGCTCCCGGGAGACCTGCCATAACAAGCGCGACGTTGAGTCCCTCACCGACCAGCTCTTGATAGGCGGTGACGAGCTGTCTAATCTCAGGTGAATTAGCTTGGAGCTCATCGATAAGGATGAGGATGCCGTGCCCCTGCTCGGTCAGCTTGCGCGCCAGCTGCGTGAGTTTGAACTGGAAACTCTTGGTCTCCTGCACATCGCGTGTGAACTCGAGACCGGCTGAGAAGCCGAAGACGCTCAAGCTACCGCCAGAAAGTTTGGGGAGATGACGCTTGCTGACATAAGGCTCGCCTGCTTCTTGGATTTTTTCAACAATGCGCTCAAGCATATCTTCGGAGGCTACGGTGGGTGTGGCGACAACAAAACCGAGCTTGCGTGCGCGGTCGGCAAGTTCCCACAGAAGAACCGTCTTGCCGCTGCCTCGCTGGCCGAGCATGAGCATGGCTCGGTCTCGATTGCCCGGCTCCTGCTCAAGACCGGAGATGAATGTCGAAATCACGTTCCCGCGACCCACCAGATAGGACGGGCGATTTCCAAATGAGGGGGAGAAGATGGTTTCAGTCATAAGTCTCCTTTCCTTTTTTTCCTATTTTTTCCTTTCTTTCCTATTCAGTCAAATGAATTGCTGAGCGAAGGCGGTTACGTAGGCCTCGTCGGCAAAACCTCGACATCACCTGCGACTAGAATCTTCTGTCTCGATCTGTAACATCTAGCGGGCTAAATCGTCTCTACTTGTTACAGATTTAGACAAACCGTAGGGGACAGACCGAACAATCTCAATCTGTAACACCAGGCCCGGTTTTGGCGACCTACCTGTTACAGATCAAGACAAACTGCCCCAATCCACCACAAAGGTGCCTGTCCCCTTTGTGGTGGATTGGGCGGGCGGGTATCAAAAAGTGTCAGACGGGGCGGCTGCCGAGCACCCGCGCGCGAAAAGAAGTGTCGGCCTGCGTCGCTGTCGTTGAGCGAGGCCCTATTTGCGGGGATACTAAAACCACGACAAGCAGCGTATGGAGGGATTGATACATGGCTTTCCGTAATGACTTCCTGTGGGGCGGCGCAACGGCTGCTAATCAGTGCGAGGGCGCCTATGACGTGGACGGCCGCGGCCTGGCCAACGTGGACGTGGCTCCGCACGGCCCCGAGCGCTATGCGGTGGTCTCCGGCCAGCGCAAGATGCTCGACTTCGAGGACGGCTATTACTATCCCGCGCAGACCGGCATCGATTTCTATCACCATTACAAAGAGGATATCGCTCTCTTTGCCGAGATGGGCTTTAAGACCTTCCGTATGAGCCTGGCTTGGACCCGCATCTTCCCCAACGGCGACGAGGCCGAGCCCAACGAGGCTGGCCTGGCCTTCTACGAGGACGTATTCCGCGAGTGTCAGGCGCACGGCATCGAGCCACTCGTTACCATCACGCACTTCGACTGCCCGATTCACCTCATCAAGGAGTACGGCGGCTGGCGCAACCGTAAGCTCATCGACTTCTACAAGAACCTCGCAACCACGATCTTCACCCGCTACAAGGGTCTGGTGAAGTACTGGCTTACCTTTAACGAGATCAATATGATCTTGCACCTGCCGTTTATGGGTGCCGGTCTGGTCTTTGAGGAGGGCGAGAACAAGGAGGCTGTCGAGTACCTGGCCGCCCACAACGAGCTCGTTGCCAGCGCTTGGGCAACCAAGATTGCCCACGAGATCGACCCCGAGGTCAAGATCGGCTGCATGCTCGCCGCAGGTAGCTACTACCCCTACAGCTGTCGTCCGGGCGATGTGCGCCAGGCGCAGCTCGACAATCAGGACAATTACTTCTTCGTCGACGTCCAGAGCCGTGGCTACTACCCGGCCTATGCCGTCAAGAAGCTCGAGCGTCTGGGTATCGATGTGGGCATGACGGACGAGGACCGCGAGATCCTGGCCGCCAACACCGTCGACTTCATCAGCTTTAGCTATTACAGTACCCGTTGCTCCGCCGGTGCCGATAACCCCGATGTCGAGCGCACCCAGGGCAACGCCTTCGCCGGCGCCAAGAACCCCTACCTGCAGGAGAGCCAGTGGGGCTGGGCCATCGATCCACTGGGCTTCCGCATTACGCTCAACGACCTGTACGACCGTTATCAGAAGCCGCTGTTTGTGGTTGAGAACGGCCTGGGCGCCAAGGATGTTGTCGAGGAGGATGGTTCCATCAACGACGACTACCGTATCGACTACCTGCGCCAGCATATCGCCGCGATGCGCGATGCGGTGACCGAGGACGGCGTTGACCTGCTGGGCTACACCACCTGGGGCCCGATTGACCTGGTGTCTGCCGGCACGGGCGAGATGTCCAAGCGCTACGGCTTTATCTATGTGGACCGCGATGATGCGGGCAACGGCACCCTCAAGCGCTCCAAAAAGAAGAGCTTCGACTGGTACAAGAAGGTTATCGCCACCAACGGCGAAGATTTGGCCTAGGCTTTCCCGATAACCGTAGCCTCCTAACCAAGGCGCCCGGCGAGTATGTGCTCGCCGGGCGCCTTGCCGTCTACGGATTTTGGGACATGTGGCCCGTTTTTTGGGCCTGCCTGTCGGTACACTAAAAGCACTATGGGTACCCGTGAGCGACATATCGGCCACGCGGCCGCCCGATCCGCACCCGTGGCGGATCCCAGGGGCGGCAGGCTCTTCGCTATGCCGCGATTCCTTGTTGGCATAACACATCAGGCGTACCGTCACCGCGTCTTCGCTATCGCCGGCGCCATCACCGCACTGTTCCTCATGCTTTTGGCAGTCTTGCCGGCGCTGTTCGCCTTCGACCCCAAACTTTCTAACGCCGTGCCCGCCTATAGCGAGGTGTCCGAAGAGGTCGTGGATGTGCTCGTCCATTCGAGCTCTCTGCCGTTGCTTGTTGCCGCAATTGCATTTTCGATCTGGGGCGTATCGGTCTATCTGCGCTGTTTGGACTATGTGCTGCGCCGCCGCCTTGTTGCCGTCGCCACCATCTGCGCTCTGTGGATGATCGAAGTCATTCTCAAGTACAAGTCGTTCACGCCGTTCTATGCCACCGTGCTGTGGTACCTGTACTACGTGCCCATGACGCTCATTCCGCTGCTCTACCAGTTGTGTGGTCTGCGCCTTGCGGGCCTGGAGCAACACCGCCTGGGTCGCCGCTACTGCGCTGCGCTGTGGATTGTGGCTATCCTGCTTATCGGATTTGTGCTCACCAACGATTTTCACCAGCAGGTCTTCCACTTTGACCGTACAAGCGACACCTGGAGTAACGATTACACGTACGGCTGGGGTTATTTCGCCGTCCTCGTGTGGACGGCCTTTAACTTTGTGGCCTTTTTTATCCTGGTGGGCCGGTCCTCGTCCTTTCGCATCCAACGTTTCTCGGGCACGGCGGCGCTCGTGCTGCTGGGCGGCGCGTTCTTTGCCATCTCATATGCGTTGCGCGTGCCCTGGGCATGGAGGCTCAACTTCTCGCTCGTCTATTGCGTCTTGTGCGTGGTGGCGATGGAAATCTGTCTCGATTGCGGTGTCGTTCCGTCATATCACGACATCGCCGGCATTTTCGACACCTTGCCGCTTGACCTCAAAGTTCTAACGCGCGACCTGCAGGAAGTCTATGCCACGCCAGTGTCAAAGCCAATGCCGGTAGGCGTGCGCGAGGAGTTGCGGACCCAGGCGCACAGCCGCGCCCATGCCTTTGCCGTGGCGTCCGATCCCGATGTGATGTACCGTGCCTTTCCACTGCTGGGCGGATCGGCCCTGCTTGCCCAAGACGTGTCGGATCTCAACGAGCTTAACCGTGAACTGGCACATCGTCGTATGGAGCTGCAGCGTCAAAATGAGCTGCTCGCCGCCGACTACGACCTTAAGACGCACCTGGCAGACCAAGAGGCCGAGACCTTGCTGGTCCAAGACGTGGACCAGGCGCTTGCCCGCGCGCTCGAAGGGATGTACGACCTG
The DNA here is from genome assembly GCA_902479095.1 of uncultured Collinsella sp. GTDB lineage: Bacteria > Actinomycetota > Coriobacteriia > Coriobacteriales > Coriobacteriaceae > Collinsella. Next base: position 14,164 of record CABSNL010000005.1, on the reverse strand, counting down.
CTGAGCTCGCTGCCGCCGTTGACCGATGAATCGTCTTCGCACGAGCGTTACCGCATGCTGCAGCGCGCCAAGATGCTCGTCGCCTATTGCAAGCGCAAGGGGTCGCTCACGTTGGCACAGCACGGGGAGAGCGGTTTTGATCGCGACCGCATTCAGCTCATTGCCAACGAGCTCGCAAGCGACCTGCGCACCATCGATATCGATTGCGCCTCGATTATCGCCATACGGCGCCCGTTGCACGCCAGTACGGTAAGCGCCCTGTACGACTGCGTGTATGACTTTGCGTTTTTTGCCTACACCACCGACCATCCGGCGCTTATGTATCACTTGGGCGACCATGACCGATGCAGTGTCGAGCTACGCGCCACGCTTTTTTCCAACGATGATACAGATCTTTCGCAGACGCCCGCTGCGCAAGAGCTCGATAGCGCTCTGCAAGGGCGCAACGTGGCATACCGCCTTGAGGGCGAGCCCGGCCAGCTGCGCATGATCGTCTTGATGCCGAGGGCGGGTGAGTGACGATGCAGATTTCGCTCATTCTTCCCCAAATCGTTGCGCTCGATGTTGTCTTTGCCCTGGCTGCGTGTCTGCAGACGATCCACGTCCCGCTCATCGCATCGCGCCGCTCGTCCTATAACCGTAAGGTGGTTTGTGCCTACGAGGCGAGCCTCGTGCTTCACCTAGTTATTTCGGCGCTCATCTTGTTCGCGTCGTCTGGCTCATATCTGGTGGCGCCGCTTGACGTTTGCGCCAGGGCAATGGGCAGAGCGTTGTGGCTCAATGCCGTGATCTTTGCCTACGGCGTGGTGCTTATGGTGTGCTATCGTCGCCCCGTCATGCTGGTCGAGCTGCTGCTTGTTGTCACCGTTACACCGCCGGTGGTTTTTGCCATGGGCTCGGCGTGGACCGTTGTCCTTATCGCAGAGGGAGCGTTCTTCCTGTTCCGTTCCATCGCGGCGCTCTTGATGGATGTCCGCAACCGCCAGGAGGATATCACCATGTTCTCGACGATCGAGACCATCAACGTGATTCCCGTGGGCATCCTGTATCTGGACCCGAGGGGCCGTCCGCTGCTCATGAACCGCTGCATGCGCAAAAACCTGGTGGAGCTTCATATGCCCACCGACCTAGGCGATATGAGCGGTACATGGAACGACCTGCGCAAACTCAGCATGCAAATGCCCGAAAGCAGCAGGAACCGTGTGCGGATTAATCTGGACCGCTTTGGTGAGGCGCGCGTTGTGGTCGAGGTTTCTCCCGCCGAGATTCGCTTGTTCGTGCACGATGACGTTATGGTTTCGGGCCGCCTCTTCGAGCGCATTATCGGTCTGGATGTAACAGAGTATGCGCATGCCCATGATCGCCTAGCGCAAGCCAACCACCTGCTTGAGCTTGCGGGCCAAGAGCTCCAAGCCCAGATCGAAGAAGTCAAAAAAGTTGCTGACAATGCGGCCTATCTGCGTATGCGCGCTCGCGTGCACGACGTGATCGGGCAGCGCCTGTCCATTCTCCATCGTTATCTGGAGGAAGGGCGCCTGGATGACGAGTCACTCGAGCAGATCGACCCGCTGCTGCGCTCAATCGCTGCCGATTTGCGCAGCGGGGGCGACACCGAACCGGCAGAGCAATTGGGCGATATCGTCCATGCCTTTGGCCTGGTGAGCGTGCAGATCGATGTGGAGGGCGAGCTGCCAAACGACGCGCGTGTCGCCGCAGCATTTTTGCAGATTATCCGCGAAGCCTCGACCAATGCCACCAAGCATGCACAGGCCCATCAGGTCCATGTGCGCCTGTGGCAGGAGGGGACAGAAGACGGCGCTGTCGCGCGGATGGTCGTTTCTAACGACGGCGCGCCTGCACCCGTATCGTATCGCGAGGGAACGGGTATCCCAGGTATGAGGCATGTCGCACAGAATCTGGGCGGCAGCCTGGAAGTCCACACCGCCCCGCCCTTCACGCTTACGGTGTCCATCCCGCTCGCCTCCAGCGCCACGGTCCAAAGGAGAAGTTCATGATTCGCGTGTTAATCGTCGAAGACCAGGCTATCTTGCGCGAGAGCCTCGCGCGCTCCGTCGGTGACCAGCCCGACATGACGGTTGTTGCCGCGATCGCCGACGCCTCGGATGCCTTGGACGTTGTGCTTAAGGAGCGCCCGGACATGATACTGATGGACGTATGCACCGAGCATGATTCCAACGGCATCGTGGCGGCGGCGCGCATCAAAGAACAACTGCCCGAGTGCCGCGTCATTATCATGACGGGTATGCCCGAAATCACCTTTGTGGACCAGGCGCGCGAGGCGGGCGTCGACAGCTTTGTGTACAAGAACGTCGGTATCGACGAGCTTTTCGCCGTGATGCGCTCCACGTTGGCGGGTTACTGCACGTTTCCCAAGCCGCCCGAGAGCATCTTCTCGGGCACGGCGGCCCTCGACGATGTCGAGCTGTCGATCTTGCGCCTTGCCTGCGAGGGTAAAAGCCGCCGCGAGATCGCGGCCGAGCTGTTTATGAGCGAGGGCACCATCAAACGCCACATCTCGGAGATTCTCAATAAGACCGGCTACGACAACATCATGCGCTTGGCCGTGCGCGCAGTAACGGAGGGCAGCATCGTTCCCAACATGGAGCGCTAGCGCTCGTTACGCATCGGCATAAAGCGGCGGGGCCGCAGGATCAATTCCTGCGGCCCCGCCTGGCAAGTGCGCGGATGTGTCCGCCAATCCGCGGCTGATGTTACGTGCCGCTACGCGATGGTCGCGGTGTAGGAGGCGACGTCCTCATAGGAATCGGTCAGGTAGGCGTCGATGCCGATGGTCGTATTGACGAGGTCGTCAAGGCTGTCAAGCTCGCCGCTCGAGAACGTGAATTCCTCGGTGGCGTTGGTGCCGGGCATCAGGTGAGCCGAGAACCAGGCTTCCTTCATGGTGCCGTTGACGTTGGTCTTGCCGGTGGGGGCGTAGAAGGTCAGGTCCTTGTCGCTCTTGTTGGTGATGTTGACGACAAAGCCGATGTCGCCCCAGTCGTCCTTGAACTTCTCGGTGATGGTGATGGTGCACAGATCGTCATCGGCGACGGTGACGGCGGGGGAGATTTCGACGCTCTGGACATCTTCGTCTTCGACGGCCTCATCGATCTCTTCTTCCTTCTCGGCCGCCTCGCGATCCTTCTTCACCGTACCGGACAGGTCCTTGTCGGACTTGGTAAAGACAAGATTGCCGTCATCTTCTTCGAGGATGAGTTTGCCGTCCTTGAGCTTCATGTCATGCGACTCGTCTTCGGCGGTGATGGTTACGGTGGTGGCGTCCTTTGCCTCCCATTTAAGGTCCATGACTTCAAGGAACAGGTCGAGGGCACCTGTACCGTCCTCATCGAGAATCAGAACACAGTGGACACCCCAATCCTCGAGCATCTTCATGTACTCATCGGTCAGCTCTTCGCCATCCACGGTTCCACCCGAGAGTTCCCAGCTGCCGACGAAGTTGGCCTTGGGGTCTTTGCCGCCGCCGCTGCAGCCCGTCAGGGCAAAGGCGAGCGCCAGGACGCATGTCAGAAATGCGAGTACGGACTTTTTGAACGTTGTCTTCATGGTGTCCTCCTTTATCGAACGAAACCCATAGAAGCAAATGCGGGGGTGGCGGAACCCCCGCCAATTACCAGATAGAGGGGTTAGGGCCTGGGCGTTCCACAGTTGCTGCAGAACTTGCCGCCGTTTTCGCTGCCGCAGTTGGGGCAGAACCACTTGGCCGGTGCCGGGGCGGGTGCGGGACTGCCACACTCGGGGCAGAACTTGCCGGTGTTGGTGGCGCCGCAAGTGCAGGTCCACGTGCCGGCCGTGGGGGCAGCGGCAGGAGCCGGTGCGGGGGCGGGTGTCGGAGCCGGCTGCGGGGCGGCCTGCTGCTGTGCCTGGCCGGCGGCGAACAGCTGGCTGGCGTTCATGCCGCCCATGCCGCCCGCCATGCCCATGCCCATAAAGCCGGCCATCGCGCCGTTGGGGTTGGCGGCTGCCGCGCGCATCGCATCGCTCTGGGCGCTGGCGATGTTGGCGGCTGCCATGGTGGGATCGCGCATGACTGCGGCCTTCTGCAGGTCCTTGATCATCTGCTCGTCTTCTTGCGAGGCGGCGATGGAGTTGACGCCAAAGCTCACAATCTCGACGCCGCGCAGGTCGCGCCAGTCGGCCGAGAGGACCTCGTTGAGCGCGCGGGCGAGCTCGGTGGTGTGACCGGGGATGGCGCTGTAGCGAATGCCCATCTCCGAGATCTTGGCAAAGGCGGGCTGCAGGGCGGTGAGCAGCTCTGACTTAAGCTGGCTGTCGATCTTGTCGCGCGTGTAGCTATCGGTCACGTTGCCGCATACGTTGGTGTAGAACAGCAGCGGGTTGGTGATGCGGTACGAATATTCGCCGTTGCAGCGCACGGAGATGTCGACGTCCAGGCCAATGTTGTTATCGACCACGCGGAAGGGCACGGGCGAGGCGGTGCCGTACTTGTTGCCGATGATCTCCTTGGTGTTGATGAAGTAGACACGCTGGTCCTTGCCCGCGTCGCCGCCAAAGGTAAAGCGGCTGCCGATATTGGCGAAGGTCTCCTTGATGGAATCGCCCAGGTTGCCGCTAAAGACGCTCGGCTCGCTGCCGGTATCGAAGACGAACTCACCGGGCTCCAGCGCGACTTCGATGATCTTGCCGTTTTGCACCACGAGCATGCCCTGGCCGTCGTTGACGGCGATGACCGAGCCGTTGGAGATGACGTTGTCCTCGCCGCGCGTGTTGGAGCTGCGGCCACCGGTGCGTTTGCTGCCCTTGCAGGCCAAGACGTCAGCGGGCATCGATTCGCAGTAGATAAATTCCTTCCACTGGTCGGCCATGACGCCGCCGGCAGCACCCAATCCAGCTTTCAAGAGTCCCATGGTGATCTTCCTTTCTCGTCAAAGGCCGGGTGGTATTGGTTGGATTGCTTAGTCGTCCTTGTCGTCTTTCATGACAACGGTGGTCTCGGTGTGGCTGAAGGTGTCGTGTTTCTCGGTCAGGTCGAGCTCGCCACAATACTCATCGGCACAGGTTGCTTCGTTGGCCGTCTTGAGCTGGCCTACCAGTAGCACGTCTCCGATAATCACGATGATCAGCGGCGCGATGATATTGATGAGGATGCCCTCGATATCAAAGGTGAGGTAATCCGGATCGAAGGCGTTCTCACCCATGAAGAGGATCTGGGAGAGGATAAATCCGATCATAAAGAACAGCACCGAGGCGATGGCGAGCTTGGGCTTGGAGCAGGGGAGCTCGCCGACCAAGCGGCCGGTCTGGCCGTTCATGGCAAACAGGTAGCTCTTGCCGTTCCACGAGGTGGAGAGCATCCAGACGGGGAACAGGGCGTAGTCGCTGTCTTCCCAGGTGTAGTCGAGCTGCTTGCTTTCGACCGTGGCATCGTCGTATTCGTCGACGACGGTCTCGCGCAGGGCCGAGATCGTGCTTTCTTCCATACGGCGCTCGGCGCGCGCCTTGCAGGTCTGGCAGTCCTCGTCGTAACGGTTGGCGATGTAGCCGGGCATATATGCGACCGAGAACGGACGCAGTGCGTCGTAGTCAAACGGCTCGATGGCGTCCATGTGGCCGTCGGGCATCTTGGATGATCCGTCGACGGGCACGCGCTTAAACGAGATATTGCCCTTGCGATAGGCATCGTAGTGGTCGGTGGTCGTGACGGTGCGGTCGGATTCCTCGGTCACGGTCTCGTTGGTCGCGTCAAAGTGCACTTCGCCATCCACGCGGGCGCCGTAGAGCCAAAACGGCACGTAGACACCTTGGACCTCGTCGATGTGGTTGCCGGTGACAAAGCTCTTGGGCAGCAAGATCTTGCCCTTGTAGTGCTCCTTGAGTGCGGCCGTGACGTCGTCGCGCCCGAGCTTAAACGGAATCACCAGGTCGGGCGAGAAGTCGCCCGAGAGCTGACCGGGCGCCACGGCGGAGTTGCCGCAGTACGGGCAGGTGGTGACGGCGACGGTGCCGTCGGATACGAGCTCGGCGCCGCACGACGAGCAGATGTAGCCGGCGTTTTGGGCAAGCTCCTGCACCGCGTCGTCGGCGACGGGCTTGGGCGTTGCGGCTGCCGCATCGGCTTTGGCGTCGGCCTTGTCCTGGCGCTCGCGATAGAGGGCCTCGACTTCTTCGACTTCAAAGCGCGAGTCGCAGTAGTCGCAGACGAGCTTTTGCTCGGCGCTTGCAAAATGCAAGGGGCCACCGCAGGCAGGGCACTGATAGTTAACGCTCTCGAAGGCCATGATCGGTCCTTTCCGTGCCGGGGGCTATGCGCCGATGGCGCCGCCGCAGTATTCGCAGCGCCCGCTGGCATCGGGAATGGTGGTGGCTCCGCAGAAGGGGCAGGTCACCGCGGTCTTGGGGGCCTTGGCGGCCACGACGCTGTCGCGCGTCTCCTGGCGCAGCTGCACCAGCGCATCGCGGACCTCGGTTGCCTGGCGCTTGGCCTCGCGGTATTCGATGGAGCCGCGCTGATCGATGGTGGAGTCGTTCACGCGCAGGTTGATCTCGGTAAAGTACGGCGTGTTGACGTGGATGGTCAGATTAAAGTCGTAATCCAGGTCGTAGCGCGGCGGGTTGTAGCTCTCGCGCTCGCCGTCCTTGGTCTCGCGATAGATCTCGGTGCGTTGCTCGTCGATATCCATATCGCAGCCGAGTACCTGCGAGAACTCGATGATGTCGGGATTGGCGTCGCGCCAGCGGCTCTGCGAAGTGATGATCAGCAGGCCCGCGTCTTCATCGAGCATAATATTGGTGCGCCCGGCAGAAAGCGTGCGCGTGGGGTTGAACGAAGACAGGCGCTCGGCGTTGGCCTCGCGGTAGGCGAGTTGCTCACGGATATCGTCCGCGGTGCTGGAGCGATAGCCGTGAAAGTAGGGGGAGAGCTTGCCGGCGCACTCTTTGCACAGGTAGCCTTCATTGATTTTTGTCTTACCTAGAAGTCCCAGCTCGGTACCGCAAATCGCGCACTCTTTCTTCTCGAACATCTTGTCAAAGAAGCCCATGGCTGCCTCCCATCAACAGGTAGCGTGTGTCACTTTTGATGATGGGGGAGTGTGCGATTCTTCGCGATACCCAGACGGCTCAAGGAGTCTCCACAACTGGGACACATGGCCCATTTTTGACTAGTCATTGGGGACGTTCTTAAACGACTAGTCGCGGGGGACACTCTTCGGCCACTCATTGGGGACGTACTTAAATGAGTGGTAGTTGGAGACACTCCTGGCCGAGCTAGAGATCGCGCGCGTCCCTTCTGGTCCATGCGGCTCAAAATCGCGGCGTGATGTGGACGGCTGGGGTCGAATTGGCAACATTTCGAGCCTGGCTTCGATATTGAGACTGGTTCTTTATTAAAATGGAATTCCAGACAATTGAGCGGCCGGGGGTTAATCATGAGGGGCATGGGAGACACAACCGCATATCTGCGTCGGGGCATTCGGGAGATTATATGCCTGGCGCTGTTCTTCTTCACGTTTTTGGCGTGCGAGTATCTCTTTGATGTGCGCATAGCCGAGTTCGTGCCATCGAGTGAGGTCGTCATCTACGAGAGCATCGTTGTCGGCGCGAGCGTGATTGGCTTTTTCGTGCGCCCATTTCTGTACTATCGCCTTCCCCAGACGATCGATGCGACGAGCGATATTACAGGCGTGCTGTTGGTATCGGCGTTGCTGCTGATGATTACGGCAGTGCGGTTTGAGGTAGTAATTGCCGGCGGCCTGGTGGCGTGCTGCGCCCTGGGCTATTGCGGATCGACCGCCCATGCCAATCTTGCGCGGCGTTTTGCGCAGACGCCCTGCCTGGCGCGCGCCGCCGCACTTTCCTATGCCATGGGCGTTCTGGTACAGGTGATCAACCACATGGTGATGCCTGTCGGTATTCCTCAGCAGGCTGTGCTGGTCGTCTGTGCGATCGCGCAGGTGGCGTTGCTCCACGGTGCCCGACGCGCCAAGCTGCGCGACGAGTCCGACCCCAACTTTGAACCCAGTGCTGCCGGGCTTTCGGTAGATGCTCTGGAATATGGCGCCAAGTGGCATGACGATCCCGAGGCAAAGGCGGCATTCCGTCGCGCCGTAGTTCGCCTGACCGTGGCGACGGCGTATCTTTCCAGCGTATTCGCCGCTCTCAACGCGGGCTTCACGACCTTGCATGCTGTCGGAGCCGTCGATTTGGGCGATTGGCCGCGCCTGCTGCTTGTCGTGAGCTCGTTGGTCGCTGGCGCACTATTTGACCTGCACGGCCGCTCGTATATGAATATCGGCATGACATGTGCCGCCATACTGTCCACGCTTTCGTTCTTTGTGCTCATCGTCGATGGCAATGGCGGCAACGAGCTTGCTGCCACGATCATCTTTTATCTGGGCTCGGGCTTTTTCGTGGTGTTCTTTACCACAAAATATGCCGCCGTCTCGCTCTATGCGCGCTGGTCATATTTTTGGCCGTGCATGGGTCGCGTCGTCAACAACGTGTGCTCGATGCTCGTGACGGTGCCGGCGGTGGCGATCATCTCGAGTCAAAACGTGCTGGCTGCGGTCGGTGCGGCGCTCGTGATGTTTGTGGGCATTGCGATTACGCTGCTGGGGCAGTTGGGGCAACGAGCCGATGATGCCGTGATGCAGGATGGCCTGCCGCTTGCCACCGACGATCTTGGTGGGGATCTTGCGCCCACATGCTCCGACCCCGAGCCCGTGGAGGCAGCGGAGCTCACGTCCGATGAACGCCTCGATGCCTTCGTCGTCACCTTTGGGCTTACAAGGCGCGAGCGCGATATTCTTGAGGTCTTGGTCGTTTCGGACCAGAGCGTTCAGGACATCGCCACAACGCTTTTCCTTTCGCGCTCCACGCTCTATCGTCACATTTCCTCGATCAACAAAAAGACCGGCACCGCCTCGCGCGTGGCCCTCATCAACTTCTTCTGGTCCTGGACACCCAAGGACTAGCTAATCTCCCAATAAGTCGCGGTGGAATAGTCCCTAAATTAAAGTCACGGGGCTTTAAACAGGGACTATTTCACCGCAACTGCTGGGGGGATAGACTGCGGCGGCGGCAGAGGCAGCGGCAGCGGCGTTGGCAGCTGTGGTAGTGGCAACGGCAGCTGGCAGGGTGTTTTCCGTCTACTTGCTACAGCAGCTCGCCGTGGCGGGCAATGTAGCGGCACTTTGCCAGCTGGGTGAGCGCGATATAGGCGGTAACGATGCCAATGAGCAGCCCAAAAAAGCTCGTGGGCAGCGGCATGAGGCCGAGCACATCGGCGATGGGGCTTGCCGGCAGCCAGGTGACGAGCGCCAGGCCCAGCACGGTAAGAACGCACAATGCGGGCGCGGCGTGGTCGCGCGGGCTCGGCAGATGCGGGGAGCGCAACATGTGGACCACGAGTGTCTGCGACCACATGGACTCGACAAACCAGCCGCTCTGGAAGAGCGCAGCAAAGGTCGTCATACCCGCGACGTCGCCCGCGGCGGCAAGCTCGGACCAGCTTGCGTCCACGGCGGCGGGGCACACGACAAAGAAGAGCGCGGCGAAGGTCACGATGTCAAACAGCGAGCTCACGGGGCCCAGCTCGAGCATAAAGCCCTTGATGGACGCGGCGTCCCAGGCACGCGGGCGGGCAGTCCAGGCGTCATCGACGGTGTCCCACGGCAGTGCGATGCACACGATCTCGTAGACCAGCGACAGCAGAACCAGCTGCAGGGCGCTCATGGGCAAAAACGGCAAGAACAGGCTCGCGACGGTCACGGACAGCACATTGCCAAAGTTGGAGCTCACCGTGGTCTTGAGGTACTTGAGCAGGTTGCCGTAAGTGCGGCGGCCTTCGATGGTGCCGCGCTCGAGCACACCCAGGTCCTTCTGAAGCAAGATGATATCGGCGGATTCCTTGGCAATATCGACGGCCGAATCGACCGAGATGCCGCAATCGCTCGCACGCATGGCGGCGGCGTCGTTAATGCCGTCGCCCATAAAGCCCACGGTGTGGCCGAGCATCTCGCGCATGACACGTACCAGGCGCGCCTTCTGCAGCGGCGAGAGCTTGGCGAAGAGGTGGGTTTTCTCGGCGCGCTCGGCAAGTTCGGCGTCATCGAGCGCATCGATCTCGGAGCCGAGCAAGACGTTGCTCGCATCGATACCAATCTGCTCGCAGACGGTGGCGGCGACGCGGTCGTTGTCGCCGGTTAGGACCTTGACCGCCACGCCCTTGGCCTCGAGGGTGGCGACGGCGCCCGCGGCACTTGCTTTGGGCGGATCGAGGAAGGCCAAAAAGCCCATCAGCACCATGTCGCACTCGTCGGCGATGCCAAACTCGCCCACGCAGCGCGGATTGGTCTTCTGCGCCACGGCAATTACGCGTAGGCCCTCGGCGTTAAGTCCGGCGATCTGCTTGCGAATCTGGGCGAGCTTCTCGTCGGTGAGCGGCTGAGCGATGCCATCGATCTCGACAAAGGAGCAGATCTCGAGCATTTCCTCGGCAGCGCCCTTGGTAACCATCTGGGTTTTGCCTTGGGCGTCGGCGACAACTACGCTCAGGCGACGGCGCGAGAAATCGAAGGGAACCTCGTCGACCTTGGTATAGCGGTCGCGCAGACTCTGGCCCAGCATAGAATCGGGCACGACGGTCGAGGGCGTCACATCGGCACGGTCGATTACGGCCAGGTCGATAAGGTTTTTGAGGCCGGTCTGGAAGAAGCTATTCAAAAATGCATGGCGCAGCACGCGTGCGTCTTCGTTGCCGTCGGTGCTGAGATAGCGCTCGAGCACGATGCGGTCTTCGGTGAGGGTGCCGGTCTTGTCGCAGCACAGGACGTCCATCGCTCCGAGGTTTTGAATCGCCGGCAGCTCCTTGACGATAACCTGGCGACGGGCGAGGTCCTTGGCGCCCTGCGACAGGCTCGTGGTCACGATGACGGGAAGCATCTGCGGCGTGATGCCCACGGCCACGCTCGTGGCGAACAGCAGCGCGTCGATGACGTTGCCCTTGGTGGCGGCGTTGATGGCAAAGACGGCCGGCGCCATAACGAGCATCAGGCGCACCAGCAGCATGGAGACGCTCGAGACGCCGCGGTCAAACGCGCTTTTTTCGCCGCGCCCGTTGAGCATCTTGGCGATGCCGCCCAGGTAGGTGTCCGAGCCGGTGGCAACGACAAGCGCCATGGCGGCGCCGTTTTGCACGGAGGTGCCGGTAAAGACGATGTTCTTGCGGGCAGAGAGTGGCAGTGCGGAGCCGTCGGTGCCCTCGACGACGGTGACGGCGGTGGTCTTCTCGACGGCCTCGCTCTCGCCGGTGAGTGCGGACTCGATCACAAACAGGTCGCGCGCGGTGATGATGCGGGCATCTGCCGGCACCATATCGCCGGCAGAGAGACGGATTACATCGCCGGGGACGAGCTCGTCGAAGGGGATCTCGATGCGCTCGCCGTCGCGCAGGGCGGTGCAAGTGTTGGAGACCAGGTCCTTGAGGGCCTCGGCCGCATTGCCGCTGCGGGCTTCCTGGATAAACTTCATGCCGCCCGATACCAGCAGCATGGTGCCGATGACGATGACCGTGGAGGGGTCGCGCTGCGGTTCGGGCACGGCGAGCACGTCGATGTAGAGCGAGACCAGTGCGAGCGCGGCGAGGATGCCGGCGAAGGGATCGATGAACGCGTCGGCGATGCGGCGGGCGAGCGTTTTGGTCGTTGCCTCGATGGTGTTGGGGCCGACGGCGTTCAGGCGCTCAGTTGCCTGCTCGACGGTGAGGCCGTTTGCCGTGGCGTCAAGCAGTACGAGGGCGTCCTCGGCACTATGGGTGGCGGCGAATATGGTGTTCTTGGACAGGCCGGTATGAGCGGCAGGGCGCGCCGTGCGGCGGCGCTTGGAGATGGCTTCGAGTACCGTGACGGTTTTGAGCATCAGCATAGGGTCCTCCTTGTTGAGGGGAGTTAGCGTACGTGTCGTATTTGCTTCAAAAAACCTAGATGTCGCTCACGTCAAGCTCTTGAGCCCACAAAGGGTGCAGCGCGCCTTTGCGGTGGTTTTGGCGATCTGCCGGTGGCGTTTATGCGTGTGCGGAGTCCTCGCGGCGTGCCGAGGGCGACATGCAGGTTTTTCGACTAGGACTGCCTTCCATGGCACACCTCCTAAAGGCTGAGCGCAGCGCGCTTTGGGTATCTCGTACCCCTTTTTAATCCGCCCGTATTCTTGATGAGGGGGTTTGACATGTCAACCCCATTGTTCGGAAAACCATTCCCCCCTGACAAAGCCTTTACAGAATGCCGTGGCCCCAAAGCGCGCCCGCATCGACGCTTCGCCTGCGCTAAACTGGAAGGCACGTACGCGATTACGAGAGGAGCCCGCATGGAGGCTTACAAGCAAGAGTTCATCAAGTTTATGGTCGAGTCCGACGTCCTTAAGTTCGGCAGCTTTACGCTCAAGAGCGGCCGTCAGTCCCCGTTCTTTATGAACGCCGGCGCTTACGTGACGGGCTATCAGCTCAAGAAGCTGGGCGAGTATTACGCCCAGGCCATCCACGATAACTTTGGCGACGACTTTGATGTGCTGTTTGGACCGGCCTACAAGGGTATTCCGCTGGCCGTCGTGACCGCAATTGCCTACCACGAGCTGTACGGCAAGGAGGTCAAGTACTGCTGCGACCGCAAGGAGGCCAAGGACCACGGTGCCGATAAGGGCAACCTGCTGGGTTATGAGCCCAAGGACGGCGACCGTGTGGTCATGGTCGAGGACGTTACCACCAGCGGCAAGTCCATCGACGAGACCTATCCCAAGGTCAAGGCTGCTGCCGATGTCGAGATCAAGGGCCTGATCGTGTCCCTCAACCGCATGGAGGTCGGCAAGGGCGGTGTGACCACCGCGCAGAAGGAGATCGAGGCCAAGTACGGTTTCCCCGTCGCGAGCATCGTCTCCATGGCCGAGGTCGTCGAGACCCTCTACAACCACGAGATTGACGGTAAGGTCGTCATCGACGACGAGCTCAAGGCCGCCATCGACGCTTACTACGAGCAGTACGGAGCCCGAGAGTAGTTACGGCGTTTTACCAAACGCCGTAACCGGCCGACGCTGCGCGCCGCCCAGGGCGACAATTTGTCATTCAAAAGGCGAGGCATGACCAGAAGGTCAATGCCTCGCCTTTTTCATGCCAACTTGTTCGCTCTGGACGTCGCTCGCTGTCCGTCCTCTACCCGCGGCGTTGCCCCGCTCCGGATGCGGCACTTGGGGACGTTCTTAAATGGCTAGTCACCGGGGACGTTCTTGTTTGACTAGTCGTTTAAGAACGTCCATTACAGTCGAAATTGTCAGCCCGGGACCGTCTCGGGCTACGATTGAGGCGCGCCCAGAACGGGCCGCCGACCGGGCGCCCGCGCACGGCCGAACGTCCCTGCCCCCGAGAGGGCCTGTTGGGTGCTGCCGGCGCGGGACGCGCCGCCCCCGACGGCTGATAGGAAAGTGCCGGGCAGGCGCCGCGGCTGGTAATGTGAGTGCCGAGGGGGAGGCCATCCGGTCGAACGACTACCGGAAGGATACCACCGTGAAAGCGCCATCCACCAGACCCGCGGCCGTGCTCGGCCTGGACGTCGGCAAGTCGTCGCACTGGGCCTGCCTGATCGACCGCGACGGGGGGGTGCTGGCCAGCGCCCCCGTCCGCAACAGGGAGGCCGAGCTCGACGCGCTGTTCGCCTCCGCGCCCGCCGGCACGCTCGTCGTCGTCGACATTACAGTCGAAATTGTCAGCCCGGGACCGTCTCGGGCTACGATTGAGGCGCGCCCAGAACGGGCCGCCGACCGGGCGCCCGCGCACGGCCGAACGTCCCTGCCCCCGAGAGGGCCTGTTGGGTGCTGCCGGCGCGGGACGCGCCGCCCCCGACGGCTGATAGGAAAGTGCCGGGCAGGCGCCGCGGCTGGTAATGTGAGTGCCGAGGGGGAGGCCATCCGGTCGAACGACTACCGGAAGGATACCACCGTGAAAGCGCCATCCACCAGACCCGCGGCCGTGCTCGGCCTGGACGTCGGCAAGTCGTCGCACTGGGCCTGCCTGATCGACCGCGACGGGGGGGTGCTGGCCAGCGCCCCCGTCCGCAACAGGGAGGCCGAGCTCGACGCGCTGTTCGCCTCCGCGCCCGCCGGCACGCTCGTCGTCGTCGAC